>JAZRLD010000097.1:0-22750 GCA_045646685.1 Alistipes sp. | reverse complement strand
ACAACTCCCAAAGGCCCATACTTGCTACCTCCTCGGCGGCTGCCTGCGCAACCTCACCTGCCTGAGCTGCCGTCTGGGCAGCCTGAATAAAATCGATCATAATCTTTTCGTTTAATTTATTTAAGTTCTTATTCTATTTCTCTCTATTTTTTGTCATTTCTGCCACTTTGGCCACTATGCTCTCTGTCGCCTACTTTTCGCGCAGAGGGAGCTTTGCAGCTACGGAATCTGTTCTGACTGCGGGAGTTACATTATCCTCCGTCGCATCATCGGCGACAGAATCACGACGAATACGGTTGTAAAGATACTCATTTTCTCCCGAACGTTCAAGCGAATCGGCCTCACGCAGAGCTCGCTCCTCGGCCTCGCGGGCCTCAGCCTGCATCTGTTCGCGCTTGCGGCGGCTCATAAAACGCTCCTTCACGCGGCGTTTCAAATCGGTCCAATTATTAAAGTCCTCCTTGTAATATATACCTACGCCCGTCTCCTGCAGACCTTGGTTCTCATCGAAACGGTCGATAGTCTGCGTGAAACCTCTTAATTTCAAAGCACCCGCGCGGTCGATAAGCCAAGTGATATAGGCCTCACCCATAAAGTTCGACATATTGCTACTCTGCGCCATCTTATTATCCACAAGATAGTTACCCTCCAGCTCCACTAACAGACGGTCATTCACCAAGCTCTTCGAGAAGCCGAAGTCAATCTCATCGCTCGTAAGCTCCGACTTGGGACGATAACGCAAGATGATATTATAATCATCGCTCGAGAGCCAGTTACTCAACTGATTCGACAGCAACTCAAATCCCGTAGTAGCAGAGGCCGAAGCACCGATGCTCGATGAAGTAGAAGAGTCCGAATAGAACGAGCCACTCACAAGCAGATACATAAACTGCGTAGCGATAGACTGCTGGTTATTCAAAAGGTTGGCCACAGCATTCTGAATCTCCGAGTCGGCATTGGGCACCTTGATATCGAACGTAACGGTAGGTGCCGTGAGGCGCTCTGTAAGGTTGATAATACACTCCACAGGCACGGCGCGCGTAACATTATCCAGCGTGGTCGATGACAACAGCGGCTGCAACGAGGCCTTGAGCTTATACACCGCGTCGATATTCAGGCGTGCATCCAACGGATCACCCGTCCACTGAATGGTCGATCCACTATTTATAACGAATCGCTTGTTGATAATATTTTGCAGCGTAAAGAGATAGCTACCCTCGGTGATGGTGTAGTCGCCATACATATCGAAGATATTTGCACTCGGCACAATACGCATATTGAGCGTACCGTTACCGCGGCCCTTGATGATATCGCCCACCGTCGGGTCGATAACCAACTGCACCTCGGTGCTGGGCGTAGCCGTAACCTCCACATTAACCGACATACTGCTCTCCGACGCCTCTGCGCGACGTGTACGGCGCTCGAAGGCCATCTTCTTGCGCACAAGGTAGTTCGTAGAATCAATCTTCACACCCGGGCGCTCAAAGACCACGAAGTCTGCCGACGCGGCATCGCTCTTACCCGACAGGGGCATATAGAAGTGCGAATCGCCCTCCGTAGAGCCCACGATGTCGAGATGCGTACCCTTCTTGTCACCCGTAACGGTTACCGAGCCAGAAGCATACACCTTACCGTAGAAGAGGTCGTTCTGCTGGGCTGTGGTATTCATTGCAAGCATATTGCGCGGCACGAAACGTATATCGTATGCGATGTTCGAGAGATGCTCGAGGCTGATATCCATCGACATCAGACCGCTATTATTCTCCGCATCGTAAGCACGCACGTTCGAAGCACGGAAGTGGTTATTCTCCACCCTCACCGTAGCACGTGGCACGGTGTATCGCACGTTGGTATAATCAATCTTCGTTGAGAGGTTGGCCACATCTATCGAGCCATTCAGCTTGGCCATACGTCCCTCACCCGTAAGCTCTACACGTGCATCGGCGCGGCCCTCGGTTTCAGACACCACGCTCGTGAGCAACGGATCGAGCATCAACATAGGCAGGTTATTGAGCGTACCCTCGGCATAATATCTATTTGTTTCGGGCGAGTAATAACCCTGCACAATATCGCGTCCCGTGCGGCCATTCTGCACCTTAACCCTCACGCGCTGACGCTCCATATCATATCGCGAGTCGATATGCAACGGTGCAACGCCATAGCCATTTACCTCAAGGCTATCAATGCCAATATCGGCCGTAATCTCTCCGAGTCCCAGTGCCGCCTTCATCGAAGCCACACCATTACCCTGCGCCTCGACATCGTAACCCATTCTACGCGCAAAACCCGTGAACGGACCCAATTCAAAGTCGTTCATACGCATCGTAAGCGAATCCTCACGGCTACGTGACGCCACTCCCGAAAGGTGCAACTGCTGGCGGTCGTTTGCCACCAAGAAATTATTTACCTCGATACGTGACGTGTCGATACTTATCTTATCCGATGTTATGCGCCACTGCTCCTCCGCCACATTTATTGTCGCAGGGTACAACGTAATATCCACGCTCGGTGCGCCCGTTAGCTTCTCGCGACGCAACTGCGCCATAAGAGCCATCATACCCGAACGCCTATCTGCCTTGTCGTCAAAACCAGCCGAGAGCGATAGTCTGTCGTTCTTCGCTCCTCCCGACACCAAGAATTGCGGCAGATGCAACATTCCCGAATACAAATCCTCCGAACTGAGATACATAGCCAGCGAATCGCCCTGATTGGTGACATTGACATTGAGTTTTGTTGCCAGCAACTTGCCACGCTCAAGATAGTCCGACTCGGCACGCAGAGTGAGATGGTTTGACGAGGGATTCATCATAAAGTTAACCTTCGAACCCGGAGCCAACTGCAAACCCTCCGAGATAGCATTTAGCAACGGGTCGATATTCTTCACCGTAGCCGACAGAGCCGAGTAGCCATCATCAACACCCGTACTCTCATAAATATCGTCAAACTGAAGACCGGGCAGATACTTCGACATAGCCGTCTTTAAATATTTTATCACATCGGCGTAGGTCGTAGGGCCAGTGAAGGTTGCATCAACAAAGTCCGAAGTCAAATCCAGCGAACGGCGGTTATTCACGTTTCTCGCTACGAGTTTCACAGCTCCCGACGAGAGCGTGTCGGCATTGTACATATATCGCCCCTTGTCAAGCGAGAGCGAGCCATTCATATCGTCTAACGTGCGACCAACGGCATAGAGCGAGGCGTTGAATGAGAGTCGAGACACCGAGTCGCGCTTATTTATGTTCATCACGTGCAGGTCGGCATCGGCAACGTTAAGTTCAAAATCATACACGGGGCTCTTATAATTCAAATCCGCCGAGCCCTTCAACTTAAACTTTATCGGGCGGCCATTGCTTGCCACCTCACCCGTAAAACTACGATTAACGACAAGGCCATTAACCCTGACATCATCGTAATTGCAATCGTTGAACTCTATTTGGGCAACATCACCCTTCAGACGGCCATACAAGCCCGTACTCTTTGACGTGCTACCATTAAAGGTTACATTACCCGTAACAAAACCAAGCGCAGGCACCTGCAACAGACGACCTAACTGCAAGTGGCGCAGGTCAGCCTCGGCAACGAGCGTAGAGCGCGGCTGCTCACCCTCCACACGCTCCATAGGATGGCTCTCGGCGGTGAGTGTAGCATTTCCCGCCTCGGTAGTAAGCAACGCCTCGGCACTGAACTCGCTAAAGCCGCCATCGAAACGACCAGCACAGATAATCTCACCCGCAGCGTCCGAGATAGAGAGTACCTTCTCGGGCAACTTACGGCCCGTGATACCGCCCAACATCCAAGCGATGTCGTCCTCGGTAGTTGTAAGACGTTTCAAATTCAGATTCATCACACCTCGGCGCACATTGGGCAAGCCACGAAGGCGCACATCGCCATAGAGCGAACTACCCTTTCCAAACTTTATATCCTGAACCGAGATAGACATATCGGCAACCGTACCCTTCACCGTAGCGCTCGCATCGCGCACCATAAGATTCCACGGCAGGAGTTGCGGTGCAAAGTGAGCGATATCCGACGAGGAAACGGTACTCTTATACAACTCGCCATCGATTCTCACGTTGCGGATAAAATCCTTATACGAGCCCCAATCCTCGCCCTTCAAGACAAGCGACTTGATGCGTATATCCGAGTGCGCCGCCATAACCTCAAAGTCGCGCAAATCAATCACACCCTTATCCACAATGAAGTGTCCCGTGAAGTTCTGCACCATAAATCCGTAATGCTCCACAGCAGACAGGTTGCGTATATATCCACCAATACGTCCCTGATCAACGGTAAAGTCATCAACCAAAGCCGTGATATGCTCGATGTGCATATCCGAGTAGTCGATACCATAACTCGGATCACGATGCTCATCCTGCTCTACGACAAGATTTACATTCTGAATGAAGACATCCTTAACCTTGAGCGAGAAATCACCCTTCTTCTCTTTATCTTTCTTTGTGAATTTATCCACCACCTCCTTGATGTTCATCACACCATCGGGTGTTTCGCGGATATTTAGATAGCCATCAGTGATTGTACCGTTGCGTAGCGTAATACCCTCGGCGCCATCGAAACGCGAGAGAAAAACTTTAAGATGGCCAACATACAGCAACGTATCTTGTTGATAATCTTCTACATAGAATCCATCAACACGTACACTACCCAACGCACCAAGGCGTATATGGTCAATCTCCACGCGCGTTTCTAACTTCTTTGAAATCAACGCCGTAGCCTTATCCACCAAGTAGTTCTGTATCGATGGCAACTCCACGACCAAAGTGAGCACAATAGGACAAAATATCAGAAACAATAGCGTAACTGATAGCACCTTTAACAATATTTTCGTAACTTTGCGCATACAACAATGGTCATAAAACCTACAAATGTAACATTTTTCTATTAAAAATAGAAAAAAAACGCATAAAAGCACTCATATGGATATAACAATTCTTGGCATCGAGTCCTCTTGCGACGATACATCGGCTGCCGTAATACGCAACACGACACTTTTGTCGAACGTAATTGCCTCGCAGGCCGTGCACGTAAAATATGGCGGTGTGATACCCGAACTCGCTTCGCGTGCGCACCAACAGAACATTATCCCCGTGGTAGATACAGCCCTCAAGGAGGCTGGCGTTACGGCCGATAAAATCGACGCCATAGCCTTCACGCGTGGCCCGGGATTGCTCGGCTCACTGTTGGTGGGTACCTCGTTTGCCAAAGGATTGGCCATTGCAAATAACATTCCGATGGTGGAGGTAAACCACCTGCAGGGACATATTCTCTCGCACTTTGTGGATCTGCCCGACCGCGAGTTACCTCACCCTTCGTATCCGTTCCTCTGCTTATTGGTAAGTGGCGGACATACGCAGATTGTGAAGGTGAGCTCTCCCCTCGAGATGGAGATTATCGGCACGACCATTGACGATGCTGCAGGCGAGGCGTTTGACAAATGCGCGAAGGTTATGGGATTGCCCTACCCCGGTGGCCCCGTAATTGACCGCTTGGCAAAGGAGGGAGATCCCAACGCTTTTGAGTTCTCGAAACCCCACGTTAAGGGTGAGTTTGACTACTCATTCTCGGGCCTGAAGACCTCATTCCTCTACACCCTGCGCGACCGCGTGGCCGAGGATCCTGACTTCGTGGAGAAGCACAAGGCCGACCTCTGCGCATCACTTCAGAAGACCATCATCGACATTCTGCTAAACAAGCTCATCAAGGCTACCAAACAGTTAGGTATCAAGGATGTAGCCATAGCTGGCGGTGTGTCGGCAAACTCTGGGTTGCGCGAGGCTGTGGCCGAGGCTGGACGACGTCGCGGATGGCGCACGTTTATTCCCGAATTGAAGTTTACAACCGACAATGCGGCAATGATTGCTATCTCGGGTTACTACCGCTACAAGCAGGGTATGATTTCGGGATTGGACGTATCACCCGTTGCCCGTTTAGAGGAGATTTTGTAGCAAGAAATCCAACTAAAATATCAGGCTGTCCGACAAAGTTTGGGCAGCTTTTTTTGTGCGCCCACTCCGATAAATAGAGAAAAATAAAACATTTTATTTTACTTTTTGAATATTTTAGCGAGAAATATATATCTTTGCGCATCTGTTACAAAACGGCCTTTAGGGCATAAAATATAAACCAACAAAATGAAAACATTGAAAATCGGAGACCTTCTTGCCAAAGTACCCATCGTGCAGGGAGGTATGGGCGTAGGCATCTCGCTCTCGGGACTTGCCTCAGCCGTAGCCAATGCTGGCGGTGTGGGAGTAATCTCAACTGCTGGATTGGGAGTCATTTATAACAAAATCTCAAAAGATCTTAACGAGGCGAGTATTCACGGCTTGCGTGAGGAGTTGCGCAAGGCACGCGAGAAGAGCAAGGGCATTATCGGCGTGAACATTATGGTGGCGCTGACCAACTTTGCCGATATGGTAAAGACCTCTATCGAGGAGAAGGCCGACATCATCTTTGCTGGTGCGGGACTTCCGCTCAACCTCCCCTCATTCCTCAAGGAGGGCTCAACTACCAAGTTGGCACCTATCGTATCGTCGGCACGTGCGCTGAAGGTTATCTGCCGCCGCTGGATTGGCGAGTATGGCTATGTACCTGATGCCGTGGTTGTTGAAGGTCCGAAAGCAGGCGGTCACTTGGGTTACTCACACGAGCAGATTAACGATCCCGCATACGCCTTGGAGAACGTCGTTCCCGAGGTTGTGGAGGCGGCTCGCGAGATTGGCGAAAAGAACGGTAAGCATATCCCCGTAATTGCTGGTGGCGGCATCTACACAGGCGAGGATATTGTTAAATTTATGGCTTTGGGTGCCGATGGAGTGCAGATGGGTACACGCTTTGTCGCAACAGAAGAGTGCGACGCATCGGATATCTTCAAGCAGAGTTACGTTGATGCAAAGAGGGAGGATATTGAGATTATCCAAAGCCCCGTGGGTATGCCCGGACGCGCTATTCGCAACTCGTTCCTCGACAAGGTAAAGGCGGGATTGAAGCAACCCAAGGCGTGCCCCTTCAACTGCATTAAGACGTGCGACGTAGTAAACTCACCGTACTGCATTATGTTGGCCCTGTTCAACGCCTACAACGGTAAGATGGAGAACGGCTACGCCTTTGCAGGCTCGAACGCTTGGCGCGTGGATAGAATTATGAGTGTCAAGGAGTTGATTAACTCACTCAAGGAGGAGTTTGATGCTAAAATCAAGTCGATGATGTAAGATAAGAGGGTGCTAAATAAGCACCCTTGCCTTTTACTACATAAAGCCGAAACGAGTAATCTTGGCAGGTCGTTCAAACACCGACTCCTGCTCCACGATACCTGTCAAAACATCGGCGGCATCGTGCCAACGGTTGGAGTTAAAGTCACGCTTATACCCCATAAGGTGAGCATACATATCGGGCCAGCACTGCGCCCAGCCGCGCGGGAAACGCACGTTATGCACCACCGTAGCCGAGTGCGAGAGGATACGCGCCTGCTTGTTGGCGCTCTGGTGAAACCAATCAATCTTCACCCGCGGCACAAGTCGCTGCACGGCTCGGGCAAAACCGCGACCACCATTATTACTCTCAATGAGGGCCGAGCGCACTGCGGAGCGTTGCAACATATCGGCCACAAGATTTTCAGTAACCTCCATAGGCTCACGCGAATAGACCACATCTAATACATATATAACCCCATCGGCATCAACGGCATACGACACCGAGCAGAGGTAATCATCGCCCATATCGGCCGTATCGGTGTAGTTGGCTCGGCGGACAATATGGTCGGGCAAGATATCCCACTCGGCAAAGCCATCGCTATAGAGTAAGCCTCCGCGCGACGAGGGGCGTCCCTGATACATAGCCTCAAAGCGCATAGGGTCGAGCCTGCGTTTTGTCTCCAACAACTCCACACTCTGACGCCCGGGCCACAGTGCCTCACCCGCCTGACGTGGGTCTATCTCGGTCGGGACACCCGTCTTCAACGCCTCAAAATTTAGGTGCAGCCACCCACTATCCTCCACCTTGTCTATATCGGCCCACTCTCGTAACTCAACGCACGGCTCCAATGCTTTCAGCGAGCCAATCAAATCCTCCTCGTGCCAGCGCGTAAAGACTATAAGCTCCTGTGAATCATTATGCATACGCGTACGGACAACCGAGGTGTACCACTCCCAGCAATTCTCGCGAATGAGGGGTGAATTGGCCTCCATAGCGTCCTTATAGAGGTCATCTAAAATAAAGCAATCGACACGATTTCCCGTGAGCGAACCTTCGCGACCGACAGAGAGAAGACCTCCCTCGTGGTCGATAATCTCCACCTCGTCAGAAGTGCGTATATATGGCGACTGACGGCCCAGCGATTTAATGCGCGTTTTGGGATACTTTTCGCCATATTCAGAACTATCCATAATTCTCTGTACACGGCGGTTAAACTTGCTGGCAAGCGAGGCCGAATAGGAGGCCACAGCGATGCGCAAATCGGGATTCAAACCCAACATATAGGCGGGTAACAACGTGCTGGCTCCTACACTCTTACCGTGTTGCGGCGGCATAGAGACAATGAGCTTGCGAATACGCCCAGCGGCAAACTCCTCAAGCACGCGGTAGTAGGTCGAATGAAACGACCCCAGCTCCAAAAAGGGATAGACCATTTTGGAAAAATCGGAAAAATTTTGCTCTCTTTTCATCATAATCAAATTGGCAGTAACACTCTATTCAATGTACTCTCTCATTTCGTTAAACGAGAAGTTATTCAGCACCTCCTCGCCATCCACAAAGGTGTGGAACTCCCACCATACGGGCACCATATCCGTTATAACAGACCTCGCACCCTCGGGGTAATGCTCCGTGCGACGATAGACCACGGCCGACAGCACCATATGGTACTCAACACTCTCCCACTCGATATCCAACGCCCCAGAGTAGTAACCTCGGCGGCCTACGTGTTCAATAATTTTGTTTGCAACTTCTCGATAAAGTTCAGGTAATACGTCATACATAATTGAAAATGTTTAATTTTTGATTGTTTTTCGTTTGCACGTTATAAATAAATTGCTTAACTTTGCAATGCAAATATAATTCAATTCTTGAACTTTTGTATCGCGAAACATAAATAATTTGATATAAAATTTTCTAATAGATTTACAATGGAGAGCAGAGTAAAACTTATACGTAAGGAGTTAAAGATGACTCAAGAGCAATTGGCTCAACGACTTGGCATTGGTAAGGCGGCCCTTTCGATGATTGAAACAGGCAAGTGCGGACTCTCGACACGCAACAAAAATATATTGGTTCAAGATTTGAACGTCAATCCCGATTGGCTTGACACGGGCAAGGGAAATATGTTCAACGCTGAACCCGATTTAACCGCCTTCCGCCTCCGTTCGGACAACTCGTTGCCGATGCAGAGTGTGCCACTGTACTCTATCGAGGGTACGGCGGGCCTTGTACCTCTATTTAATGACAACGCCTCAAACAAACCCATCAATTTTATCCACATCCCCAACCTGCCAAAGTGCGACGGTGCGATTTATGTTTCGGGTGACTCTATGTATCCGTTGCTGAAGAGTGGCGATATTGTCCTCTACAAGCAGTTGCACAACATTGAGGATATCTTCTGGGGCGATATGTATCTGCTCTCGATTGACCTTGAGGGCGAGGAGTACATCGTGGTAAAGTACATTCAGAAGTCGGAGCGTGAGGGTTACGTAAAGCTCGTAAGTCAGAATCCCCACCACGCCGACAAGGAGATTGAGATTAGCCGCATACGTGCCATTGCGCTGGTGAAGGCGAGTATCCGTATGAACAGCATAAGATAATGAAACCTACATCGTTATACCACATAGTGGCCATCATTACGGCTGCTATATGGGGCACAACATTCATCTCGTCGAAAGTGCTGTTAGAGTGTGGGCTAACGCCCGCCGAGATTATGATTATGCGCTTCGCCATAGCCTACCTATGTATGTTGCCATTTTGGCGCGGAGGTCTGTTTGCCAAGAGCTGGAAGGATGAGTTGCAGATGGTGGTGTTGGGTATCACGGGCGGCTCGATGTATTTCCTTTTGGAGAATACCGCCTTGGTCTATACGCAGGCTTCGAATGTGGCCATTATCATAGCCTCTACGCCCCTGCTTACAACGTTGGCCGTACACTTTATTTCGCGTCAGGAGAGGGCCGATAAACGGCTCTATGCCTGTTCGTTGCTATCGTTGGTGGGTGTGGCATTGGTGGTGCTGAACGGAGAGTTTATACTAAAACTCAACCCTATGGGCGACCTGCTAACGTTGGGTGCTGCTGTGATGTGGGTGATATATAGCATCATAATCCTAAAGCTGGAGGGCAAGTACCACCCGTTGATGATTACACGCAAGATATTCTTCTACGGCATATTGACGCTTGCGCCCTACTTCCTCTTCGAGCCGTGGGGTGCTACTTGGCAGACTCTCGCACAGCCTACCGTCGTTGGAAACCTCCTATTTTTGGGCATCGTGGCCTCGCTTATCTGCTATTGGTCGTGGAATGTAGCCATCGAGAAATTGGGCGCTATACGCGCTACAAACTACCTCTACATCAACCCCATTGTGGCTATGATTACGGCCTATGCGGTGCTTGACGAGCGCATCACGCCGCTGGCTATGGTGGGTACGGCACTGATTCTTTTGGGAGTATATCTGGCCGAGAGCAAAAAAAAGTCGCACAAAGGTGAATAACGATAGCTTTTATAAGCTATATTTGTGCGTTTAAACGACTAAAACATAAAACCATAACTTAAATAAATTCGGAATCGAATACTATGGAAAATCTTAATGCGAAAGAGTTAAAGGATGTTGTAATCCGCTTCTCGGGTGACTCGGGTGACGGTATGCAGCTCACAGGAACACTCTTCTCGAACACATCGGCACTCGAAGGTAAGGGTATCTCTACCTTCCCCGACTACCCCGCCGAGATTCGCGCACCGCAAGGTACGGTAGCTGGCGTATCGGGCTTTCAGGTACACATTGGCTCAGGCGAGGTGACTAACCCGGGCGACTTCTGCGATGCGTTGGTGGCTATGAACCCCGCCGCATTGAAGGCTAACCGTAAGTGGTTGAAGAAGGACGCAACTGTAATCATCGACGGTGACACCATCACCGAGGATAACCTCAAGAAGGCTGGCTTCGCTACTTTGGACCCCATCGAGGAGCTTGGCTTGGAGGGTTACAACGTGGTTATTCCCGACATCACAACTATGACAAAGGCCGCTTTGGCCGATATGGGCTTGGACAACAAGTCGGTTGTGAAGTGTAAGAATATGTTTGCGCTGGGTATCTGCTTCTACATCTACAATCAGAACGAGGAGTACGCAAAGCGTTACATCGACTCGAAGTTTGCTAAGAAGAACCCCGCCGTGGCGGAGGCTAACAAGCGCGCTATTGACGCAGGTTATAACTACGCAGCCAACACACATCAGTTTGCAAATACATATCGCATTGCCGAGGCTCCCAAGCAGAAGGGCACATACCGTTCAATCAGCGGTAACGTGGCTACAGCGTGGGGATTCATCGCAGCGAGCGAGAAGTCGGGCTTGCCCCTCTTCTGCGGCTCATACCCTATCACTCCCGCGACTGTAATCTTGGAGGAGTTGGCAAAGCATAAGAACTTGGGCGTGAAGACCGTGCAGGCCGAGGATGAGATTGCAGGTATCTGTACCTCTATCGGTGCTGCCTATGCGGGTAACTTCGCCGTTACAACTACATCAGGTCCGGGCCTCTCGCTCAAGAGCGAGGCTATGGGTTTGGCCGTTATGGCCGAGCTTCCGTTGGTTGTCGTTGACGTACAGCGCGGTGGTCCCTCGACAGGTCTGCCTACAAAGACCGAGCAGAGTGACTTGATGCAGGCTTTGTATGGTCGCAATGGCGAGTGCCCTATGGTTGTTGTGGCTGCTTCATCGCCCAGCGACTGCTTCCACTACGCATTTATGGCATCGAAGATTGCTATGGAGCATATGACTCCCGTTGTATTGCTCACCGACGGCTTTATCGCTAACGGCTCGGAGCCTTGGCGTATCCCCTCTATGGCCGACTACCCCGCTATCTGTCCTCCCATCGTGGAGTCAGTAGCCGAGGGTGAGGAGTTCAAGCCCTACGCACGCGACGAGAAGATGGCTCGCGGTTGGGCGTTCCCCGGTAAGGCTGGCTTGGAGCACCGCATCGGTGGCTTGGAGAAGGATAGCTTGCGCGGTACAATCTCACACGACGCTGCTAACCACCAGCTTATGACACGCACACGTGCCGAGAAGGTAGCACGTGTTGCCGACATCTTGCCTACACCCGAGGTGTTGGGTGCTGCTGACGCTGATGTATTGGTTATCGGCTGGGGCGGTACAAAGGGCCACTTGGAGGCTGCTGTACGCGACTTGCAGGAGGAGGGTAAGAGCATCGCTCATCTCCACTTCAACTACATCAACCCTCTGCCCCACAACGTAGAGGAGCTCCTCAAGGGCCACAAGCACATCGTTGTTTGCGAGCTTAACGAGGGACAGTTTGCTGCATACTTGCGTCAGAACTTCCAAAACTACACATTCGAGCAGTACAACAAGACCGAGGGCCAGCCCTTTACGGTGGTTGAGCTCAAGGAGAAATTCAATTCACTCTTATAAGACTTTAGGCTATGGCAGAATATAAATACACCCCTGCAGATTTCAAGAGCGACCAGCTCGTAAAGTGGTGCCCGGGCTGTGGCGACCACGCCATTTTGAATGCTGTGCAGCGCGCTATGCCTGAGGTGGCAGATGCGTTGGATATTCCGCACAACAAATTCACATTCGTTTCGGGTATCGGTTGCTCGTCACGATTCATCTACTATATGAAGACCTTTGGTTTCCACACTATCCACGGCCGTGCAAACGCTGTGGCTACGGGTATCAAGGTTGCTAACCCCGACCTCTCGGTATGGGTATGTTCGGGTGATGGCGACTCGTTGGCTATCGGTGGTAACCACTTCATTCACGCCATTCGTCGTAACATCGACCTCAATATGATTCTCTTCAACAACGAGATTTACGGTCTTACGAAGGGACAGTACTCGCCCACCACAAAGTTGGGTAAGATTACCAAGACTTCGCCCTACGGTACCGTGGAGAAGCCCTTTAACCCGGGTGAGTTGGTTATCGGTGCTAAGGGTACGTTCTTCGCCCGCACCATCGACGCTGAGGTTATGCTCACCAAGGATTGCTTGGTGGCAGCGGCAAAGCACAAGGGTATGTCGGTTGTGGAGGCGTTGGTGAACTGCGTTATCTTCAACGATAAGACTCACGCTTCGTTTGCTGGCGACAAGGCTACACGTGCCGAGAACACCATCACACTGCGCCACGGCGAGAAGATGCTCTTCGGTAAGGAGATGAACAAGGGCCTCGTGTTCGAGAATATGCGTCTGAAGGTTGTTACCGTTGGCGAGGAGGGTTACACGCTGGACGATGTATTGACACACGACGCACACTGCGTGGATACTACGCTTCACAATATGTTGGCCGCAATGAAGTGGCCCGAGTACCCCGTAGCTGTGGGTATCATTCGTGAGGTGGAGGACGAGAATATCTACGACCAGAAGGTAGCGCAGCAGGTTGCTGACGTTAAGGCTTCGTCGAAGATTACTTGTATGGACGACCTGCTCCGTTCGGGCGAGACGTGGGAGATTAAGTAAATCGACTTGGGCTTACGCTCGTGAATTTTATATTAGGTGTTGCGGTGATTCCCGTAGCACCTATTTTTGTTACAAGTTACAGCTTGTTACACCTGTTACACCCCTGTAACAGTGTAACAACTGTAACAACTGTAACAAGACATCGTCATCGCGAGGAGAGTAACGCCCGACGTGGCACTAATATTTGTTACAATTACATTAGTTACAGTAGTTATACCCCCTTGTAACGCTGTAACCGTGTAACTAATATTTTTTAAGAGTTATAGGTAATATAAGTGTTATAAGTATAGTACAAAAAACCTATAACGCCTATAATACTTATAATAATATAACTACCACTACACCTATACTTCGTCTATGCTATACACCCAAAGCGATTATCGGACGAGTATGTGCAGGTGTTACGCATATCTATTGCGTATTGACTACGTGTATGTTAGGTATATTACCCATACACAACAGAGTATAATACTCGTGGCCGAGTTACTTTGTTACAGTTGTTACACTGTTACAAGGGTGTAACAGGTGTAACAAGCTGTAACTTGTAACAAAAAAAAGGTGCTACGGAAAACCTCCATAACACCCTTTTTCTTCTACCTGAGTTGCATAACCTCCTTGATACCCAACGTATCGTACATCTGCTGCAACTCCTCCTCGTTACGGTCAGAGACCACAAGCAGACGGTCGCCAACCTCTAACTCGGTATTTCCACGCGGCACGAAGTAGTTACCATCGCGCGAAATCATCACCACCAGCGTCTTGTCGGGAATATCTATGTCACGCAACGTATTACCGCCGCTGAGCATCGAGTCGGTAACCTCCATCTCCGAGAAATTACTCTTAATCGAGTCGGGAATACCCACCTTAAACAGAGGCTCTTTCTCCTCGTAGGCGAGGCCTAACCAGTTGGCCATAGCACTCACGGTCGTACCCTGCACCAAGAGCGATATGAGCGTACCCATAAAGACCACGTTGAATATCAGGCGACCGCCACCCACACCCTCGACGATGGGATACGTAGCAAAGATGATAGGCACCGCACCACGCAGACCTACCCACGAGATGTAGAGTCGCGCCTTAGCCGTAAAGCGACGGAATGGAGCCAATGCCAAGAGCACCGACACGGGGCGTGCCACAAGAATCATAAATGCTCCCACAGCACCGCCGAGCAGCAATACCTCGGGCTTCAAAAGCTCACGCACATCGACCAAAAGACCTATGACGAGGAACATAACAATCTGCGCCAGCCACGTGAATCCGTCGAAGAATGTCACCAAGTGGCCACGATGCGCAATCTTATGATTACCAACCACAAGACCTGTGATATACACGGCCAAGTAGCCATTACCCCACACCAGCGTAGTGAACGAGAACGAGAAGAAGACAAAGGCCAATAGCAGAACGGAGTAGAGCGAAGCGTTGTTTTTGATGTTGATGCGATTTATAGTAAAGACCGCCAAGCGACCTATGCCATAACCCAAAGCACAACCCACCAACATCTGCACAACAAACTGCAACACACTCTCGCCCCAGCTATCGCCAAAGCCCTCATTCATAACCACCGACACCAACAACACCGTGAGCATATAGGCCATCGGGTCGTTACTACCACTCTCCAACTCCAGCATAGGGCGCAGATTCTGCTTTAGTCCCTGCTTCTTTGAGCGAAGAATGGAGAATACCGAAGCCGAGTCGGTCGAAGCCATCGTAGAGGCCAACAATAGAGCCACAGGAAACGACAACGCGAGGCCAACCCAACCTGAGAAGAAGTAGATAAAGGTTCCACACAGCAGGGCCGTCAGCGCCACACCCAAGGTGGCCAACGCCACACCCGGGCCGAGAATAGGCTTAATCTCGGAGAACTTAGTATCCATACCTCCCGAAAAGAGGATGATACAGAGCGCCAGCATACCTATGAATTGGGTGAACTCGAACGACTCGAAGTGTATGAACTCGAAGCCGAAAAACATACCCACACCCAAAAACAACAGCAACGCAGGAGCGCCAAATCGATATGCCACCTTGCCAGCCACCACGGCCACAAAGAGCAACATCGCCCAAACCAATAATATATTCTCCATATATATAATCCTAATCTTTATTTACCTAAAAAAAGTGCCGTCACCCGTGGCTCATTGTCCGCGTGCAACTACATCACCACCTTCAAATCGCTGGTGGGTAGCAACTGCAACTCCTCATACTCGAACACCTGCGCAGCACAGAAGCCACTGCGTGGCGAAGAGTACACGACAACCGTCACGGCCGACACCCCATCGTCGGGAAGCGAGCGCAAGGTAGCAAAATCTCCTTTACGCACCAAATCCCTCACCATCGAACTGCGCTCTTTGACAAATTTTAGCTCCTTTTTCTTCAAGAAGCAGCCGTCCTGAACGTGCCACGGAGCGGTTTGAGTTCCCTTGAAACGCAGCACGCTGATAATAGCGCCAACCAAAACAAATGCTGCGCCAAACAACACGACAGCCGACTTAAGGTTAGCGTACTCAGCCGTGGCAGGAATCAAAGCATTCACCACCAGCATTGCCACGCCCACCACAGCCACCAGCAACGGCACTGCGAGGGGTTTACGACGGGGTACAACAATCCCATCGGGCAAGGCGTATAACGCCTCACGCATATCATAATTTTTCATCTCCTTATATTTTAACGAATAGACATTTTTTGAGGGCGTACCCTCGGTGGGGCTACTGCCCCGATGGAGTGTATAACAAAATCAAGTTACCCTACTCCAAAGAAGTTGTATAACAAGGTGATTTTGGCGTTATTTACCACAAGCAAACTGCAGTTGCTCGGAGTGCGAGTTACTAAAATCTACCTTGCTATACAGCTTCTATATTTCCCAAATTTACATACCTCACCCGCGCAACCATCGCTGACGGCCACGGGATGCATTTCCGAAATATGTCTATTGGCTAAATACGTAGTCGGCACAACACGTAGAGATAATATACTACGCGAAGCGACGACCTGAAATGATTAAATTCTAAGAATCGGGTTACGTGTCCTGCGTGGCGCTCTGGAATGGCCTGCAACAGACTTTTGGCGTGCGACTCGCTGCGCGTGCGCACGTTGTTATTTATAGAAGTTAGGTTATTTTGCCCAACAGTAACAATTGTTCGAGGGGTACGCAACAGCATATCGCCGTTATACTCACGGCTACATATCAGCTCCTCAACATAGCCGCTATCCACGCTCTCCTCAACTACATAACCCTGCGTATGGGCACACTCCGACACTCGCCCATCATCGAGATGAGAGATGCCCGAAAATGCCACAAGAGCAAAGAGTATGTAGAGTAATCGTTTCACCGCTATTGAGGTATAAATGTGTATGTTATCGTACCGCTATGACGTGCAGGAGCCGTATTGTCGATGTTAAAAAGTGACGCGCGTGCAGCCTTCAGAGCCTCCTCCTTCATTCGCTCATCACCGCCCGAGATAACACGCGCCGAGATAACCTCGCCGCCATTGTTCAGCACCACGGCAACCTCCACCTGACCTCCCGCCTCGCACTTATAGGCAGGGATAACCAAATCGCGCTTCGTGCGCACGGGGTCCTTGAACGCATAACGCACCGTAACGCCACCCTTGTACTTTGCATCTTGGCCTTTCGATGATTTTCCGCCATCGTCAGCCTTCTCTCGCTCGGCCTCGAGTATGGACTTCGCCTCGGCCAAACCCGCCTCGTAGGCTGCACGGTTGGCCGCCATACCTGCGGCAATATCCTTTGCCGACTCGTTAATCTCCGAGGTGTTTGTGCCACGGTCGTCACGCAGATTCTCGTTCAGCAGAGCATCGTTCGACATACGGTTACGCACCGCCGACCAGTCGATATCCTGCTGTTGTTTTAGCTCTATCTCGCGCTGCAGACGCTCCTTCTCGGCCTCCAACTCGGCCAAAGTCTGCAAATCGACATATATGCCCTGCATATGGGGACGCGAGCCGATGACAATCTTCGATGCGAAGAAAGCAATGGCCAGCACCAAATATACTATCACCATCACACTCAAGCCAATACGGTGGTCATAAGCCCACTCTCCCGCATCCTGCTTGCGATTATCGAATGGCAGTCGCATACGCTGGCGACGAGGGCGCTGGGGCGCTCTTTTTACACCGTCGTTTGTCTCTACCTCTATTTTAGGTTCGTTATTTGTCATTTTGGACTATTATATGCTCAATAATATCGTGCAAAAGTACGTTTTTTTTCGGAAAATTCGTATATTTGTCGAGTTTATTATCAGTCGCGGATAATAGTTTAATAGTAAATTACCATCAAACTTAACAGAATATGCAGACTAAACAACATACCCTCGCAGGCTCGATTTCATTCTCGGGTAAGGGTTTACATACTGGAGTGACGGTAAATATGACGGTCCATCCAGCCACTGATAACCACGGCATCGTTTTCCGCCGCATAGATTTGGAGGATACGCCTTCAGTGCCTGCTCTTTGCGAGTATGTTACCGACACATCGCGCGGTACTACCATCGAGAAGGGCACAGCAAAGGTGAGCACCATCGAGCATATCATCTCGGCTCTTTGGACTATGGGCGTGGATAACGCCTTGATTGACATCGACGGCCCCGAAACACCCATTATGGATGGCTCGGCACGCGAGTATGTGGAGAAGATTCAGCTCACAGGCCTCGTTGAGCAGAAGGCAGCCCGCAAGTACTACGAAGTAACTGAAAAGCAAGTATATACCATTCCTGATAAGGGTGTGGCAATCATCATCTACCCCGACGACGAGTTCACCGTGTCAGTTCACATCGACTTCAACTCGAAGGTTGTCGGCAACCAATACGCTACGCTCGATATGTACAGCAAGTACACCGAGGATATCGCGCCCTGCCGTACCTTCTGCTTCCTGCACGAGCTGGAGCCATTGCTCAAGATGAACCTCATCAAGGGTGGTGATTTGGACAATGCTATCGTTGTTGTCGAGAATCCCGTGTCAGATGAGCAGTTAGAGCACCTGAAGCAGGTATTCAACAAGGAGGACATCCGCGTTACGGGCGGTTATCTGAACAACTTGGAGTTGCGTGCAAGCAACGAGTTGGCACGCCACAAGCTCTTGGATTTGTTAGGTGACTTTGCCCTGTTGGGTATGCGTATCAAGGGCCGCGTATGGGCATCACGTCCCGGCCACTACGCCAACACCGAGTTTATGAAGCAGCTTTTGGTGAGCATTCGCCGTGATGGCGAGAAGCCCGCCTTCAAGTACAGCCCCTCGAAGAAGCCCATTTTGGACATCAACGACGTACGCAAGCTACTCCCCCACCGTTATCCTTTCCTCTTGATTGACAAGGTATTCCACATCGACGATAAGTCTATCGGCGCTATCAAGAACATCACCGCCAACGAGCCCCAGTTTACAGGTCACTTCCCCGAGGAGCCCGTTATGCCGGGTGTGCTTTTGGTCGAGGCTATGGCGCAGGCTGGAGGTATCATCGCAATGAAGAGCGTGGAGAATCCCGAGGAGTATTCGACCTACTTCTTGCGCATCGATGGCGTTCGTTTCAAGCGTAAGGTTGTCCCCGGCGACACGTTGCAGATTGAGGCACATATGGTCGAGCCTCTGCGTCGTGGTATAGCCTCTATCATCGGAAAAATCTTCGTTGGTGGTCAGTTGGCTTGCGAGGCGACGCTTATGGCACAGATTGTGAAAAACAAGAAACCAGAATAAAATAAATTTATGATTAGTAACTTGGCATACGTTCATCCCGACGCAAAGCTGGGAGAGAACGTTACAGTAGAACCTTTCGCATATATCGCAGGCGACGTAGAGATTGGCGACGGCTGCTGGATTGGCCCGTCGGCTACGATTCACGACGGCGCACGCATTGGTAAGAATTGTAAGATTCACTCATTCGCATCGATAGCTTGTACACCGCAGGATTTGAAGTTCCGTGGCGAGGTGTCAACAGCCGTTATCGGCGACAACTGCGAGATTCGCGAGTGCGTAACCATCAGTCGCGGTACTGCTTCGACAGGTACAACCATCATCGGCTCGAACAACCTCATTATGGCTTATGCTCACGTTGGCCACGACTGCGTTGTAGGTAGCAACTGCGTCATCGTAAATGGTGTTTCGCTCGCTGGCGAGGTACACGTTGGCGATTGGGTAGTTATCGGCGGTCACACAGCCGTACACCAGTGGGTACATATCGGCAACCACGCTATGATTCAGGGTATGTCGGGTGTTACGAAGGATGTTCCGCCCTACATTACCGTATCTAACGAGGGCCACTATGCAGGTATCAACAAGATTGGCTTGTCACGCCGTGGCTTTACACACGAGCAGATTATGGCTATCCACGACGTTTGCCGCATCCTGTTCCAGAGCGATTTGAATTACATCAACGCCTGCGAGAAGGCCGACGCCGAGTTACCCCAGTCACCCGAGCGCGACTACCTTATTGACTTCGTTCGCTCATCGCAGCGCGGATGTATCAAGCCCTACCAGAAGAAGGCTAAGGCAGAGTAATAGATTTTAATTTGATATTAGGGCTGTCTGGCAATGTCGGGCAGCCTTTTTACATACGACTAAACTATAACCTAACATACCTATGAAAAAGATTATTTTAGCTATCGTTATGGCTTGCTTCATCGCTCCTGCCATAGCGCAGCAGTCATCGCAAGAGGAGCAAATCAGAGCGTGGATGCGCAATCAGAGCCGCACAGAAGTAAAGACAATCCACAGCAATATTTTGGGCGCTGACCGCGACTATACGGTCTATCTGCCAGCAGGTTACGAGAGTCAGCCCGACCGATACTACCCCGTACTTTATCTGCTTCACGGAATGAATGGCACGAACAAGGATTGGGCCGACCGTGGCCACCTGAAGGATGTTATGGACCAGCTGCGTGCCGCAGGCGAGGTGTGCGATATGATTGTCATCTCACCCAATGCAGGAGGCCCTATTGGCGAGGGTTATTGGAATGGTTACTTCGACACCGAGGGTTGGGCCTACGAGCGTTTCTTCTACGAGGAGTTCCTGCCCACCGTTGAGAAGCAGTACCGCATTAAGGGCGACAAAGCTAACCGCGCCATCGCAGGTTTATCGATGGGTGGTGGTGGCTCAACATCATACGCACAGCGCCACGCCGATATGTTCTGCGCTTGCTACGCTATGAGTGCGCTGATGCACCTCGGAGCACCCGCAGAGGCTGCGCCCAAAAACGAGAAGGATAAGATGTGGCACTTGCAATATACGGCTAACAAATACAGCTGCGTAGAGTACGTTAAGAACGCTGACGAGGCCACAAAGCAGGCACTTCGCACCGTAGCGTGGTATGTAGATTGTGGCGACGATGACTTCCTCTTTGACTGCAATATGGACTTTATCGCAGCTATGCGCAAGGCAAGTGTGCCATACCAGCTCCGCGTTCGCGATGGTGCCCACACGTGGGAGTATTGGCATTCGGCATTGTATGAGGCATTGCCATTTGTTTCGCGAGTATTTGGTAAGTAGATACCTATATTATAATATTTTACGAGAAAAAGTTTGCATTGTAGTTTTTTTTCACTATTTTTGCAGCGTGAAAGAAGGAGTAAGGGGACGATTGAGTACCCTTATTTCGTACAAGTAGGTCACGCAATTGGCCGAAGTGGGTAGCATGAAGGGCCAAATGGATTAGTTTTCTTTTTCGTAGATATAATTGACCAAAATATGATAGATTGCCAAAAAATATTGGAGATTGCCGACCGCGAGTTGGCCGGAACAGATTTATTTACTGTTAGTTGCAAGTGTTCACCTATGAACGAGGTAGAGCTTTTGATTGACAGCGACACACACGTAACTATCGAGCGTTGCGCCGAGTTGAGCCGCAAAATCGAGGCTGAGTTCGACCGCGAGGTAGAGGATTTTTCGTTGACAGTGGCATCGGCTGGTATCGGCACAGAGCTGAAGAACATCCGCCAGTATCGCAAACTCATTGGTCAGTCGGTAGAGGTTTTGCTCTTGAGTGGTGTTAAGGTTTTGGCCAAGTTGGACGCCGTAACCGAGGAGGGCATCACAATCTCATACGAGGAGAAGCAGGCCGTAGAGGGCAAGAAGCGCAAAGTGTTGGTAAATGTCGAGCGCACGTTCAATTTTGACGAGATTAAGTACACAAAGGAGTATCTCGATTTTAAATAAGAAAACAAATAACAAAAAATAGATAAAAAAACTCACAAATGGAAAACTTGAATTTGATCAGCAACTTTGCCGAGTTCAAAGAGCTGAAGAACATCGACAAGTCTACGATGATTGGCGTATTGGAGGATGTATTCCGTCACGCCTTGCAGAAGCAGTTTGAGAGCGATGAGAATTTCGACGTTATCATCAACCCCGAGAAGGGTGACTTGGAGATTTGGCGCAACCGCGAGGTTGTAGAGGACGACGCCGTAGAGAATCCCAACACACAGATTGCCGTGTCGGAGGTTAAGGCTATCGACTCTACTTACGAGGTGGGCGACGAGTACTCTGACCAGATTAAGATGAATCAGTTTGGTCGTCGTGCCGTTCTCTCATTGCGTCAGAATCTGGCTTCACGTCTTTTGGATTTGGAGAAGGCTAACATCTACGAGAAGTACTCGGAGAAGGTTGGCGAGATTATCACAGGCGAGGTTTATCAGGTATGGAAGCGCGAGGTATTGCTTCTCGACGACGAGGAGAATGAGATGATTCTTCCCAAGTCGGAGCAGATTCCCAACGACTTCTACCGCAAGGGTGACACCATCAAGGCTATCGTCAAGAGCGTAGAGATGAACAACAACCAGCCTCGCATTATCCTCTCACGTACCGCAAACCAGTTCCTCGAGCGTTTGTTCGAGCAGGAGGTACCCGAGATTTTCGACGGTCTTATCACCATCAAGAACATCGTTCGTATCCCCGGTGAGCGTGCAAAGGTTGCCGTAGAGTCTTACGACGAGCGCATCGACCCCGTAGGAGCTTGCGTTGGTATGAAGGGTTCACGTATCTACACCATCGTGAAGGAGCTCCGCAACGAGAACATCGACGTTGTAAACTACACAGCTAATCCTCAGCTTATGATTCAGCGTTCGCTCAACCC
>JAZRLD010000096.1:0-7283 GCA_045646685.1 Alistipes sp. | reverse complement strand
CCTATTTTCTTGTGGTATGTCTATTCGGCGAAGCTCTCTTATGAGTCTGTTTTCCCGCTTCAGGATTTCAAGAATACGGTGCGTCTGGGTTACCTTGAGGTGGAGAATAATGGTGCCGATACGTTGGCGTGGCTCAACCGTCAGGTGCAGCGCAAACTGCATCGTCTGGAGGACGAGCACCCCGAGATGTGCGACGATATTGAGGCCTTTGGCGAGTATCTGCGCACGAAGGGCGTCGAGCCTGATAATACATATTTTTATATGCACGGTCATACGCTGATGGACAATGTTGTTATGCCTATGCTCAATTCCGTCTGCGATAAGTTGCGACAGATGTCGGTGGCGAAGATTAACTCATCGAAGAAGCAGGGCCTCTCGCTCAAGAACGAGATGAGCAACTATATGAACACCCTGCGCTCGATACGCGACGTGCTGCTCGATAATGAGAACTACACCGCCTGCCCACTCTATGCCAAGCTGCGCGAGGATATACAGCGTTATTTAGAGAATACGATTGGCAAGATTGAGCGCGAACGAAATAGTGTAACGTTGAAATAATCAGTTATATGCGTATTATATTTCTCTTTTTTGCCCTTCTGTTTGCAACGAATATCTCTGCGCAGGAGGTTGCTTTTGCCGCACAGCGCGAAGCGTGGTTGCGTAAGGCCGAGGAGGCCAAACCCAAGTTGCAGGAGTCTGTGATAAAACCCCAAAGCATCGTGCGCAGTGTTGCCGACGATAAGGCCTTTCAAGGTTGGCGTATGGAGCGCACCGACGAAGCTGTTGAGGTGCTATATAAGGAGTCTTTCAAGCCTCGCAAGGAGGTTATTCTCGACTTGGGCGACCACTATACGGGCTACTTCACGATGAAGGTTGACCATATGGGCCTGCCCGCCGATGCGCCCCTAAGATTTAAGCTCACCTTTGCCGAGGTACCTGCCGAACTGAATACACCCTTCGAGCCATATACGGGTAGCCTGAGCCGCGCGTGGTTGCAGGACGAGGTAATCACCGTTATGCGTCTGCCCGAGGTTGTTACCGTTGAGCGCCGTTTGGCTTGCCGCTATGTGAAGATTGAACTCTTGGCGCAGTCGTACTACGACTTCCGCATTGAGGATATATCGTTCCGCGCCGTAACCTCAGCGAGTGGAACACCTGCGGCGTTGGCTCCGCAGACCGATGAGCGCATCAAGAAGATTAACGAGATAGGCCTCAAGACTCTTGCCGAGTGTATGCAGACCGTATATGAGGATGGCCCCAAGCGCGACCAGCGTCTGTGGATTGGAGACCTCTATTTGGAGGCGTTGGCAAATGCCTATTCGTATAAGAATCACGACCTTACAAAGCGCTGCCTTTATCTGCTTGCGGCCTTGGCCGACGAGGAGGGATTTCTGCACGCCACCGTATATGAGCTACCTAAGCCCGAGCCGCAAACCAACCAGCATACGATGGATTACAGCCTTCTCTATGGTGTGGCGCTGCTGGAGTATTTTAAGGAGACGGGCGACCGCACTACGGCCGAGGAGTTGTGGCCCGTGGTGAAGTATCAGATAGAGTTTGCGCGTACATATCTCAAGGATTGGGTTTACGATGTGGATAAGCAGCCCTCGTGGTGGTTAGTCTTCGATTGGAAAGACGACTTGAATCGCCACGCGCCTATTCAGGGCCTTATGACCTTTGCCATCGACAAGAGCTATGAGCTCGCCTGCCTGCTGGGCCGCGAGGCGGAGGTTAAGGAGTGGCCCTCGGTGGTTAAGTCTATGCGCAAGGCGTCGCGCGCGAGGTTTTATGATAAGTCGCGCGGTGTTATCCACTCGGGTGATAATCAGGTGTCATATCTCTCGCAGGTGTGGATGATTCTCTCCGAGACGCTCTCGGCAAAGGAGGGTGTGCGCGCCTTGGAGTATGTCTTGAACGATGCTACAACCTGCTACCCCGGCTCGCCCTATGCCTACCACTATTTGATTGAGGCTATGCTAAAGTGCGGTATGAATAGTCAGGCACGCGAGTTGCTCATATCGTATTGGGGCGGAATGATTGACAAGGGCGCCGACACCTTCTGGGAGGTTTACGATCCCAACGACGACAAGAAATCGCCCTACGGATTCTATCCCATCAATAGCTATTGCCACGCGTGGAGTTGCACGCCCGTATATTTTATAAATAGGTATCCAGAGATATTTAAGTAGTGGAAGCAAATTTTTAGAAAAAAGTTGCAGAAAAATCTATTTTTCAAATTCATTTCAGAATCGTGTATAATCTTTGCAGTGTGAGAAAGATGTTAAATGAAAAATGAGTGAATTATGAAAAAGATTTTGTTAACAGTTGTCGTAGCATTTTTATCGTTTGGTTTTGTATACGCTAACGATGATGTGCCCATTACCGTAGATCAGTTGCCGCAGAAGGCGCAGCAGTTCCTTAAGTCGTACTTCCCGAAGGTGGATGTATCGTTTGCCAAGAAGGAGAGCGATATTATCGGCAACGAGTACGATGTGGTACTCACCGACGGCTCGAAGATGGAGTTTTCATCAAATGGCGAGTGGAAGAGTGTGGAGTGCAAGGGTGGTGCCGTTCCTGCGGATATTGTTCCCAAGCAGATAAAGCAGTATGTTGCGAAGAACTACCCCGATGCAAAGATTACAAAGATTGATCGCGACTACCGCGAGTATGAGGTATATCTGTCAAATCGTTTGGAGCTGACTTTCAATAAGGATTTCAAGCTTGTAGATATTGATGATTAAATCGGCTCTTGTAGAATAGTTTTAGGAGTTTGGAAGTATATTAAAAGAAAGGGTTGCTAACTATAAGTTGGCAACCTTTTATTATTACATCGGCTCACGCTCATACGCATCTATCATCGAGCCACGTGTGCGATTTACGATTCTTACACCCTGCTCCGTTGCCCAGTCGCGTAACACCTCGTGACCTCGGAAGAGCTCGGCCGTCTCGGCCAGATATTCGTACATCGTGTAGGGACGCGGGGGATTTGTGGCGTTGTAATATATCGGCTTTGGTGCTTGTGACGTGGTGTCGTAGTAGTGGCTCTGTGTGCGACAGAGGCGATTTTCGTCGTCCACACACAAACCGTCAAGCAGAGTGTGGTCCACACCATAAAGCTCTATCTGCTTGTAGCCGAGCAGAATGCCAATAAACTCGCCATTCTGCACCACCGTGCCGAAGTTTCCCGAGCCCAAGCCTCGGCGATAACACCAAAACTCCACGTTGCGGAAGCCGTGAAAAACTGTCGAGTGAAACGGCACAATGCGAATCATCGGGTTGTGACCGATAGCCGCGGCATAATCGAAATGTTCGGGGTTGTAATACTGCACGTATAGTGTCATTGGCCACGTAACCCTTTCTGCTAGAGCCTTGTAAAAATTCTCTATGCGCTCCGAATGTCCTGCCGCACGGAAGAACATAGGGTCCGAGATGACGTAATACTTGGGCTTTGTGATGAGAAACTCCTCGCTCAAGGCAAAGAAGTTCACTGCCAGCATATCAGCCTTTTCCCACTCTCGCTGCTCGATTAGTTTTGGTAACTGCTCCGCAAGCGAAGGGCCATTTCCGAGAATGGCAAGGCGGCGCGAGGGGTTCATATCCTGCGCCCCAGCGCGTACTACGTGGTTGCGAAAATCCTCCTTTGCGGCCATCGTGGCAAAGAAGATGAGTGTATCGAATGTGTTTTGCAGTGCTGCAATAATTTTCTCGGTAAGACGCATAGCATAAGGTTTTGCTCTATTGCAAAATTAGGTAATTATAGTTACATTTGCAATATATGGTATCGAGAAGCAACATATCAGTTATCATTCCGCTCTATAACAAGGCCTCGGAGATTGCAATAACTCTCCACACTGTGCTTGCGCAGAGCCTGCAGCCGCGCGAGATTATCGTTGTAGACGACGGCTCTACGGATGGTAGCGCCGAGATTGTCGAGAGTATAGGCTCACCTCTTGTGCGTCTTATTCGTCAGGAGAATAGGGGTGTTAGTGCAGCTCGCAACCGCGCTATGCGCGAGGCTACGGGCGAGTGGGTGGCGTTGCTTGATGGCGACGATATGTGGGGTGCGGAGTACTTGGCTACTGTGGCCGAGATGATTGAGCGCTGGCCCAATTGCGGTGCTTATGGTACGGCCTTTATGATTGACGATGGCAACAACTGCGTGCCGGCACGTTGCTGTGAGAAGTCGGGTGTGGTGGATTTCTTCGCGGAGTCTATGACGCGCTACGTCCTGATACCTTCGGCCACAACCCTGCGACGTGATTTGGCGTTGGAGTTGGGCGGTTTTCCAGAGGGTATGCGTATGGGCGAGGACCAATTCCTGTGGACAAAGATTGCCCGCGTGGCCGATGTCTGCTTTATGCCCAAGCCGCAGGTTATATACTCGCGTGCAGCGACAAATCGCTCGGCGGTAATCTACCGTCCCGAGCATACAGAGTTTTCGTTTGAGCAGTTGTATGAGCCTGAGCGTGAGGATATGAGCAATGAGTATATCGCCCGCGTAGCGTTGGGTAAGGCGCTTGTTGAGAGTTCGCGTGGCGGTACTCAGGCGGCACGTCGTGCGCTTGAGTTTTTCTCCTATAACACTATGTCGCACCGCATAGCCTTGAAGGTGCGTGTGCTGAATGCCCTGCCGCGATTTACGCGCAGATGGGTGTTGTGGATATATAATACCCTCGCGTGGGTTATTGCACGCAAGGGTTTATAGTTTGTTTCTTATTTAGTCGCGTCCGCGAATACAGCCCAATATGTAGAGTATGGTCACAATGGCCACAACTATTAGGCAAATCTTGGCATTTCTAATAAATACCAATGTCGCAATATATACGAATATAGCACCGACGATGAGTGTTGATAGCGAGAATCCCTCCCAGCGACGGTATTTTCTGGGGCGGGTGTCTATGCCTCGCTCGGAGAGTGTTACGCCTACCAATCCGCGCTCGTTGCGGCGGCGACCTTTGAAGTGAACGGCCGCCAAGTAGTGGTGCTTCTCGGGGCAGTCGGCATCGTAGAGCGTGTGGATACCAACAGCGCGCTCCTCCACCCACTCTCCCGCCTGCATCATCCAGCGGTCGCGCTTGTCGGTGGTGCGGGTGAATATTCCGTAGCCGTGACGCAGTCCCTCCTCATCTACCTGCCCGATGTAATAGCCATCTTTATACTCCTTGTAGGCGAGCGACTCCTTATTGCGGGCTACCTCGTCAATATTCGTTAGCAACAACTCCTTGAAATCGGCACGCAAATCCCATCCCCAGTCGCGCAGTTTACGCGCCACGAGGTTGCGATACCAATCAATTTCCGCTATTGCGCCCGCCTTGTTCATTGCTACTTTAAGGTGCTGATTCTCTCTTCTATATAATTTTAGGTTATCCAGCTCATCAATGCTTACCTTAGCTTGCGGCCGCTGGCCGCATTTGCAAATCTGACCCACCCCCAACCCCCGCCTCAGGCAGGGGCTTTGGTCGCCACAAGTGGCTCCAGATGGTTGTGCTAATTAGCTCTACTTTACTGCTTCGAAAGCGTTGTCTGCGTTGCCTGTGAAGCGGTATAGGCGGATAATACTACCCTGACCAGCCTCGATTTTATAGTTGTGCGAGAGGTAGAAATATCCATCACCCAATGAGCACATACCCGTAGAGCCTACGCCCCAATCCCAGCCACGAATATCGCCCTGCTGCTTGCCTGCTGCCTTCAGTGCGATGACCTTCGCCTTCTTGATGTAGGGAACACCCTCCAGAGCCTGCTTCACGGGGCGTGCCGCGCCATCGGCTGCAAAGAGTGTGTAGTTGGGGAAGTGCTTCTTGTTACCCTTATATACAGCCATCATCCACGAGTGCGAAGATGCATCGTAGTCGAAATTTTGAACGCCGTATGTAGTGTTACCCGTCTTTACGAAGTACTGACCTGCGGGCTTTGCGGGGCCCTGTAGGTGCATCTCGTCCTGCGAGAGAGGCTTCTCATACTTCGCCCACTTGCTCACATCGTACTGCAACAGCACCTGATAGTCGTTATCCGAGCGCTCTGTATCGCCATATACGCCGTAACCTACGGTGAGATATTGCTTGCCACCCTTCTTGCCAAACTTAGGGCCGAACGTAACTCCATCAATTCCGCTGCAACCCAAGCGGTGCTCCTTCTTACCCTCGGCAGTAAGTACCTCGGCCAAGTAATCCTCCAATACGGTGGGGAGATATACCGTTGTCATAATGCCATCCTTCTCGGCATCCATACCCTCGCGCGTAATCTTATCCACGTCGAAGATGGCGATGTAGAATGCATTCTGCAACTTACGCTCGCTCTTCTCCATACGCAGGATACCCTGACCAATGGCGTCGTTCTTATACTCCAACGAGCCATAGAGGCGGCCATCAGCATCATTAAAATCCAAATCGCCCAAGTGGCCGAGCAGGCCCGTAACGCTACCTACGATGTTACCCTGCATATCGGTTTTGATAAGCATCGTTGTGTATGAGTAGTACATATATTTCTGCTCGGTATCTACCGCTATGCCCTGAATGTGACCTGCCTTGAAGGGGCCCGACTCAATCTTGCGGGGCAGTGATGCGGGATTTTGCGCCACTGTGGTGGTGGCGAAGAGTAGAGCCGTCAGGATTACGGCCAAAGAGTATAGGCGTTTCATTGTGTTAGTGTTTTTATGTTATTTATGCGAAGATACAAATTTTTAGCGAGAATAGGCGTACCTTATATATAAAAAATAGAGGCTGTCAATCTATTTGTTGACAACCTCTACTTTATTTAGACTAAAACGAGTTCTATATTAGTTCGCGCCGAGCTTAGCCTTAACCTCAGGAGTGATATCCTTCACCTGTGCCTCGTCGAAGTAAATCATCTGACCACTCTCGAAGATAACAGTGTAACCACCAGCCTTAGAAACCTCTGTGATAGCCTCGTTAGCCTTCTTGATGATGGGCTCCATCAACTCCTGCTCCTTCTTCTGCAACTCCTGCTGCGCTACCTGATTGAACTCCTGCAAACGAGTGTTCAAGTCGTTGAGCTCCTTCTCCTTGAGCTGGCGTACAGCGTCAGTCATAGTCTCTGCGCCCTTCTGGTACTCCTGAATCTTGGTGTTCATCTCCACCTGAATAGTCTCCATCTGAGCTTGCAAGTCCTTAGCCAAAGCCTCGAGCTGAGTCTGCGCCTCCTTGTACTCGGCCATATTAACAACAACTTCCTGAGAACTGATGCGGCCAATCTTCTGTGCAAAGAGTGATGTAGAGAACATCACGCATACAACCGCGAGGGTTAGTTTCAATACTTTTTTCATA
>JAZRLD010000095.1:0-30150 GCA_045646685.1 Alistipes sp. | reverse complement strand
GTTCCAAGTAGATGTAACGGCGTGTGCAAACATCTTAGCAGAGCACTCCTTCTCGGGGTTGTAGCCCTTAACGATGTTAGCCCACAACATACGAGCTGCGCGGAACTTAGCAATCTCCATAAAGTAGTTAGAAGTAACTGCGAAAGAGAAACGAATCTTGCGAGCTACCAAATCAACGGGAAGACCCATCTCTGTGAGCTTAACCAAGTAGTCGTGACCTGCCGCCAAAGTGAATGCCAACTCCTCAACGATAGTAGAACCAGCGTTGCTGAAGATGTGACCAGAAACGTTTACTACGCGGATGTGCTTGTACTCAGCAGTCTTGTTGATGAATGCAGCAACAGCCTCATAGCAAGCTGTACCCTCGGCGTCACCACAGCAGTAGATACCCTTCTGTGAGAGATCCTTAACGATGGGATCGAATACAAAGTTGACCTTAACCTCGTCCTTGTTCAAGCCAAGTGACTCAATCTTTGCGAGAATCAAATCTGCAGTTGCAACGAAGTTCTTACCAGCGAAAGTAAGCTCTACAGCGGGGATGCAGATACCCTCCAAGAGAGTGTCGATATCCTCTGCTGTAACGTTCTCCATTGCGCACAAACAGAAGCCGAGTGAGTTTACGCCAGAGTTAAGAAGTGTCAAAGCCTCCTCATTGGCAGCCTTGGGGCACTTTACATTAACGGTCTGGTGGATAGCCCAGTCGTTGCCCTTGTGTGTACCACGTACGTAAGGGAACTCGCCGGCCTGTGAGCCCAAAAATTCTATGCCTTCGAGATTCTCTGCGCGGTAGTAGGGGCGCACGTTAAATCCCTCGGCAGTCTTCCATACAAGCTTACGCTCGTAATCAGCACCTTTAAGGTCTGTTGTAATGACTGCTTCCCACTGCTCGGTCGAAACCGCGGGGAATTCAGCGAACAACTTTTCTTTTTCGGTATTAGCCATAATTGTTCGGAAATTTAGTTATTAGTGTATGTTTATGTGTTTTGTATTTTTTTTGTTTGGGTTGTGATTCGTAAATAGAATCACGCAAAGATAATATATTTTATATTAAAAAGGAATGTTTTGTTAAGAAATTAACATCGATTTAACTTTTAAATTATCTTTTTCTTGGATTTTGGGATTTTTTTACCGTTAAACTCTCTTGATGTTAAATTGGTCAATATGTACAAAAATACAAGGAGAAATTCTGTTGAGATGTATTTCGCAAAATCTGCTGTTTTGGGGAATTTTGATGAAAAATATATGTTGTTTTGCGAAAAATGTGGTGGAAATTTGCGGTTTGCGCGATTTTTTAATGGTGGTTTTGTGAAAAACAGGTGTGAAAATAACAATTTGAGCGAAAAAATGCTATTTTTGTCATATTGAAAAGGAATGGATGAAAATGGGCTTTTTGTTGCCAAAATAAAAATGTTCCATAATGTCTGTTTCGCAAGATGGAAGAGTGCAAACAAAATAAAAATATTTCTGAAATGTTAAGATTTAAGATGGTTGAGGCGGCATTGAATCATACCGCCGTGGAGGTTGAAGCTCCGAGTACACGCCCATCGGATTATTTCGGTGTGAAAGTCTTTAGTCGCAACGTGATGCGCAAGTATCTCGACAAGCCTACTTACGAGGCTCTGCTCAACACGATGGATAACGGAACTTCACTCTCGTTGGAGTTGGCCGACAGCGTGGCGGCAGGTATGCGTCAGTGGGCGTTGGATAATGGTGCTGACCACTATACTCACTGGTTTCAGCCGCTGACGGGCGGTACGGCCGAGAAGCACGATTCGTTCTCTGATCCTGACGGTAAGGGTATGGTTATCGAGTCCTTCTCGGGTAAGGTGTTGGCTCAGCAGGAGCCCGATGCGTCGTCGTTCCCCAATGGTGGTATCCGCAATACTTTCGAGGCGCGCGGTTACTCGGCGTGGGATCCCACATCGCCTGCATTTATTGTAGATACTACGCTCTGTATCCCTACGGTTTTCATTGCCTATACGGGCGAGGCGTTGGATTATAAGGTGCCCCTCTTGCGCTCTATCTCGGCTGTGGATAAGGCGGCTACGGAGGTGTGCCACTATTTTGATAAGAATGTAAATCGCGTATATACATATCTCGGTTGGGAGCAGGAGTATTTCCTTGTAGATGAGAGCCTTTGGGCTGCGCGTCCCGACCTTGTGCTGACTGGCCGTACGCTTATGGGCCACGAGTCGGCAAAGAATCAGCAGTTGGAGGACCACTACTTTGGTGCTATTCCCGCGCGTGTGATTAACTTTATGCGTGAGTTGGAGTACGAGAGCCTGAAGCTCGGTATTCCCGTCAAGACTCGCCACAATGAGGCAGCGCCCGGTCAGTTTGAGTTGGCTCCCGTGTATGAGGAGGCAAACTTGGCTAACGACCATAATCAGCTCCTGATGACCATTATGGATAAGATTGCTCGCCGCCACCGCTTCCGCGTGTTGCTACACGAGAAGCCGTTTAAAGGTATCAATGGCTCGGGTAAGCATAATAACTGGTCGCTCGGAACAGATACAGGTGTGAACCTCTTTGGCCCGGGTAAGACTCCGTCGGAGAACTTGCAGTTTATCACCTTCTTGGTGAATGTTATTGCGGCGGTACATAAGCACAACGGCTTATTGAAGGCGGCAATTATGAGCGCAACAAATGTTCACCGCTTGGGCTCGAATGAGGCACCGCCTGCAATTATCTCTACCTTCCTCGGCTCGCAGATTTCGTCTGTGCTGGATAAGTTGGAGCGTAGCGCAAGCAATGATGACATTCGCTTCGATGCCAAGAGCGTGCTGAAGATGAGTGGTATTTCGCAGATTCCATCTATCTTGCTGGATAACACCGACCGCAACCGTACCTCGCCTTTTGCCTTTACGGGTAACCGTTTTGAGTTCCGTGCTGTGGGTTCGTCTGATAACTGTGCCGAGGCTATCATCACACTCTGCACTGCGTCAGCTGAGCAGCTTACCGAGTTTAAGCGCGAGGTGGACGCCAAGATTGAGAAGGGTGTGAAGAAGGAGAAGGCTATCTACGAAACACTCAAGCATATTATAAAGAGGTGTAAGGATATCCATTTCGATGGCAATGGCTATTCGGAGGAGTGGAAGCAGGAGGCTGCACGTCGCGGTTTGGATTGCGAGACATCGGCACCGCTTATCTTTGACCGCTACCTCGATGAGAAGAGCATCAAGATGTTCGGCGATATGGGCGTATATAGCAAGGTGGAGGTTGAGGCCCGTACCGAGGTTAAGTGGGAGACCTATACCAAGAAGATACAGATTGAGGCGCGCGTGCTGGGTGATATAACGATGAATAACATCATTCCCGTAGCGTCAAAGTATGAGTCTGTGCTTTTGGATAAGGCGTTCAAGAGAAAGGAGCTTGGCTTGAACTACGATTCGGATATTGAGTTGATACGTGATATTCAGAATCATACATCTGCTATTCAGCGACTTGTGGGCGAGATGGTTGAGGCGCGTAAGGTTGCCAATCGTGTTGAGGACCAGCGTGAGAAGGCCATCTTGTATCACGATACGGTGGCTATCTATCTCGATGAGATTCGTCAGCATATCGACCGTTTGGAGGAGGTTATCGACGATCAGCTGTGGCCATTACCTAAGTATCGCGAGTTGCTGTTTATAAGATAGTACGCATAATATTGAGTTTTTAAATTTTACCCGCTAAATGCGGGTATTTTTTTACAAAGTATTTGTGTTATTTGTAAATTGTTTGTATCTTGCAAACGTGGGGATTTGTTTTTTGTCATCACCTCAAATTGCAACAAAATTTTAACTGATATACGGATTATTCATCGACTTAAAATTATGAGTATGAAAAAGCTATTTTACCTATTTATGCTTTGTGCAATTACTCTTATCTCTTGCGAAAAAGAGGATGAGGTAATTGGTGGAGAAGGACATTCGTGTGAAGAGTGGTGGAATGAGTTTTTGGAGGGTTTTGGCCCAATGTCAAATCCAACTCCGAGAAATGCGTGGAATGTTGTTGCCGAGGAGGGTGTAACAATCTCTTTTGAGACAGAGAACCCTGCGTATATATCTAATATAGTCGCATATTATGCCCAGCCTGATGGTAGACTTGATAATGACAAACAAGAGGTGTTATATCCTTTTGGAATATCTTGCTCTGCAGGTTTTACTCCACCATCAATAGATAGGATAGAGGCTATGCCTGTTGTCGAAATGGAGGGTATTACCATCGTCCGTGAGAATGAGAATCGTTATACGGTAACTGTTGCACCTAATAGTGGATGGGGATATATAAATATATATCTTCCAACTATCGAATATAATAAAAAAGCATTTACTACATTTGAAGTAATATTTGATGGACAACGATTTAAGGCTGGTAAATAATAAAAAAGGGAGGTCGAAACCTCCCCTTTTTTATTTCGCACTATCTAAATTTATCTGATTCTGAAAAATCACCCGCTACGACCGTTACGATATCTTTCGGATCGAGATATTTTTGCGCCAACGCGCGTAACTCCTCGGGTGTTGTGGTGCGTATGCGGCGGAGATTGTCGGCGATGTGCGAATTGTCGAAGCCGCAGAGGATATTTTCTGTGGTTACATCGGCAATGCCGAACGGGCCGTCCAAGATTCGCATCATCTCGCCCGCCATAATATTCTTCACCAGCGCCAGCTCCTGCTCGGGGACTAACTCATTACGCAGGGTGTCTATCTCGTTGGCAATCTGCGTTAAAGCCTCCTCTGTAACCTCTGTGCCTACCTGCGTGGCAATGGCGAGATAACCCGTATTCTGAAAGTTTACCATAGCAGAAAATACGCCATAAGTGAATCCGTTATGCTCACGCAGATTCTGCATCAGGCGCGAGCCGAAATAACCTCCCAAAACGGTTGACAAAACCTGCATCGGGATAAAATCCTCGTGCGAGCGAGTGAAGAGCAGACGGCCCATACGAATTGAAGATTGCACGGCTCCATCGTGCTGAACACGTATGTCGTGGCGAGTATCAAATGGCGGGAATAGAATCTGCTCCTGCTGTGATGAGGTGTGTATCTGTGCCGCGATATTTATAATGCGCTCCAAAACCTTGTCGCTAATGCTGCCACTACATACCACGATGCAATTCTCGGCCGTATAGCAACGCTCGTAATGTTCCTGAATATGCTCACGACAAAGTGAGTCGTAGGCGCTCTCGGGGTAAGATATGCCGTAGGGGTGGCTCTTGCCGAAGATGGCCTGCGCGAAGTTCTCGCGTGCAATGGTCTCTACCTTGCGGCGCTCGATAGATAATTGCTGGCGGCGTTTTGCGCTGTAAATTCCGACCTCTCTCTCGGGGAAAGTGGGGCGCAGGATAACCTCTTCGATAACCTCGGCAGTCTGCTCAAAGAATTTTGATAATGTGCAGAAGGTTATGTATGAGTAGTCGCGGTCAATATTTATATCAAAGTATGAGCCATAGTAATCCAACTGCTCGGCAATCTGCTGCGATGTTATATTCTCGCTACCCTCGGCCAGCATATTTGCCGTAGCCGATGCGGTGAAGGGGTGGTGCTGGGTAATCGTGCCTGCGTGGAAGACAAACGATACACGCACTACCTCATACTCGGGGCAGTTTATGGTGTATATAGGTGTGCCGTTTGGCGCTGTGTGTTTTGTGGCCTGCGGGACGTCTATTGTTGTGGGTATGGTGAGTGGTGGCTGTGTCATTTTGCTCGGTAAATTAGTGTTGATGAGTTCTCGGGACGGAATGTGCGGCGTGAAAAATCGGCTACATCATCGGCTGAGAGTGAACGGTAAATCTCCACCTCACGATTGATGAGTGCGAGGTCGCCAATCATCTCATAATAGCCCAAATTCATCGCCTTATTCATTACGTTAAGCTCGCCAAAAAGGGTGTTTGCTTCGAACTTGTTTTTAACCTTTTCGAGTTCGTAAGCTGTTATGTTACACTTTTTTAAGTCTTCAATCTCCTCCCATATTGCGGCTTCGGCTTCAGCCTCGGTTGTAGTTGAGTGGAGCTGTCCCGTGAAGACAAACATTCCGCGGTCAACATCGCCCGAGATGTAGGCATTTACGCTGGCAAAGAGTTGCTTTTTCTTGATGAGTCGCTCGTACAATCGTGCCGAATCGCCACCAGCCAACAGGTCAGATGTCATATCACCCAAGAAGAAGTCGCGCGAAAGACGGTCGCCCATCTGGAATGCTATGGTAATGGTTGTGGCGGGAACGTCGCGCTCAACAACCTTGCGGCGTGCTTCAGTTTGCAAAGGCTCTTGTGGAATTGCAGAAATAGGGTAGGGAGTCTCCTCTATTGAGCCAAACCATTTTTCTGCTAACTCAAATACGCGCTCGGGCTCTATATCGGCCGAAACGGATAGAATCGCGTTCGATGGGTGGTAGAAACGGTGATAGAAGTTGTGAATCTCCTCCAATGAAGCATTTTCGATATGGTCGGGCGAAATACCGATTGTAGCCCAACGATATGGGTGTGAGGTATATACCATCTCGCGTAGCAACATATTTTGGTCGCCATAGGGCTGATTCAAATAGCGCTGGCGGAACTCCTCGACAACAACTTTTTTCTCAATCTCTACCGCCTCGGCTGAGAGGTTGAGGCCCGTCATTCGGTCGCTCTCAAGCCAAAGGGCCGTTTCGATGTTATCGACAGGCAGGGTGATGTAAAAATCGGTATAATCGTTGTTGGTAAATGCGTTGTTCTCGCCGCAGGCCATCTGTACTGGTGTGTCGAAGTCGGGTACGTTGTGCGTACCGCGAAACATCAGATGCTCAAACAGATGGGCCAGGCCCGTGCGTGAGGGATTCTCGTTGCGAGCGCCAACTTTGTAGAGTATATTCACCGCAGCCATACGCGACGCGCGGTCACGGTTGGCAATGATAGTTAGTGAGTTTGATAGTATTTTCTTCTGATATGTAATCATAGTCGTATTGCAATAGAGCGCAAAAATACTGAAAAATTCTTGATAAATATCTTTCGTTGGGGCTTTTATTTGGTGAGAATGATGGCAAAAAATGTGTAGTATCTTTTGGTGATGCCAAACTGTTAAAACATTAACATAAATTGTTAAAATAATAACACAAAAAAACTATGAAAACTTACCGAAAATTGCTATCTTTGCCAAGATTTGAGTAAACTCAATGCCGACACACTCTTGTCGGTTGTCGCGAAAATTATTTAAAAACATCAAAATAAACAATTAAACTATGTCAGAGAAGAAATTTATCACTTGTGACGGTAACTACGCAGCAGCGCACATTGCCTACAAATTTTCGGAGGTAGCTGCTATTTACCCCATCACTCCTTCTTCAACAATGGCTGAGTATGTCGATGAGTGGGCTGCTCAGGGTATGAAGAATATGTTTGGTGAGACCGTTAAGGTTGTTGAGATGCAGTCTGAGGCTGGTGCTGCTGGTGCCGTTCACGGCTCATTGCAGAGCGGTGCTTTGACCTCTACATTTACAGCATCACAGGGCTTGCTTTTGATGATCCCTAATATGTATAAGATTGCCGGTGAGTTGCTCCCCGGTGTATTCCACGTATCGGCTCGTGCTTTGGCTGCACAGTCACTCTCAATCTTCGGTGACCACCAGGACGTAATGGCTACACGCCAGACAGGTTTTGCTATGTTGGCTACATCATCTGTACAGGAGGTTATGGACCTCGCAGGTGTTGCTCACATCGTAGCATTGAAGGCTCGTATCCCCTTCTTGCACTTCTTCGATGGCTTCCGTACATCACACGAGATTCAGAAGGTAGAGATTATCGACGACGCATCGCTCACATCATTGCTCGATCGTGACGCATTGAAGGCTTTCCGCGCTGCAGCGTTGAATCCTAATCACCCCGTAACTCGTGGTACTGCACAGAACCCCGATATCTACTTCCAGACTCGCGAGGCTTCAAACAAGTTCTACAACGCAGTTCCTGATATGGTAGCAGAGACTATGGAGAAGATCTCTGAGATTACCGGCCGTTGCTACAAGCCTTTCACATATTATGGTGCTGAGGACGCAGAGAACGTAATCGTTGCTATGGGCTCTATCACAGAGACTATCAAGGAGACTATCGACTACTTGGCAACTCAGGGCAAGAAGGTAGGTCTTATCACTGTTCACCTCTATCGCCCCTTCTCAGAGAAGTACTTCTTCAACGTAGTTCCCGCTTCAGTTAAGCGCGTATGCGTTTTGGATCGCACAAAGGAGCCCGGAGCAAACGGCGAGCCTTTGTTCCTCGATGTTAAGGATATGTTCTTCGGCAAGGAGAACCAGCCTATGGTTATCGGTGGCCGCTACGGCCTTTCATCAAAGGATACAACTCCTGCACAGATTATGGCCGTTGTTGAGAACTTGTTCGCTGCAGAGCCTAAGAATCACTTCACAGTTGGTATCAACGACGACGTTACAAACCTCTCATTGCCCGTAGGCGAGGAGATCGCTTTGGCGAAGGAGGGTACTTTCGAGGCGTTGTTCTTCGGTTTGGGTGCTGACGGTACAGTAGGTGCTAACAAGAACTCTATTAAGATTATCGGTGGTACTACAGATAAGTACTGCCAGGCATACTTCTCATACGACTCAAAGAAGTCTGGTGGTTACACATCATCACACTTGCGTTTCGGTGATTCACCCATCCGCTCACCTTACTTGGTGACTACTCCCGACTTCCTGGCTTGCCACGTTCCCTCGTATGTTGACAAGTATGACGTATTGAAGGGCTTGAAGAATGGTGGTTCATTCCTTTTGAACTCTGTTCACGATGCAGCTACTACTTGCGCTACATTGCCCGACCATATGAAGGTTTATTTGGCAAAGAATAATATCAACTTCTATATCATCAACGCAACAAAGATTGCTTCAGAGTTGGGCTTGGGTAACCGTACCAACACTATTATGCAGTCTGCATTCTTCAAGATTGCAAACGTTATTCCTTTCGAGAAGGCTGTTGAGGAGATGAAGAAGGCTATCTTGAAGTCTTACGGTAAGAAGGGTGAGGATATCGTTAATATGAACTATGCTGCTGTTGACGCAGGTGGTAACGCAGTAGAGAAGGTTGAGATTCCCGCAGAGTGGGCTTCAATCGAGGTTAAGGCTGCTACCGCTGCGGTTGATATGTCACGCCCCGAGTTTGTTCGCAACATCGTAGACCCCATCAACGCATTGAAGGGTGACAACCTTCCCGTTTCAGCGTTCAATGGCCGCGAGGATGGTACTTGGGATAATGGTACTGCCGCTTATGAGAAGCGTGGTATCGCAGTAAATGTTCCCGAGTGGAATGTTGAGAACTGTATCCAGTGTAACCAGTGTTCTTATGTTTGTCCTCACGCTGCTATCCGTCCTTTCCTCGCAACTGAGGAGGAGGCTGACGCTTCAGGTTTGGCTTGGAAGCAGGGCTTGGGTGAGACTAAGGCTTACAAGTTCCGTATTCAGGTATCTCCGTTGGATTGTACAGGTTGCGGTAACTGCGTAGATGTATGTCCTTCTAAGACCAAGGCTCTCGTGATGAAGCCTTTGGAGTCACAGATGGCTGAGGCTGAGAACTGGAACGCAGTAATCAAGAACGTAGGCTACAAGCAGGTTGTAGATAAGACAAAGACCGTTAAGAACTCACAGTTCGCGCAGCCTTTGTTTGAGTTCTCTGGCGCTTGTGCAGGTTGTGGTGAGACTCCTTATATTAAGACTATCACACAGCTCTTTGGCGATAAGATGATGGTTGCTAACGCAACAGGTTGTACATCTATCTACTCAGGTTCAGCTCCTTCTACTCCTTACTGTAAGAACGAGAAGGGTCAGGGTCCTGCTTGGGCTAACTCACTCTTCGAGGATAACGCCGAGTTCGGTTTGGGTATGCACGTAGGTGTTGAGAAGTTGCGTGACCGCGTTCAGGCTTATATGGAGAAGGCTATCGCCGAGTGCGAGAAGTGCTCTGATGAGTTGAAGGCTACAATGAAGGAGTGGATTGAGAATCGTGGCTCATCTGCTAAGTCTGCTGAGGTATCGGAGCGTTTGATTCCTATGATGGAGGCTTGTGGTTGCGATGCTTGCCAGAAGATTCTTGAGATGAAGGATTGGCTCACAAAGAAGTCTCAGTGGATTATCGGTGGTGACGGTTGGGGCTACGATATCGGCTTCGGCGGTGTTGACCACGTATTGGCTTCAGGTATGGATGTAAATATCTTGGTTGTTGATACTGAGGTTTACTCTAACACTGGTGGTCAGTCATCTAAGTCAACTCCCGTAGGTGCTGTAGCTAAGTTCGCATCAAGCGGTAAGCGTATCCGCAAGAAGGATTTGGGTGCTATCGCAATGACTTACGGCTATGTGTATGTTGCTCAGGTTTCAATCGGTGCATCACAGGCTCAGTTGTTCAACGTATTGAAGGAGGCTGAGGCTTATCCCGGTCCTTCACTCGTTATCGCTTACGCTCCCTGTATCAACCACGGTATCAAGGGCGGTATGACTCGCACACAGACTGTAGGTAAGCAGGCTGTAGAGTGTGGTTACTGGCACTTGTGGCACTACAATCCCCAGCTCGAGGAGCAGGGTAAGAATCCTTTCGTAATGGATTCTAAGGAGCCCGATTGGTCGAAGTTCCGCGACTTCTTGATGAAGGAGGTTCGTTACACTTCACTCCAGAAGGCATTCCCCGCAGAGGCTGAGGAGTTGTTCCAGGCAGCTGAGGAGAACGCTAAGTGGCGTTACAACAGCTACCAGCGTTTGGCTAAGTTGGAGTACTAATATATATTTAGTATATATTCTCAAGAGGATGCCCCTACAACGGGAGCATCCTCTTTTTGTATTATATATAGAGAAAATTATGCGATTTGTTGATTTTTGTTTGATGTTGCGAATATAATTTCTATATTTGAAATGGATAATTAGGTGTAATCAGGGATTGCCAAAAGTGTAATCCCATAAATTTAGAGAAAGATGAAGAAACTGTTGTTTTCAATCGTTGCGGTGTTGTGTGCCGTGACTGCATCGGCTCAGGAGCCCGGTGGTTGGACTTTGGGCCCTCGTTTGGGTATCTATACAAATGTTGGTGATACTGTATTGGGTGTTGGTGCCGTAGGCCGTTATCGCCTCGATAATAATTGGCGTTTTGAGCCATCTGTAACAGCTTTGTTGCATAAGGGTTGCTCGCTGGATATTAGTTGCGATGCGCACTATGTGTTTGATTTAGGTGTTGCGCGTCTCTATCCTGCTGCGGGTATTACCGTAAATGACATCGGTAAGTGGGCTGCAGGTTTGAACCTCGGCGGTGGTGTTGATTTCAACGTGGCTAATGTTGTGGAGTTGACCGCTGCAATTAAGTGGCAGCCGATGTTCGATGCGAGAACCAATCCCGTGGTGTTGATGGTTGGTGCGAACTTTAACTTCTAAAGAGTTAAATATTTATATTAGATAGGGTGGCCGAGAATCTTTGGCCGCCCTATTTTTGTGACTGGATAATTTTTAGTATATTTACAACCTAAACCATACTAAAATGAAAAATCGAATTATACTTATGTTTGTGGTTGTGCTGTCGGCGGTTATGCTGCCTGCTTGCCAGAGCCATTTCATATCCGACGGACAAGTTCGCAACTCTGTTCACGAGGCATTTGAGGCTCGCCGCGCACACTTTACTCAAGGTGATGTTTTCGACGTCTTTGAGCAGGAGTTGACTACCGAGGAGCGCGAGGCTATGGAGTTCTTGTATGCCTCGATGTCGTCAGCCGATATGAGTGATTATACGGGAGAGTATTTCCTCGACAATGTACGTATGTCGCTGCGCGCCCGCGAGGAGTTGGCGTGGGGAGAGGTTGTCCCCGAGGATTTGTTCCGCCACTTTGTTCTGCCCGTGCGCGTGAATAACGAGCGTATGGATGAGTTTCGTATGGTATATTACGACTCGCTGCGTATGCGTGTTGAGGGTTTGTCGTTGCACGATGCCGCGTTGGAGGTAAACCATTGGTGCCACGAGCGAGCTACATATGTTCCTTCGGATAGCCGCACATCGTCACCTATGGCTACAATTCTAACAGCCGAGGGCCGCTGTGGCGAGGAGTCAACATTTGCCGTTTCGGCATTGCGTGCAGTGGGTATTCCCGCGCGTCAGGTATATACTCCGCGTTGGGCACATACCGATAGTAACCACGCGTGGGTTGAGGTGTGGGTTGATGGCAAGTGGTACTTTATGGGTGCTTGCGAGCCCGAGCCAGCGTTGAATGTGGCGTGGTTTAACCAGCCGGCAGCGCGTGCTATGTTGATGCACACACGCGTTTATGGCGATTATCACGGTCCCGAGGATGTTATCCAGAAAAGCGAGTGCTATACGGAGATTAACGTTATCGACAATTACGCTCCAATGCGTAACTCTGTTGTGACTGTGGTGGATGCCGAGGGTAAGGCCGTAGAGGGTGCTACCGTCGAGTTTAAGATTTTCAACTATGGCGAATATACAACCGTTGTCACTCTGCCGACAAATGCCGAGGGTAAGGTGTCGCTGCATATGGGTTTGGGCGATATGCTTATCTGGGCATCATATGAGGATAGTTTCGGATTTGGCAAGTTGGCTGGTGAGGCAATCACCGTGAAACTCGATAAGAAGGAGGGTGATATATTCGAGTTTGAGGAGGATATGACGCCTCCCGTGCCGGGCGATATTCCCGTAGATCTTACCGATGAGGCTATCGAGAAAAATAAGGAGCGCTTGGCCGAGGAGGATGCTATCCGCTTGGGTTATAAGGCTACATTTATGACCGCGGAGAAGTGCGTGGGATACACACATCGTGAGCAGGATTTGCTTATTGGCGCAATGGGTAACTGGCGCGATGTTAAGGCATTTATCGACTCGAAGTCGGGTGCCGAGCGTGAGCGTGCCGTGGCGATGTTGGGTGCTATTTCGCGCAAGGATTTGCACGACACATCGTTGGCCGTTTTGGAGGACGCTTTTGCGAGCGTAGCTCCCGCAGAGCTTACGTCGGTGTATGTTCGTTATATTCTCAATCCTCGTATTGAGAGCGAGTTCTTGCAGCCCTATCGCAAGCAGATTCGCGCAGCGTTGACTCCATCTGTTGGCGAGAATCCTACGCCTGCCGATATCATCGCTTGGGTAAAGGAGAATATCGCGTTGTGTGACGAATATAATCCTATATCATTGCAGACTACGCCCGCAGGTGTGTTGCGTATCCGTATGGCCGATAAGGCGTCGCGCAATCGCTTCTTCGTGGCGGCTTGCCGTACTTTCGGCATTGCAGCGCGTATGGGTAGTATGAGTGGTTATCCGCAGTATATGAGCAATGGTGAATGGGTAGATGTTATTTTAGATGGCGTCGTAGCCGAGCAGCAGGCTGCAAAGGGTGCTATTCGTACTATATACGACCCCAAGATTGTTCCCGCAATCCCCAATCCCAACTATTATAGCCACTGTTCAATCTGCCGCATCGAGAATGGTCAGTGCCGCACAATTCGCTTTGATGTAGATACTGAGAATGATTTGGGTGCTACGGCCGATCCGAGCCTGTTGGCGCGTAAGATTACGCTTGATGAAGGTTATTATATGCTTACGACGGGTAATCGTATGGCCAGCGGTAAGGTGTTGGCGCGTTCGGTTACATTCAACGTTAAGGATGGCGAGGTGCAGGATATAAAGATGGTGTTGCGTCCCGCAAACGACGATATTGGCGTTATTGGCTCGATGGATGCCGAGAAGTTGTACTTGCCCGAAGGTGCCGAGCGTGAAACATCGTTGCTTTCAACGGTAGGTCGCGGTTACTTTATCGTGGCTGTGATGGGTACGAGCGATGAGCCTACCAACCACGCATCGCGCGGTTTGGCTTCTATTGCCGATGTGCTTGCGCAGTGGAATCGTCCGATGGTTGTACTGCACGCATCGAAGGAGGATTCTGCGAAGTATAATCGTGAAATGTTGGGCGAAGTAAAAGCGCACTTCGGCGTAGATGTTGACGATAAAGTGCGCTCGATGATATGTTCGGGTTGTAATTCAACGTCGAAGACTCTGCCCGTGGTTGCTATCTGCGATAGCTTCGGCCGAGTGGTTTACTTCTCGCAGGGTTACAATACCTCGCTTGCTGACCAGCTAAAGAGTGTTATTCACAAGCTCTGATACTACCTCCCTTGCCGAGCGGCGGATAACGCCCTCGCGCTGGGGGTAAGCAGCAAATGATACAGCGGCGTTGCCAAATGCCGCATCTAAGCAATCAATGGCGGCTGTGGAGTGGAACTCCGTAGCCGCTGTTTTTTGCTCTATGGAGACTATGTTTTTGGGGTTAATGCCAGCTCCGGGCATAATGATAATGCGACCAGCGGCACGCTTCACCAACTCGGCTATAAACTCTGCACCCTGCTCGGCCGATGGCTGCTGGCCCGATGTGAGCAGGCGGTGGCAACCGAGCGAAATAATCTGCTCCAGCGCAACAAATGGCTCTCGGCAGATGTCGAATGCACGGTGGAATGTAATAGACATATCTCCAGCCGCCGCAACCATCTTTCGGCAGGCCTCCATATCAATATCTCCATCGGCTGTAAGAGCTCCGATAACTACGCCGTCAGCGCCTGCCTCACGGCAAAACTCTATATCGTGACACATTGTATCAATCTCGGATGCGGTGTAGTGAAATCCACCCTCGCGAGCGCGTATCAAGACATTTATATCGAGGTTGAGATTCTCATCAACAATGCTTTTTATCAATCCGTGGCTGGGCGTAACACCTCCGCAGGTGATAGCCGAACATAGCTCTATTCTAATAGCTCCACCAGCCTCTGCCTCGCGTGCATCGTCGAGCGATGTGCTGCAAACTTCAATTTTTCGCATAGTAGAATCTTTTGTAGAAAGAAAATTTATTGGTAAATAGTATCACCATCCCATTTCGCGGGCATACTCTATGGCTCGGTTGAGCGTGTCGTTGAATGCTCGTGTGCAGCGCATATCCTCGGCGGCACGCTGTATGGCGTCGGGACGTAGGAAATAATCCTTATCAACCATCTTTACCAAAATGTAGTTTCGCAGACGGTAATACTCCGAGTGAGAATCATCGGCCGACCACCCCTGTGGCATACGTTTCAGTGCCGAAGACCAATCTACCTCAAAACCCTCGGCCGCCTGAATAGCCTCCACAAAGGCATCGCCCTCGGTCATAATCTCCTCGCGCACGCTCTTTATCTCGCCAGCAGTGGGGCAGTAGGCTCCTGTGCAGAGCATATAGTGGTTTTGGTCGGGCTCGACGTGCATATAGTAACCCGAAAATCCCGATTTCTTACCACGCGGGCATACATATACGCCAAACCACGTCTTGTAGGGCGACTTATCCTTCGTGAAGCGCGTGTCGCGGTAGATGCGATAGGTGGCATCCTTTACCTTGACACCTTTAACTGCAGGATCGAATGCCGCCACAGCCTCGATAAACTCGGCTGCCACCTCATCCATACGCGTCTTGATACGCTTGTAGCGGTCGCGGTTAGCCTCAAACCACGTGCGGTCGTTGTTGGCCGACAGGTCGGATAGAAAGTCGATTATTGTTTTCATCGCGGGGTTATTCTGCTATGTACAACATATTGTCCGAAATGGGCTGGACGGGGACATTTCGTCTTTCAAAAGTGATATCCAATCGCTCGCCCATATAGTTCTCGTAGTGTATCACGCGGATATGGTGAAAACCCTTCTCCAACGACACTTTGCCGCTTGCGACCTTGTCAACCGAGTGAGCCTCGCCGTTATCCACAATCAACTTACCGTCGATGTAGAGCTGCGCACCGTCGTCGCAGGTGAGGCGGAAGATGTAAACATCTCGCTCGGGGATATTTATCAGCGCTTTGAAATCGTAGGCAAAGTGATCCTTGGCCGAGTCGCTGATAAGGAAGTTAGGCTTTACGCCCTCCTTGACCTTCTTGCCAGCGTGGGGAAAGTCGGCGATATGCTTATATGCACCCTCGTAGTAGGTGTAGCTCACGCCATTCTTTGTAGGTGTGACGTTCTGTGCGGGCAGAAATGCCTTGCTGTCGAGGTCATCTTCGGTAATGCCAATGGGGTACAAATATTTTAACTCCGTACCTGAAGGGGTAGAAATCCACGTGTCGAATGTACGCTCTCCCTCCGTAAGTTCGATGATGCGCGCGCCACGAGGCAGGTCGCCATAGGCGTTTGCGCCCGAAACACGACCATAGGCCAAAGCTATGCCGTGCTCCAAACCGATATAGTCGTTGTCGTGGTCGTGTCCTACGAACATACCTATCACATCGCCCATCTCGAGGCACGAGAGCAGGAATCCGCTATTCATATCGGGAGCACCAACGCCCGAGCCCTCCTTGTTGCAGCCGTAGATATTGGTGTTCTCGTTTATGTCGCGGTACTCGGGTGTTGCGATATGGAAAAATGCCAATGCGGGCAGGGGCTTGCCGCCGTTCTGTGCGGTGTAGTGCTTGCTGGTGTTGCGATACCAGTTTATCTGGTCGGGCTTAATCCAAGCGTAGCCTTTGACCGACTCAACATCCGAGTAGTCACCCGAATCCAAGCAGTAGAGTAGTGCGCTCACATTGTCAGAGTTAGACGCCAAGATGGGGAGCGTGTAGTTTCCGCAGCCTCTCAACTCCTGCGGTCCCTTCTCGCCTACGAACAACGGGTCTGTTGCGAGAATATCGAAAATCGAGTCGCGCTCCATATTCTCGGGGTCGTGGTTGCCCATAGTTACGGCGTAGGGAATGCCCGCTTTCTGCATCATTGCCATAATACTCTTCCAGCCCTGCTCGGCAGGACGGCCCGTAACGATATCTCCCGTCATAACAACAAGGTCGGGGCGCTCCTTCTCCAGTACGGCTAACAATGAGTCGGGCACAGACTCGCTTCGGGTGTTGCTCGGATCCCAATGTATGTCGGTGAATTGGGCAATCTTGAATTTTCCATTCTTGAAACGTAATTCAATGTTGTTGTTCTTGTCGTTTGTGGTACACGATGCCAAGCAGACAATGGCAAGCAGAAGTGAGAGAATTTTTTTCATAATATGGTCAATTTTACTTTTTTGCCTCAGTGTGGTCAATATCGCACGATGAGCAGTTGCCGTGGCAACCGAGGTCGGCGCAGTCAGTACCAGTGTCCTCGCGTGACTCCTGCACGGCACACTTTATGCCCAAACGTTGCATATTCTTGTTTGTAGCAATCTCCGAGTCAATGTCGTGTCCCTTGAAAATCTGAGTGAGCGACATACCTAAAAAGAAGAGTCCGACGAAGCCGACGGAGATTAGAATAACTATCAATATTGTTGAAAAAGATGTTGCCATAACGTGTTATGCGTTAAATTTTTTTATTTAGTTGAATTTCTTTCGACAAATTTATATATTTGTATGTTAATTTGCAAAAGAATGTGCCTTGTTGCCTGCGAAGTTTATTCGTTTTTGCTGCAGGGTGAGAAATAGAGGATAGAATGAAGATCGTTATTTCAGGAATCGGAGAGATGGGTAGCCACTTGGCGCGTATGCTTAGTGGTAATGGTCACGACATTACGGTGATAGATGTTGACACCAAGGCTTTGAATGAACTTGGTAATCTTGCCGATTTGATTACCGTTGAGGGTGATACCACCGCTTTTGCCGTGTTGCGCAGGGCGGGTGTAAGACGTTGTGACCTCTTTATTGCTGTTAATCACGATGAGAACCAGAATATTCTCGCCGCCATTATGGCCAAGCAGTTGGGTGCGAAGAAATCCATCGCCCGTGTGGATAACAACGAGTATCTTGAGCCTAACAACAAGGAGATGTTCATCAATATGGGTATCGACTACCTCTTCTATCCCGAAAAGGTTGCAGCGCAGGAGGTTGCTAACCTGTTGGGACACACCTCTACAACCGATTATGTAGATTTTTCGGGAGGTCTGCTGGCGTTGATAGTATTCAAATTGGAGCCTACGTCGCCACTGTTGGGACATAAGTTGGCAGACTTGGCCGCAGATGGCTCTATATCGGATTTCCGAGCTGTTGCTATCACGCGAGGAAGCCAGACAATTATCCCGCGCGGTCAGGATGTATTCTTCGAGGGTGATGTGGTCTATATTATCGCCCGCAAGGATGTGGCCAAGAGAGTTACGGAGCTCTCGGGACAAAAGAGTGTAGAGGTCAAGAGTCTGATGATTCTCGGTGGCTCGCGTATCGGCGTGAGAGTTGCATTGGAATTGCAGGACGAGATGAATGTCAAGATGATTGAGTACAATGGCGAGAAGGCCTATCGTCTTGCAGAGGAGTTGGATAAAACACTCATCATACACGAGGATGGTCGTAATCTCGACGCTATGCTTGAGGAGGGCTTGGGCGCAACGGATGCCTTTTTGGCGGTTACGGGGCGTAGCGAGACAAATATCTTGGCGGCTATGCAGGCCAAGCGTATGGGCGTGAAGAAGGTTATTGCCGAGGTGGAGAATTTGAACTATATACGTCTTGCCGAGAGCGTGGGTATCGATACGATTATAAACAAGAAACGCGTTACAGCGTCGAATATCTTCCGCTTTACGATGTCAACCGACGTGCAGGCTATTCGTTGCTTGTCGGGCAGTGAGGCCGAGGTGCTTGAGTTTATCGTTAAGCCTAACTCGCCAGCAACAAAGTGTATGATTAAGGATATGCGTCTGCCGCAGGATGTAATCATTGGCGGTATTGTGCGTGGTGATAAAGCCTTTATTGCCGAGGGAGATACGCGTATCAATGCATACGATAGGGTGGTTGTCTTCTCTATGCCGGAGTCGATTGCTACCGTAGGAGAGTTCTTCAATTAGAGTGCCGATTTAGATAGACGAAGAGACCGAGTTATAGATATTTTACTCTAAAAGATTCGGTTTTGCGTATATTTAAGTATAAATATGTATTGCCACGAGGGCCGAGGCCAGATTGGAAGATTAAGGATAGAGTCGAAGAGGCTCTGTTGCGTGCTTGCTTTGTGACGGGTGCTGTGGTTGAGCGATATACAATATCTCTCGAAAGTGGATTTTGCTGTGTGGAGGTGGAATTTAGTTGTGAGCCCGATAATATGAGGGCCTTCTTTGGCGAAATCAACGAGGCGTTGCGCGAGGGGGTGGAGGTATAAGATTAAGAATATAATATTGATATTATAAATATGTATGTAGCTATTGCAGGAAATATCGGTAGCGGAAAGACTACGCTGACCGAGATACTCACCCAGCGATATGGGGCTAAGGCTTATTATGAGGAGAGTGATAACCCTTATATCGGTGATTTTTACAACGATATGAGCCGCTGGGCGTTCCAGCTCCAAATATCGTTCTTGGGTAGCCGTATCGAGCAGACGTTGGATATGCTCAAAAATGGCGGTGATGTGATTGTACAGGATCGCACCATCTACGAAGATGCGCATATCTTTGCAGACAATCTGCACGAGATGGGGCTCATCGCATCGCGCGACTTTGCTACATATATGAAGATTTTTCATCTTACGACCAATCTTATCCCCCAGCCCGATGTGCTGATATATCTTCGTGCGAGTATCCCTACGCTCGTGGCGCAGATTAAGCGCCGCGGCCGAGCCTATGAGATGAATATCGACGAGCAGTATCTCTCGCGCCTGAACGAGAAGTATGAGAATTGGATAAATAATATATATAAAGGTCGCGTGCTGATTATCGACAAGGATGTCGATGATTTTGTGGCCGATTCGGCGATTGTGGATCGTATCTGCAAGCAGTTGGATGAGGTGATGACTAAAAAGTAGAGAGATGCGATTACCCGAACAATTTATACAACGTATGCAGCGCGAGCTTGGCGCCGTGGAGGCCGAGGCGTTGTGTGCTGCTTTGGATACAGAGCCCTCGACAGCCGTAAGACTCAACCCCGCTAAGATGAGCGAAGATAAGTGGGGTGGTCGTAAGGTAGCTTGGAGCGAGTATGGTTATCTGCTCGGTGAGCGACCAGCCTTTACGCTTGATTCCGATTTCCACGCTGGAGCATACTATGTGCAGGAGGCGAGTTCGCAGTTTGCGGGATACATCGTTGCGTCGGCAGTGGGTGGTAGCGTAGAGTGCAAGGGGTTGCGCGTGCTGGATATGTGCGCCGCACCTGGAGGAAAAAGTACGCATTATGCTACGCTCGTTGGTGAGCGAGGTCTTGTCGTAGCAAATGAGATAAACCGTAGCCGTGCGGCTGTGTTGGCAGACAATGCCCGTAAGTGGGGCTTGGGAAATATGGTTGTTACGTGTAATGACTCGGCTCGAGTGGCAACATTTGAGGAGTGGTTTGACGTGGTGGCTGTAGATGCACCTTGTTCGGGAGAGGGTATGTTCCGCAAGTCGGACGAGGCGTGCGAGCAGTGGAGCGAAGCAAATGTTGCGATGTGCGCCGAACGCCAGTGGGAGATATTGGAAAATGCTTTTCGAGCGCTGAAGCCGGGCGGAGTGCTGATGTATAGCACCTGTACTTTCAATCGCACGGAGGATGAGGAGGTTGTGGCGCGAGCAATGGAGGCCTTTGGCGATGAGTTGGAGGCTGTAGATGATATTGCCGTTGGTGATGATTGGGGTGTAGTTACAGGACGTGAGGGTGTGTTCCAGACCTTTAGATTTTTCCCGCATCGTTTGACGGGCGAGGGTATGTTTATGGCCGTTGCGAGTAAGGCAGGCATTGCAACTTCGCGTCGTCGTGCGCCAAAAGCGCGCCGTAAGGCGATGGAGGTGGTCGATAAGCGTACTGCGCAGGAGCTATCGCGTTGGGTGAGAGAGCCCGAGCAGATGCGATTTTTTGCCGCAGGTGATACGCTTTATGGTTGTCGCGCGGAGCATTACGATGAGGTGGAGGCTTTGGCTGGAACGCTCGCAGTGATATATTCGGGCGTGGCTATGGGGCAGGTCTTTAAGGGTAAACTAAAACCCGATGGCGCATTGGCTCTGTATGCAGGCATAAATACACAGGCGGTGGAGTGCTGCGAGGTGGATGAGGATACGGCACTGAAATTTTTGCGTAAGCAGGACGTTGATGCAACGCAATTTGCCGAAGGCGTAAATTTGGTATTACGATGTGGTCGCCCATTGGGCTTTGTGAAACGTGTCGGAGCGCGAGTTAATAATATGTATCCCAACTCGTTGAGAATTTTGAAATAATATAAAGACGATATAACTATGGCAGTAAAGAAAATCTACTACTCGATGGGCGAGGTTGCCGAGATGTTTGACGTGAGTCAGGCTCTGGTGCGCCACTGGGAGGCGCAGTTTGATTGCATCAAGCCTCATCGCAATAAGAAGGGTAATCGTATGTTTACCGAGGCCGATGTCGAGAAACTCAAACAGATTTACCATCTGGTAAAGGAGCGCGGAATGACGCTCAAGGGTGCGAATAAGGCTCTCAAGCGTGGCTCTACAGACGAACTATCGCGTGATACGGAGCTCCTGGAGCGTCTGCAGCAGATTCGTGCTGCTTTGGTTGAGGTGCGCGAGGAGTTGAAGGCTGGCGATGGCGAGAAGTTGCTTGATAGCGATGTTGTACCCAGCGCGGAGCCTGCCGTAGCGGAGGAGCAACCCAAGAAGCGCGAGAAGGTTGTTGAGAAGATTGAGGAGACACCCGCAGAACCCGTTGAGGAGCAGCCCAAGAAGCGTGTTGTGCGCCGCAAGAAGAAGTCGGACGATGATAATAAGGAGTTATTTCCATTCTACGAGCAGTCGCTCTTTTAGCGTATGAAAGTCAGAGATATAACAGCAGTGATTGAGGCCTTTGCGCCGCTGTCGTTGCAGGAGTCGTACGACAATTCGGGCCTTATCGTGGGCCGTGCCGATGATGAGGTGCATAAGGCTCTGTTGGCCGTAGATGTTACCGAGGAGGTGCTGGCCGAGGCAGTAGCCGAGGGTTGTGATATGGTTATCACGCACCATCCGATAGTTTTTCACGCGATGAAACGCTTCAATTCGGCAACGCATACCGAGCGTTGCGTGGAGGAGGCTATACGTCGTGGCATAGTGTTATACGCAGCGCATACCAACCTCGACTCTACGCCCAACGGTATGAGTTGGCGTGTGGCCGAGATGCTGGGTTTGCAGGGCGTTGAGGTGTTGCAGCCGACAAGTACTGAGGGTGCTGGTTTTGGTGTTGTGGGCGAACTCGCGGAGCCGATGCCGAGCGAGGATTTTATGCGCAAGGTTATGGACATTTTCGATGTGAAGGCTCTACGTCACGGAGATGTCGTAAAGTCGCAAATCAGCAAGGTTGCTGTCTGTACAGGCTCGGGCGGCTCGCTCATTGACGAGGCTCGAGAGTCGGGTGCGGACATCTATTTGACGGCAGATTTACGATATAATGACTTTATGAGGCACGAAAATGTGATAATTTTAGCCGATATGGGCCATTTTGAGAGCGAATATTGCGCAATTCAGATTTTATTTGATATTTTATCAAAAAAAATACCTATCTTTGCCGTTCGCAAGAGTGTGTGCTCTCGTAACCCCGTCAATTATATGATGCGATAGGAGTTTTAGCGCTGAAATAGGGTGCTGAAGTGAGAAGTTTGGAGGACGAAGAGTTGGCTGGGGCGAACAAAAGCTGTCTAAAAATAAATTTGAGATATATGGCACAAAAGAAAACATCTGAAGTCGATTATTCGATGCAGGAGAAGATCTTGGCTCTCTATGAGTTGCAGAAGATTGATTCTCAGGTTGACGAAATCAACAAAGTGAAGGGCGAGCTTCCTTTGGAGGTGCAGGATCTGGAGGACGAGATTGAGGGTTTGAATACCCGTATCGAGAACATTAACGCCGAGATAGAGGAGTTTAACTCACTTACAAAGCAGCGTAAACGCGAGATTGATCAAGCTAAGATTCAGATCTCACACTACAAGGAGCAGCAGAACAACGTGCGCAACAACCGCGAGTTTGATGCCATCACCAAGGAGATTGAGTACCAGGAGTTGGAGATTGAGTTGGCTGAGAAGCGCTTGAAGGAGTACTCGGCTGCAATCAAGAATAAGAAGGCTCAGCTTGAGAGTGCCGAGGCCGTAGCATCAGAGCGTAATGTTGACTTGGCTGCAAAGAAGAGCGAGTTGGAGAGCATCGAGGCGGAGACTGCCGATCAGGTAGCAGCTCTTGAGGCTAAGGCTGATAAGGCTAAGGTTAAGATTGACGAGCGTCTGTTGGCTGCTTACAACCGTATTCGTCGTAGCGTACGTAATGGTTTGGCTGTTGTGACTGTAAAGCGTGATGCTTGTGGTGGTTGCTTCAACCGTATCCCTCCTCAGCGTCAGGCTGATGTGCGCATTGGTAAGAAACTCATCGTATGCGAGTATTGCGGTCGTATCCTCGTAGCTGATAGCGAGGAGTAGTATTCGGCTCAAGCATTAAACTAAAAAGAGGTAGAATCATTAACGATTCTGCCTCTTTTTGTGTAAAATTAACAGCTATTCTTACTTTGTTTGTAAAATTATCGTTAACTTTGCGGCGGATTTATTATATAATGTAATCAATAATTTTCTCCGGAGAATGAAGATAGCTCTTGCCCAATTAAATTATACTATTGGCGATATCGATTCTAACGTATCGCTTATCATTGACGCAATCCGTAAGGCTGAGGCCGAGGGTGCAGACTTGGTGTTGTTTGCCGAGTATGCTGTTAGCGGAACGCCCGCCTACGATTTGTTGCGTAAAACTACATTCCTTACGCTGTGCGAGGAGGCCTTGGAGCAGATTGCCGAGGCTTGTGAGCGTGTTACAGCTATTGTCGGTTCGCCCTATTTGACCGAGCGTGGCGCAGTGAGTGCTGCTGCCGTGTTGCGCAAGGGACGTATCGTAGATATCGTTGAGAAGCAATATCTTACAGCACGTCGCGAGATGGGCTTTATCGTTGAGGGCGAGGGATATAAGACTATCAACATCTGTGGCCAGAATGTCGCTATTATGGTGGGTAACGACTTGGCTCACCTCTCGGAGATTGACTCAAAGATAGATTTCGTTATCAATGTAAACTCTCGCCGCTACGGTAAGGGCTTGATGTCACGCCGTTTGGAGACTATGCGTCGCTTGTCTTACACGCAGGGTTGTAGCATCGCTATCATCAATCAGGTGGGTGGCTCGGGCGACCTTGTATATGATGGTACTTCTGGTATCTTGAATAAGCAGGGGCAGATAGAGCTCATAATGAAGAGTTTTGAGGAGGATTTTGCGATTTATGATACTTCGATAGAGCATACTCCCATTGAGATTCCCTATACTTCATACAACGACCGTACTCGCCTCGTTTACAAGGCGGCTTGTCTTGGTCTGCGCGACTATTTCCTTAAGAATGGTTATAAGAAGGCCTGCGTAGGTTTGTCGGGAGGTATCGACTCTTCGGTTGTAGCTTGTTTGGCTGTAGGAGCGTTGGGTAAGGAGAATGTCAAGGGTTTGATGATGCCCTCGCAGTTCTCGTCTGACGAGTCTGTTGAGGATGCAAAGATTTTGGCAGAGAACCTGGGTATTGAGTATAGTGTTTTGCCTATCACAGAGGCATATACGGCAATTATGGATACCTTGAAGCCTGTTACGGGCGGAACAGAGTTCGACGCTACCGAGGAGAATATCCAGTCGCGTATCCGTACCGTGCTGCTTATGGCTTTGCAGAATAAAGAGGGATATGTGTTATTGAACTCATCGAATAAGAGTGAGAATGCTATCGGCTGGTGTACGTTGTATGGCGATACAGCTGGTGCATTCAGCGTAACGGGTGATTTGTATAAGAGCGAGGTTTATGATTTGGCTCGATATATCAACAACCGTTTCGACAATGTTATTCCCGAGTGCATCTTGAAGAAGGAGCCAACGTCGGAGCTTCGTCCCAACCAGAAAGATAGCGATATTTTGCCTCCCTACGAGGTTGTTGATGCAATTCTCTTCCGTATGATTGAGGAGGGCCAGCACCGCGAGGAGATTATCAATGCGGGCTTCGATGCCGATGTGGTTGAGAAGATACATAAGATGGTTATGCAGAACGTTAAGAAGCGTTATCAGTATCCTCCCGTGTTGCGTCTTTCAACCTGCTCATTCCGCCACGAGTGTATGTTCCCGTTGGTGAATAAGTACGGTTATTAGGCCTTGATTGACTGGCGATAAAGAGTTGTAAATCAGCGAAAACTATAATTATGGCAGCGGTAAAACATTGCGGTGAGGTGGTGCGCATAGAGGGACAGAGTGTCTTTGTGCGTATGACTGTCAATAGCGCGTGTAGCGGTTGCCACGCCAAGGCTGTGTGTGGAGCGTCGGAAACGGCGGATAAGATTGTTGAGGTAGAGAGTGCATTGGCCTCTGATTTTCAGATAGGAGAGAGCGTTGAAGTCGCTCTGTTGGATAACTCTATGGGTACCAAGTCGGTCGTTTTGGCCTATGTGGTGCCTTTTTTTGTTTTAACAGCAGTGCTGCTCGGCGTTTTGGCTTTGAGCCTGAGCGAGGGCGTAGCTGTGTTGGCGGCATTAGGTGGTGTGGCAATATATTATATAGTGTTGCATCTGCTGCGCGATAAGGTGAAAAGTAAAATAAAATTCATAATAATTAAACAAACAAAATGACGGTTTTATTATCTACAATTCTGACTCTCAGCGTGCTGGGTATTCTTGCTGCCGTTATCTTGTACTTCGTAGCACAGAAGTTCAAGGTCGAGGAGGATCCCCGCATCGACGAGGTTGAGAAGATGCTTCCGGGTGCTAACTGTGGTGGTTGTGGATTTGCTGGTTGCCGTGCTATGGCCGAGGCTATGGTATTGCGTGACGACATCTCTGCATTGTACTGCCCCGTAGGTGGTGCCGAGTGTATGAAGAGTATGGCCAACTACTTGGGTAAGGTTGCGCCAGAGAAGGAGCCTACCGTAGCAACTGTTCGTTGTGGCGGTGTGTGTGGCAAACGTCCCCGCACTAATGAGTACAATGGTACGAAGAGCTGTGTTATTGCCTCTTCGTTCTACGTTGGCGAGACTGCTTGTGCTTATGGCTGTTTGGGTTATGGCGATTGCGTTGAGGCGTGTGCTTTTGACGCTATCAAGGTAAATCCCGAGACAGGTATCGCCGAGGTTGATGCTGACAAGTGTACAGCTTGTGGCGCGTGTGTTAAGGCTTGTCCTAAGGGTATCATCGAGCTTCGCAAGAAGTGGCCCAAGAACCGCGCTGTGTATGTAAGTTGCGTATCGAAGGACAAGGGTGCCGTAACGATGAAGGCTTGCAAGGCAGGTTGTATCGGTTGCGGTAAGTGTGCTAAGGTCTGCGCATTTGGTGCTATTACAGTGGAGAATGGCGTGGCATACATCGACTCGCAGAAGTGTAAGTTGTGCCGTAAGTGCGTGAACGAGTGTCCTACAGGTGCTATCGTGCTGAAGGGTATGGATCCCCTGCCCAAGGAGCCTAAGGCTCCCGCAGCAAAGCCTGCCGCAGAGAAACCCGCAGCAAAGCCCGCAGAGGTAAAAGAGAGTGTTAACGAGCAGAAATAGTATTGATTATGAAGACATTTCCTATAGGCGGAGTTCATCCGTCGGATAATAAAAAATGGAGCTGTACAAAGGCTATTGAGGTGCTGGCTCTCCCCGATGTCGTAAATATTCCGCTCGGACAGCACATCGGTGCACCCGCTACGGCAAAGGTTGCCAAGGGTGATAAGGTCTTGACAGGCCAGCTCATTGCGGAGGCTACTGGCTTTATGTCGGCAAATATTCACTCGCCCATCTCGGGTACTGTGACGGCTGTGGATATGCAGCCTAATGGTCAGGGCTTGCGCCAGATGATGATTACCATCAAGCGTGAGGGTGATGAGTGGATGCCCGAGATTGACCGTTCAGCAGAGGTTAAGCGCGAGTGCGAGCTCGATTCAGCTGCTATCATCGCAAAGATTAAGGATGCTGGTATTGTTGGTATGGGTGGTGCTACGTTCCCCACTCACGTTAAGCTCTCGATTCCTAACGGCTGCAAGGCCGAGTTCTTGATTATCAACGGCGTAGAGTGCGAGCCTTACCTTACTTCTGACCACCGCACAATGTTGGAGCGTGGCGAGGAGTTGCTCGTAGGTGTTGAGATTTTGAAGAAGGCTTTGGGCGTAGAGAAGGCTATTATTGGTGTTGAGAATAATAAGCCCGACGCTATCGCTCACCTTAATAAGATTATCGCAGAGAAGAAGTTCCCCATCGTGGTTGAGCCTTTGAAGGTTCAGTATCCGCAGGGTGGTGAGAAGCAGTTGATTGCTGCCGTTACTGGCCGTCAGGTGCCCCCTCCCCCGGGATTGCCTATCCACGTGGGTGCCGTTGTGTGCAACGCTTCGACTGCCGTAGCTGTTTATGAGGCTGTGCAGAAGAACAAGCCTTTGATTGAGCGCGTTGTAACCATAACTGGTAAGGCTGTTAAGGAGCCTCGCAATCTGCTCACTCGTATGGGTACACCTATCTCGGCTCTTATCGAGTTGGCTGGTGGTCTGCCCGAGGGTGATGTAAAGGTTGTTAATGGTGGTCCTATGATGGGCCGCGCTATGGTAAACATCGACTCTTCTGTAACAAAGGGTTGCTCGGGTATCACCGTTTTCGATGGCAAGGACGTTCGCCGCGTGCCTACAAGCGAGTGTATCAAGTGTGCAAAGTGTGTTGCCGCTTGCCCGATGGGACTTGAGCCCTACTTGCTTCAGCGTTTGGCTGCAAAGCAGATGTGGGAGGAGATGGAGGCAGAGCGCATCCCCGACTGTATCGAGTGCGGTTGCTGCCAATACACTTGCCCCGCAGGTATTGCCTTGTTGGACTATGTACGTTTGGGTAAGCAGACCGTGATGGGTATCATTCGCGCGCGTGCCGCTGCCGCAGCTGCTGCTAAAAACTAACGAAAATAAAAGAAGAGAAAATTATGGCAAATAAATTTATTGTTGCTACGGCTCCACATATGCACAGCCCGATGTCAACGCAGTCGCTTATGCGCGATGTTCTGATTGCGCTTGTGCCTGCATTCTGCCTTTCGGGCATCGTGTATGGTCTTGACGCTTTCCGCGTTACGGCTATCGCTGTTGCGAGCTGCGTTTTGGTTGAGTATCTTATTCAGAAGTTCCTCATTAAGGGCGCTTCGACTGTTTGCAATTTGTCGGCTGTGGTTACTGGTGTTTTGCTCGCCTTTAACTTGCCCTCAAATATTCCTTGGTGGATTATCGTTATCGGTGCAGTGGTTGCTATCGGCGTTGCGAAGATGACCTTCGGTGGTTTGGGTCACAACCCCTTCAACCCCGCGTTGGTAGGTCGTGTATTCTTGTTGATTGCTTACCCCGTGCAGATGACATCGTTCCCCAAGCCTATCCATCCCGACTATGTCGACGCATTTGCGGGTGCTACTCCATTGGCAGCGTTGAAGTCGAAGGCTATCGCTGTGGGTGACACAAACCTGTTGGATATGCTCTCTGGTATGATGCCCGGCTCAATGGGTGAGATTGCTGCTGCGGCTCTGCTCGCTGGCGGTATCTATATGATTTGGCGTCGTGTTATCACTTGGCACATTCCCGTTGCAGTGTTGGGCTCAATGGCAGCGTTCGCTTTCATCGTAGCTCTTGCGCAGGGTGGCGGTGAGGCGCTCTACGCTCTGCCCGCGTTCCACCTCTTGGCTGGTGGTGCTATGCTCGGTGCTATCTTTATGGCTACGGATTATGTAACATCTCCGATGACTCCGAAGGGTATGATTATCTACGGTGTGGGTATTGGTGTTATTACAATGGTTATCCGTATGTGGGGTGCTTATCCCGAGGGTATGTCGTTCGCAATTCTGTTGATGAACGCCGTGACACCCCTTATCAATAAGTATGTGAAGCCTCGTCGCTTCGGTGTAACATCTAAAAAGTAGGAGGACGGAGATATGAAGAGTACACTTTTTAATATGGTTGCCGTCCTGTTCACCGTTACCCTTATCGCTTCGGCTGGTGTGGGTGCTGTGAATATGATTACGGCTGATGCTATCGCCGAGGCTAACGCTGCGGCTACAAAGCAGGCTATTTCAAATGTATTGCCCACCTTCGAGAATACAGAGGTTAGCGAGCAGACTATCGACGATATGCCTATCAAGGTTTACACCGCAGTAAATGGTGGCGAGAAGGTAGGTTACGCCGTAGAGTCTATGACAAAGAATGGCTTTGGCGGTGTGATTCGTATGATGGTAGGCTTTGCCCCCAATGGCCAGATTCTTAACGTAAATGTTTTGCAGCAGGCAGAGACTCCCGGTCTTGGTACAAAGATGGCCGACGAGGATAACGCTTTGCTCCGTAGCATTAAGGATAAGAAGGCTTGGGAGATTGAGTTCAAGGTAAAGAAGGATGGCGGTGAGTTGGACGCTTTGACTGCGGCAACAATCTCGTCACGCGCATATTATGACGCCGTGGAGCGTGCATATCGTGCATATCGCGTGGCTGCAGGCTTCGGCGATTCAGCCGATGGCGTGTCGGGCGCAACTGCTACAAACGCAGAGGGCCAGCAGGCTCAGGAAGGAGGTCAGAATGAATAAGATGCAAATTATACTCAACGGTATTCTTAAAAATAACCCCACCTTCGTGTTGGTGTTGGGTATGTGTCCTACTTTGGGTACTACAACATCGGCAATGAACGGTTTGGGTATGGGTGCTGCGACGATGGCAGTGTTGATTATGTCAAACTTGGTTATCTCGCTTATTAAGAATTTTATTCCCGATAAGGTGCGTATCCCCGCATTTATCGTGGTTATCGCATCGTTCGTGACCATTATCCAGATGTTGATGCAGGCTTACTTGCCTTCGCTCTATGCGAGCTTGGGTGTGTTTATCCCCTTGATTGTGGTGAACTGTATCATCTTGGGCCGTGCTGAGGCGTTCGCATCAAAGAATGGTGCGTTGGACTCTATCCTCGATGGTGTGGGTATCGGTTTGGGCTTTACCATTGCATTGACACTCATCGGTGCTGTGCGCGAGATTTTGGGTAGCGGTGCTATCTTCGGTTACTCGTTTGGTATTAGCGACGATATGCCTTTGGTATTCGTATTGGCTCCGGGTGCATTCTTTGTGCTGGGCTATATGATGGTGTTGTTTAACAAATTAGCTAAGAAGTAGTTATGGAGCTTTCATATTTCGCAATTATCATCGGTGCGATATTCGTAAATAACGTAGTTTTCGCACAGTTCCTCGGTATTTGCCCCTTCTTGGGCGTATCGTCTAAGGTGAATACCTCGCTGGGTATGGGTGCTGCCGTAAC
>JAZRLD010000094.1:0-25472 GCA_045646685.1 Alistipes sp. | reverse complement strand
GAGATGGAGGTTGCCGAGAAGTTTATTAAGAATCTTGAAGCCTATCCCCGTTATAGAGCTTGGGCTACGGCACAACGCCCTCTGCTGGACAAGGAGGTTGCCGCTGCGACGGATTGGGTTATCAAGAAGCGTAACTTTATGCCGCAGACCGATAACCGCTACGATATGCAGAATAGTTTCCCCAGCGCATTGATTGCCATTCTCAATGATTGTCCCGAGAATAAGAGCGCATTGGATTATCTGCTCACGTTCGTGCTGGCATATAAGGACATTAGCAACTTTATCGGTTACATTGAGCCCTACAAGGGAGAGCAACTCCCCAAACTCTATCAGGAGGCTATCTGCGTATATTACATTTCTCAGCCCGACCAGCAGGGTTTGGAGGAGTATAAGATTGACCCCGCCATCTGGAACAGATTTATGACCTACAACCGCAATATGCAGATGATGACACCCGAAACGGCGTACAAGATGTACGGCGACACATACTACTACTATCTGCAATATGGCGCAACACCCGAACCCCCAACTATGCAAGAGTAAGATGAAGAGAAGAAACAACATATTTTTAGCATTTGCCATACTTTTTGTGGCAATCATTGGCGTGGGCTGCAACGAGCGCCCAGCCAATGCTATCTCAAGCAACGAGATACCAGCTATTTTTCCCGACTATACCGATGTTACCATACCCTGCAACATCGCACCGCTTAACTTCCGCCCTAACTTAGAGGGCGTGGAGAGTTGCTACGCAGAGGTGAGTTGCAATGGTCAGAGTATAGAGGTGTATGGCAAAACGGATATTCGTTTTAAAGAGAAGGAGTGGCGCAAAATGCTCGACAACGGCAAGGAGTCGGACATTACAATCACACTCTACACCAAACAGCAAGGCAAGTGGACTGAGTGGGAAGCGTTCAATATTCACGTAAGCAGTAAGCCCATTGACTCGCATCTTGTCTATCGCCTTATTGAGCCGGGATACGAGAAGTGGCACATCGTAGGTGTCTATCAGCGTAACCTAACGAATTTCGACGAGAAACCCATTATCCTAAATAATTTGGTGGGCTACAACTGTATCAACTGCCACTCATTCTGCGGTGGCGACCCGCAGCAGATGATGTTCCATATGCGTGCTGCAAACGGAGGTACATACGTGATACAGGATGGCGACATTGAGAAACTCAACACCAAAACCGATGGCACAATAAGCAATCTTACATACCCCTATTGGCACCCTTCGGGACGCTACATAACCACATCGGTAAATACCATTCACCAATTCTTCCACGCCACACGTGAGAAGAAGATTGAGGTATTTGACCTGCGTTCGGACGTTGTGGTATATGACGTGCAGAAGAAGACAATCTTGTCGAAGGCCTCGATTATCTCGGACGAGAATTTTGAGACTTTCCCCTCATTCTCACCCGATGGCAAGTGGCTCTATTACTGCTGTGCACCCGCTACGCAGATGCCCGAGAACTATGACAAGGTGCGTTACAGCCTCTGCCGCGTACCGTTTGACGCCGAGAAGGGAGAGATTAAGCACGAGGTTGATACGTTGGTTAAAGCCGACACGCTCAGCTACACCTTCCCCCGCATCTCGCCCAACGGCAAATACCTGATGTATACCGAGACGGCATACGGTCAGTTCCCCATCTGGCATAAGGACGCCGAGATTAGAATGGTAGACTTGGAGAGCCGCCAGACAATAGATATGTCGCAGATAAACAGCCCCGATACGGAGAGCTATCACTCGTGGAGCAGCGGTAGCGATTGGGTTGTGGTGAGCAGCCGCCGCGACAATTCGCTCTACACACTCCCCTATCTCTGCTTTATCGGCGAAGATGGCAAGCCCGGCAAGCCATTCCTTCTCCCGCAGGAGGACCCCGAGACGTATGACTATCTGCTCTACTCGTTCAATATCCCCGAGCTGGTAACCGGAGAGGTCGAGGTAACGCCATACGAGATTCAGCAGGTGGCAATCAACGAGCAGGCCGAGCAGGTTAAGTTTGAATAAACATAAAACACTATATTATGAAATTTACACACTCATTTTCATCGTTGCTACTCGCAGCAACGCTGTTTTTAGCAGGCTGCTCACAGCAGATTAACTACACCGATTATGTAGATCCAAAGATTGGTACGGGCGACCACGGCCACGTATTCGTGGGTGCAAATGTACCCTTCGGTTTGGTGCAGGTAGGCCCCACAAGTATCCCACAGGATTGGGATTGGTGTTCGGGTTACCACGCCAGCGACTCAACCGTAATCGGATTCTCGCACACTCACCTTTCAGGTACGGGTATTGGCGATTTGTTTGACGTTACACTTATGCCCGTCATTGGCGATGTTACATATGCACGTGGCGTGGAGAGCGACCCCACATCGGGTATGTGGTCATACGCCGACCGTACAAAGGAGGTTGCTCGTCCGGGTTACTACTCTGTACCTTTGACACGCTACGGCGTTACAGCAGAGATGACCGCAACAAAGCGCGTGGGCTTCCACCGCTACACATTCCCCGCATCGGAGGAGGCTGCTATCGTTATAGACCTGCAGAACGGCGGTTGCTGGGATAAGACTACAGAAGCATATATGAAGCAGGTGAGCGAGACTTGTGTCGAGGGTTACCGCTTCTCACGCGGCTGGGCTAACGACCAGAAGGTATTTTTCGTTGCCGAGTTCTCAAAGCCTATGCAGGAGTTGGCCATCACCGAGAATGGTCTTTACGGTCGTGCAAAGTTCGCCACAAAGGCCAACGAGCAGGTATATGTTAAGGTAGCTATCTCGCCCGTAAGCACCGAGGGTGCAAAGGCAAATATGGCAGCGGAGCTTCCCGACTGGAACTTCGAGCGCACAATCAAGGCTGCAACCGAGGCGTGGAACACCGAGCTTGCCAAGATGCGAATCACAACCGCAGACGAGTCGGCAAAGCGCGTATTCTACACAGGCTTGTATCACACAATGGTTGCTCCATCGGAGTTCTGCGACGTGAATGGCGACTATCGCGGCGCTGATGGCCAGATGCACAAAAACCCCGGCTACACTACTTATACAACATACTCTTTGTGGGACACATATCGTGCTTCTATGCCCCTTATGACCATTATGCACCCCGAGCGTATGACCGATATGGTAAACACAATGCTTGCCATCAACGATGAGCAGGGCCGTCTGCCCGTATGGCACTTGTGGGGTTGCGAGACCGACTGTATGGTGGGTAATCCCGGTATTATTCCCGTAGCCGATGCTATCATCAAGGATATCGCAGGCGTAGATCAGGAGCGTGCTTTCGCGGCAATCAAGCAAACTGCTATGAACGAGGGCCGTGGCAATGGCTTGCGAATGAAGTATGGCTATATTCCTTTCGACGAGTTCGGCAAGGAGAATGTAGCATTCGATATGGAGTATGCTTTGGCCGATGGTGCAGCAGCTTTGGCAGCAGAGAAGTTGGGTAAGACAGAGGATGCAAAGTACTTTACCGAGCGTAGCCACTCATACCGCAACTACTTCGACAAGGAGACAGGTTTCATTCGCGGTTTGGATAGCAAGCGTCAGTGGCGCACACCCTTCAATCCCCGTTCATCATCACACCGCAGCGACGACTACTGCGAGGGTACTGCTTGGCAGTATTTGTGGCTCGTTCCGCACGATGTAGATGGCCTGATGGGTTGCTTTGGCAGCCGCGAGATAATGCTGTCGAAACTCGACTCGCTCTTCACTGCAAGCTCAGAGATTATTGGTGAGGTGGCATCATCAGACATTACAGGTCTTATCGGCCAGTATGCTCACGGCAATGAGCCCGGACACCATACTATATATTTATATACAATGCTGGGCGAGCCATGGAAGGCTGCTGACCGTATCCGCGAGGTATGCTCTACGCTCTACTTCGATGCCGAGGCAGGTTTGTCGGGTAACGAGGACGTAGGTCAGATGTCTGCTTGGTATATCCTTTCATCACTCGGTTTCTACGAGGTGGAGCCCGCAGGAGGCCGCTATTGGTTTGGTACTCCGCTCTTTGACAAGGCCGAGATTGATGTTCCAGCAGGTGTATTCACTGTTGTAGCAGAGAATAATTCTGCCGAGAACAAGTATATCCAGCGCGTATGGCTCAATGGCAAGGAGTACAACGAGGCGTGGATTTCACACAAGGATATTATGGCTGGCGGCGAGTTGCGCTTTGAGATGGGCAACACACCCAAATGCTGGTACGAAGTAAAATAACAAGGTTCGGAGTAAATTTTAATGCACAAAAATCTTATCTTTGTGCCGATTTATTCCTCAAAAAGAGTACAAACAATAAAAAAATATAACAATGGAAGCTATTGTAAAGACAAATTTCAATTTCAAGGGCCAGCAGAGCCACTATGTAGGTAAGGTGCGCGATGTATATAGCATCGACGGCGAGTATCTTGTAATGGTTGTTTCTGACCGTATCTCTGCATTCGACGTAGTATTGCCCAAGGGTATTCCGTTCAAGGGCCAGGTGCTGAATCAGATTGCAGCCAAGTTCCTTGACGCAACAACAGACATTCTCCCCAACTGGAAAATCGCTGTACCCGATCCTATGGTTACTGTAGGTCACAAGTGCGAGCCTTTCAAGGTTGAGATGGTTATTCGCGGCTACCTCTCTGGTCACGCTTGGCGTGAGTACAAGGCTGGCAAGCGCACTATCTGCGGCGTTGAGATGCCCGAGGGTATGGTTGAGAATCAGCGCTTCCCCGAGCCTATCATCACCCCCACAACAAAGGCAGACGAGGGCCACGACGAGGATATCTCAAAGGAGGATATCATCGCACAGGGTATCGTAAGCCGTGAGGATTACGAGAAGTTGGAGGCATACACACGTGCTATCTTCCAGCGCGGTACAGAGATTGCCGAGAAGATGGGCTTGATTTTGGTTGACACAAAGTACGAGTTCGGTAAGAAGGACGGCGTAATCTACCTTATGGACGAGATTCACACTCCCGACTCATCACGTTACTTCTACGCAGAGGGTTACGAGGAGCGCCTCGCAGCTGGCGAGAAGCAGAAGCAGCTCTCAAAGGAGTTCGTGCGCGAGTGGTTGATGGCTAACGGTTTCCAAGGTCAGGAGGGCCAGCAGGTACCCGAGATGACTGAGGAGATTGTAAACAGCATTACAGAGCGCTACATCGAGCTTTACGAGAACATCGTAGGCGAGAAGTTCGTTAAAGCTGAGGCTGAGAACGTAGAGGCTCGCATCGAGAAGAACGTAAGCGACTTCCTTGCAACATTGTAAGCTCTATTTCTCTAAAACAAAAGAGTCTGTCTAACTTTTATTGGACAGACTCTTTTTTTATACAATTTTTCAAAACGGGAATAATCCCAAAATGTTCTATAAATACATAAATCCGCCAGATATTAGCACAAATCAGATATAAAAATATTCTATTTTAACAAAAACTTTATATCTTTGTCAGATAAATGACAACAGCAATGGAAAACAACCAAAATATAGAGCCCTCAACAAATGTTGACACAATAGTCGGAGCGACAAACCCGCTATTTGCATATATCGACAGCAAGAACTACGACGCGATAGTCAACGAGGATAACGTGCCGCGTACGTTCAGTCGCGGAGGAATATTCATCTGTCTTGAGGGCGACGGCTATGTCATCATCGACGAGCACAAATACCAGCTTTCGCCACGCACGATGTGTGTATCATTCCCCGGCACAATCATTCAGGCATTCAAGCGCAACGAGGGATTCAAGAGTTACACACTGATGATAAATACTGACTTCATCGGTGGTCTCAACACCCCATTGGCAAACTCCATACAGATGTTTATGCGCGAGAATCCCTGTATGGTATTAAGTCAGGAGCAGCTCGACTCAATACTGCAGATTTGTAAAATTATGCACGAGCGCGACACACGTACCGATCATCCATTCCGTGACCAGATAAATCGTCATATGCTGACACTGTTATGCTACGAGTTAGCAGGCATCTATGCACACGATATTCCCGTCAAGCGTGAGCCCTGTTCGCGTCAGGATATTATCTTCCGCCGTTTCTTGTCGCTTTTGGCTACCGACATCACAATCTCGCGCGAGGTACAATACTACGCCGATAAGTTGTGTATCACACCCAAATATCTAACTATCGTGACACGCCAGATATCTGGCAGTAGCGCCGCAAACTGGATTACCCGCTCGGTTATCCTCAACGCTAAGGCTCTACTCTCATCGACACAGCTTACGATTCAGCAGGTGTCGAACAAACTTAATTTCCCGAATCCTTCATTCTTTGGTCAGTACTTCCTGCGTCATACAGGTATGACACCCAAGGAATTTAGGCGTTCACAGCTGTAAAATACGATTGCTATGACATCACTTTACGACAATATAATTTTTGGCCCCATACGCTCGCGCCGCTTAGGTCTATCGTTGGGAGTAAACCTTCTGCCCATTGAGTCGAAGTTGTGCAGTTTCGACTGCATCTACTGCGAGTGCGGATGGAATGCTGAACACGTAGGTAAAAAGCGTTTCAATTCGCGCGAGGATGTTCGCACAATGCTGCGCGAAGTGCTCACCCGTATGGTAAGCGAGGGAACACCCCCCGATGTTATCACCTTTGCGGGCAATGGCGAGCCAACGATGCACCTCGACTTTGAGGGAGTTATAGATGATACATTAGCATTACGCGACGAGCTATGCCCCTCGGCAAAGGTTTCGGTGCTAAGCAACGCCACACAAATTCACCGCGAAGATGTACGTCGCGCCCTGATGCGCGTGGATAACAACATCCTAAAGCTCGACTCTGCATCCGACGCTACGGTACAACTTGTAAACAAACCGCAAGGTGTATATACCGTAGCTCGCACGGTAGAACTGCTGAAGATGTTTGAGGGAAACCTCATAATTCAGACTATGTTCCTGCGCGGAGAGTACAACGGCCAAAAGATAGACAACACAACTGACGAGGAGGTTAAGGCGTGGCTGACACTCGTAGCCGATATTGCACCGCGTCAGGTGATGGTATATTCGCTCGACCGCGACACACCCTGCCAGACATTGGAGAAGGTCGAAAAGCAGGAGTTGAACGCCATTGCCGAGCGTGTCAGAGCCTTGGGCATAGAGTGCTCGGTAGCATAAACCCCACAAAGGTTGCACGGACAACCGAAGATTTGTATATTTGCAAAAATATTATTTGATGGAACATATAGAATACGACCTGCTCTACAAGGTGAACTCTCCCGATGACCTGAAGCGACTCTCGATAGATGAGTTGCCTCAGTATTGTCGCGAACTGCGCCAATACATCATCGAGGAGTGTTCGAAAAACCCCGGCCACTTGGCATCGAGCCTCGGCACGATAGAGCTGACCGTAGCCATACACTACGTTTACGACTGCCCCAACGACAAGTTGGTGTGGGACGTAGGTCACCAGGCATACGCACATAAGATTATCACAGGCCGCCGCGACAGTTTCCCGACAAATCGTAAGTTGGGTGGTATCAGCGGCTTCCCGCGTATGGCCGAAAGTGAGTACGACTCATTTGGTGCTGGCCACTCATCTACATCAATATCAGCAGCATACGGCTTGGCGAAAGCTGCCGAATTGCAGGGCGATGACAACTACGTAGTAGCCGTTATTGGCGATGGCGCAATGACGGGCGGTTTGGCCTTTGAGGGCTTGAACAACGCTGGCGAAAAGAAGAAAGGCAAGTTGCTGGTAATCTTCAACGACAACGAGATGGCCATTGATGAAGCTACAGGTGCGCTGGAGGGTTATCTTGCACGTATGGCTTCATCATCTTGGTATAATAATTTCAAGCAAGGACTATGGCGAATCTTTGCGCACATTCCGCCGTTGTTACGTTTCTGTCAGAAGGTAGGAAATGCCATCAAGCAAGGTCTATTGCGCAACAGCAACCTCTTTGAGAGCCTCAACTTCCGCTACTTCGGACAGTTGGACGGTCACGATGTGAAGGGTTTGGTGCGTATGATTTCTGCACTGAAAGATATCGACGAGCCTAAGTTGTTGCACGTCGTTACCACCAAGGGCAAGGGCTACACCCCTGCCGAGGATAATCAGTCGGTATGGCACGCACCGGGTAAATTTAACCCCGAAACAGGTGAGCGCATACCTTCACCAACATCAGCTGCACGCTATCAAGATGTTTTTGGCCACACGTTGCTTGAGTTGGCTCGCGAGAATGATAAGATTGTTGGCGTTACGCCCGCTATGCCGTCGGGTTGTTCGATGAGCATTATGATGCAACAGATGCCCGAGCGTTGCTTCGACGTAGGTATTGCCGAGGCGCACGCCGTGACCTTCTCGGCAGGCTTGGCCGCAGGCGGTATGCACCCCGTATGCAACATCTACTCGTCGTTTATGCAGCGCGCCTACGACAACGTCATTCACGACGTGGCCCTGCAAAATCTGCCCGTTACTTTCTGCCTCGACCGAGGCGGTTTGGTCGGTGAGGATGGTGCTACACATCACGGCGTATTCGACTTGGCCTATTTTGCCTGCATACCTAATATGATTGTTGCGGCTCCGATGAACGAGGCCGAGCTACGCAATATGCTCTACACGGCAACCAATACACCCACACCCTACTCTCTGCGCTATCCGCGCGGTTGCGGCGTAGGAGTCGAGTGGAAGAGATTGCCCTTTGAGATGATACCTACGGGCAAGGGCCGCAAGCTGAAGGATGGCGAGGAGTTGGCTATCCTCACGATAGGCCACATCGGCAACGTTGCAGCCGAGGCTATTGCCGAGGTTGAGCAGAGTGAGAAGGCGACCATCGCACACTACGATATGCGCTTTGCCAAGCCTTTGGACGAGGAGTTGTTACACGAGGTGGGCAAGAGATTCGCAAAGATTATAACCATTGAGGATGGTGTGTTGCGCGGTGGCGTAGGCGAGGCTATTACATCGTTCCTAAACGACAACGGCTACAACACAAAGGTCGCGCGACTCGGTATAGGCGATAAGTTTATCGAGCACGGCACATTGGAGCAGTTGCACGCTATTTGTGGCTTCGACAAGGAGGGTATCATCGCTAAAATCAAGGAGTTGCTATAATGAGAATCATTTTAAGCATACTCATTTTATTGATCGGCATAGGCTCCGCATCAGCACAAAACAGAGTTCTCGACGAGGTTGAAATATTTGCTGACGTGGCAGAACTTCTACCCGAGAATGTGCAGGTAAACGGCTCTACACAGGGCTTTGCCATCTATGGCCGTTATGCCTTCTCGATGCACGACAAGGGGCAGTGTGTAATAATCGACCTCAAGCAAAAGAGATTCGTAAATACCTTCATTATTGAAGAAAATACGGGCCACTGCAACAACGCCTCATTCGGCGTGGAGCGTTACAGCAAGCAGTCGCCATTCCCGCTTTTCTACGTCACCGAGTGTCGCGGAGAGAGGGCTTGCTACGTGAATGACATTTCGCTCGAAGGCGCAAAGATAGTACAGAAGATTTTTTACGATGGCGAAGATATTACAGGCCCAGCCGATTGGGCTGTGGATAGACGCCACAAATTGATATACCTCTATTGCACAGTCGGTAAGGTACGCACACTCAAGTGGTTTACGTTGCCACGACTCGCTGAATCCGACGCTCGCGGCGAGGTGCATCTTAAAGCCGAGGACGCCATCGGCTCTGTCGCATTGGGCAACATAACCATACCACAAGGAAGTCACATTCATCGCAAGCGCGTATATCTTCCTGCGGGCATACCGCCACGACCGACAAGTATGCACGTAACGGATCTGAAATCGGGCGAGGAGATTTTGCTGATGGATTTATCTCACACAGGCCTTGAGCCTGAAGGTGTTGCTACGCGCCGAGGATGGTTGTATCTCTCGTTTCACACTCCACGTGATGCGCGCCGCAACATCATCTATCGTTTTCGCATTAAACGCTAACGGTCGAAAATCAGATTCTTGACATTATACCCGCGCTCGGCAGCCTGTCCTACGATGTAATCAACGGTCGCATCGGGCAGGGTTGGTGTGCGTGACAATATCCACAAATATTGCGGAGAACGACTACCCACCAGCGCCCATTCGCCCTGCTCGCCCATCTCCAACACGTTATAATCGGAGTAGAATATCCAGAAAAACGACACACGCAGGCAGCCTGACTTATTGGTAGTTTTGGCACGACCTACTGCGCGATGCATATTGTCACCCCGCATACCCTCATTTACAACCTCCACCATACCGTTCTCCTGCAGCGTGTATGTAGCCGTCACATCGGTCATACCGCGCTCAAAACGGTGGTCGAAGCGAGCAATCTCATACCAACGCCCCATATAACTCTTGAGGTCAAAATTTTTCACGGTCGAACGGTCGATAGTATCGCGCCCAGCATTATAGACGCAGGCAACAAGCAACATTGTAAGTAGAAGTAACACGACTGTCATAAAAATCTTAAATCTGAATAGATGTATTAACACCCCATTCTTCGTTCCATTTTTCATACCATTTTTTATTTTCTTTTCATATCTTTGCCATCCGCAAAAACTATGCATTATGATACGTTCAGAGATTATAACCTATATTGAGAAAAATATTCTTCCCCTCTACGACTCTTTCGACAGAGGCCATCGCCGCGACCATGCCCAGCAGGTAATCGAGCGCAGCGCACAGCTTGCGCGTGGCTTTGAGGTTAATGAGGAGATGGTATATGTCACCGCAGCGTATCACGATACGGGCCTGAAGTATGGCCGCGAGTTGCATCACTCCGACTCAGCACGCATTATCCGCGCAGATAAGGAGCTGGAACGTTGGTTTACCGCAGAACAAATCTCAACGATAGCCGACGCTGCCGAGGATCATCGTGCCTCGGCCGAGAAAGCACCCCGCACGATATATGGCCGCATCGTAGCCGAGGCAGACCGTCTGATAATCCCAGAGCTGATTCTACGTCGCACGGTGCAATATAGTCTTGCCAACTTCCCCGCACTCGACCGCGAGGGGCATTGGCAGCGTTCGCTCGAGCATCTGCACGAGAAATATGACGAAGGAGGTTACCTGCGTGTGTGGATTGAGGAGTCGGATAATGGCGAAAAACTACGCGAGCTCCGCAAGATAATCGCCAATCGCCCCCTCCTCCGCACAATGTTTGAAACAATTTACGCAGAGGAGTGCAATAAAAAGGAGCCGATGTAAAAATATCAATCAGTTTTGCGCTTATCTTTATCGACCATTTTACCCTATTTTGGACTGTAAAATGTGAGAATATTGCCTCTTTTATCGCAAAAACACACAAAAAATCATTTTTTTCGAAAAAAGTTCGCAAAAAATTTGCACAGAATAAAAAAGTGCCCTATATTTGCACTCGCAATCAGGAACGAAAGTGACACGGTTGTAAAAGATGCCTCTTTAGCTCAGTTGGTAGAGCACGACACTCTTAATGTTGGGGTCCAGGGTTCGAGCCCCTGAGGGGGTACTTGAAGAGACTTTTCAGAAAAATCTGAAGAGTCTCTTTTCTTTTTTACCCATACAACTCATTGGTTTGCAGATATATTAAATCAAGCACCTTGTTGTAAGAGTTGGTTCGATATGTTTCACCATCAAATTCAAATTTCTCAGGGAACATCACACCAATAAATCCTCTTGATATCTAAACGCCCTCCTTAGTAATACGTGAAAGATTGTTAATCATCGATATAGCGCACTAATTTATGGTTCGACATCTGCACCCTTGGGGGTTTTCTACATTTCAGGTTTAATCATAGAGGCCTGCGACATCAAACTTAATCTCATCGAATTATATTTCTGTTGTTTTCTGATTTGCAACAAACCCGAAGAGATTACCTCTCTGGCTCAATCGGCGATGTCAGAAACAAAAAAATATTGTTTTACACACATTATATAAAGAAAAAGCGATATGTTTTGTGCCTATAGTTTGTATGAAACGGGATTTTTTTCTTATCTTCGCATAAATAAACTAATATTTGAGCTATGGGATACAATAGAATACTTCTTAAGTTGAGCGGAGAGTCGCTCCAAGGTGAGCAGAAATATGGTCTTTCGCCTGCGGTTTTGCAGTCATATGCCGAGCAGATTAAGGCTGCCGCAGCCACTGGCGTGCAGATTGGTATCGTGATTGGCGGTGGTAACATTTTCCGCGGCTTGCAGGGCGCAAAGAAGGGTTTTGACCGCGTGAAGGGTGACCAGATGGGTATGTTGGCAACGATTATCAACTCGCTCGCGTTGCACTCGGCTTTGGAGGATAACGGCGTAAAGGCAAAGGTGCTGACATCTATTCGTATGGAGCCTATCGGCGAGTACTACTCAAAGGCAAAGGCTATTGAGTATTTGGAGGCAGGCTACGTTGTAATCATCGGCGGCGGCACATCTAACCCCTACTTCTCAACCGACACAGCTTCAGCATTGCGCGGTATTGAGATTGAGGCCGAGGTAATGTTCAAGGGCACACGCGTTGATGGCGTCTATACGGCCGATCCCGAGAAGGACCCCACAGCAACGAAGTTTGATAAGATTACATTTGATGAGGTTTACAACCGCGACCTGAAGGTTATGGATATGACCGCCTTCACACTCTGCAAGGAGAATGGTCTGGACATCATCGTATTTGATATGGACACCGTAGGCAATCTGGCAAAGGTTTTGAACGGTGAGAATATCGGAACACTTGTTTGCAAAGAATAAATTAACCACCGAGGGGCTCACGCTACTCGGATAAAACCATAACACTATGAACATCAAGAATTTTAGCCGCAAGGTATATATCGCGTTGGCCGCTTGCTTTATTATGTTGGCCGCAGCTCCTATGACAGCATCTGCACAGTCGCAGGAGGATCAGATTAAGGCAACTACACTTATCAATCAGGGCGACAAAGCTCCCGATTTCACCGTTGAGATGTTTAATGGCGAGAAGATTACTCTCTCGCAGCTCAAGGGTAAGGTTGTGTTGATTAACTTCTGGGCTACGTGGTGTCCTCCCTGCCGTCAGGAGCTTACACACGTACAGAAGGAGATTATCGACCACTTCAAGGGCCAGGATTTCGTATTCCTCCCCATCTCACGCGGTGAGAAGAAGAGCGTGGTAGAGGCCTTCCGCGAGAAGACAGGTTACACATTCCCTATGGGTTTGGACCCCACGCAGGAGATTTTCAAGAAGTACGCATCTAACTACATTCCCCGCAACTTCGTTGTTGGCAAGGACGGTAAAGTTATTTACGTATCGGTAGGTTTCGAGCCCGCCGAGTTTGCGAATATGATTAAGGCTATCGAGGCTGCACTCAAATAGTAACGAACAAAATAAAAGACAACTACTATGGATACTAAGACTATTATGAATGAGGCAACCGACCGTATGAAGCGCACGGTTGACCACTTGGATGACGAATTGCTCAACATTCGTGCTGGCAAGGCATCTACAAACGTTTTGAACAGCGTATTTGTAGATTACTACGGCTCACAGACTCCCGTATCGGGCGTAGCGAGCGTTACAGTACCCGATGCACGCACAATCTTGATTCAGCCCTGGGATAAGAATATGATTCGTCCCATTGAGAAGGCTATCATCGACTCAAACATCGGCCTTACTCCCTCGAACAACGGTGAGACTATCCGTCTTTCTATTCCCCCTCTCACAGAGGAGCGTCGTAAGGAGCTTGTAAAACAGGTTAAGGGTGTTGGCGAGCACGCACGTATCAGTTTGCGTAATGCACGTCGTGATGCTGTGGAGGCATTCAAAAAGGCTCAGAAGGAGGGTATGCCCGAGGATGAGGCTAAGGATGGCGAGACACAGGCACAGAAGTTGCTTGAGAAGTTCTCAAAGCAGCTTGACGCCTTGATGGAGGCTAAGGAGAAGGAGATTATGACCGTGTAAGGTTTTCTCCAAACAATATCTATTACGCGGGCCACATTCGGCCCGCTTTTTTCTAACCTAAACCGAAAAACAAAATGAAAAGACTTACCTTTACACTACTCTCGCTCCTCTTTGCAACAGCCGTTATGGCGCAGCAGTCTGCCGAGGTTATGGTCATAGGACATCGCGGTGGCCGTGCCGAGTTTGAGGAGAATACACTCGCAGCATTCAAGGGCTCATTCGAAAAGGGTGTACGTGGCTACGAGACCGACATTCGTATGACAGCCGACGAGGAGCTGGTTATCACACACGACGCCTCGCTGAAGCGAATGACGGGCGTGGATATCGATGTAGAGAAATCTACACGCAAGGAGATTAAGAAGATTAAGACCAAGCAGGGCAATCCTATCCTCTTTTTGGACGAATTGGTAAAGTATTTCCGCGGTAGCGATATTGCCTACATCGAGTGGGAGATGAAATCCAATAACTACACAGAGGAGCAACTAAAAGTTTATTGCGACAAGGCGTACAAAACCGTGATGAAGGATAAGCCCGAAAATGCACTCTATATCTTCTCGTCGTTTGATCACCGCTCTATCCGCACAATGAAGCAGTTGCACCCCGATGCTGAGTGTATGCTCATCACGGGTGACCCCGCCAACGAAAAGACGCTGAAGACTGCCGAGGAGTTGGGCGTGAAGCGTATCGCCTGCAATGTTGACGGTACATCTCGCAAGATGGTAAAAGCGGCTCACAAGGCTGGTTACAAGGTTAATCTTTGGCCCGGCACCTCGGAGGAGGATTTCCAGTTAGCTATCTCGCTTGGCGCTGACGTTGCCTGCACCGACTACCCCGTACGAATTCTCCAATTTGTAAAAGAGAAAATGCCGTGGGTAAACTCAAGAAAGGATATTAGATAAAAAATAGGTGTTAACCGTTTTGGTTAACACCCTATTTTTTTGCATCATTACCTTTTTATCCGCAGTGGAAATAGCGGTTTACAAGTTTTAGCATCTCATCCTGATTGCCTTCGATTTGGCTACGGAGAGTTTTGTCATCGTATGAGCGGAGGCGTTTGATAATACCGTCAATCATCGCAGGGCTAAAGACATTATGCTGCTCAAATACAGCGCGTTGACGCTCCAAGCAATCAGCCGACGCCGCACAGCTATCGGGCAACTGAGCCAAGCCTTTGAGTTTATCCTCATTCTCCTTCTGGTGGATATTCACATTTACGTATGTCTTCTCGGCAATCTCCAACGCATTCTCCATCTCAAAGCCGTGACGGCACGCAACAGCCAAGCCCGCTATCAGCTGATATACATCGGCTGAGCCGTCGGGTGAACGCATCTCAACGGTCTGCTTCTGTGTGGTGTCATAATTGCTCGCAGGCTCCAGAGGATTAGCCAACTGGCACATATCACTCTTTGCAGCCCAACCCAGCGGCACGCGCACCAATACCGAACGGTTACGGTCGCCCCAGCAGATATTTGTCGGAGCCTCCTGATGAGGCACAAGGCGGAAATATGATGTTGGATTGGTATTTCCAAACGCAGTAATCGAAGGTGCAAGCTCCATCATACCCGCTATAGCCTTGCGAGCCGTAGCCGACAACACGCTGCCATCGAGCATCTGATTTTGACCATCCTTCATTATGCGCATATGCACGTGCAAACCCGAGCCAGCCTTGCCTGCCGTAATCTTCGGGGCGAAGGTGATGTCGTAGCCATACTGATATGCCAAATTGCGGATAATCCACTTGGCAATCATCAACTGGTCGGCAGCATCCTCGGCCGCAACGGGCAGGAACTCAATCTCATTCTGCTCGTAGATAAGACCATTGATCGTAAAGTTACCCACCTCCGAGTGACCATACTTTATCTGTCCGCCAGCCTGCGCAATATATGCCATACACTGCGTACGGAACTCGTTGAACTTAGCATAGGGAGCCGATTCGTGGTAGCCCTTCTGATCTGTTGCAGGATAGAGCTCTGCATCGGGGGCGATAACATAGTACTCCAACTCGCCCATCGCCTGAAACTCCATTCCTGTCACATCGTTAAATGCACGGCACGCCTTACGCAGAGTATTTTCGGGAGAGCTCTCCAATGGGAAACCATCCTTATTGAAATATGAGCAGAGCATCGAGAGCGTAGGAATCTCGGCAAAGGGATCGAGGAACGCCGTAGAGAAGCGAGGCAAGACGTAAAGGTCGCTACTTCCTGCCTCAATAAAAGGGAAGAGGCTCGAGCCATCGACACGCTCACCGCATGTGAGAATAGCATCGAGATATGCAGCGTTGTTGATTACGAAGTTCAACGTCTTCAGGCGGCCATCACCCGCAGGGTACATAAAATTGACCATCTGCACGCCATTCTCCTTGATGTAGCGCACGATGTCGGCCTTTGTAAACTCCTTGCACGGCTTACCGAGGTAAGCGACGAGTCGATTGGGACTCATTTCCAAATCATAGTTCATAGGATAATATTTTATAGCTATTACATTTAAATCAAATACACATCTCTACAAAGTTATAAATTTATTTTACAACTACCCCGCTATCTTTCACAAAATATTACACGTAAATGGCAAATTATAAGCCAACGCACGCATAAAACAAAAAAGCGCCTTGGCCGTAGCCAAAGCGCTCTATAATAGATTTAAATTTTCTACCAACCCAAATCCTTCATCGTACGAGCCTTGGGTGTCTTGGGCAGAGGCTTGCGATCCTTGAGCTGCTCCAAGGCCACCTCGATAGCCTTGTTGAGCTGCTCGTCCTCTCCCATATACTCCTTGATAGGATCGTTATCGAGCAGGATATCGGGATCTACACCGTGATTCTCCACAATCCACTCGCCTGTCTTGGCGTCGTAGTTAGTAAAGAAGGGTACGCGCACGTCTGTACCATCGATGTATGGCAATGAGCCGCTGATACCTACGATACCGCCCCACGTGCGCGTACCGATAACTGTTCCGAGCTCGTTAGCCTTGAAGCTCCACGGGAACAAATCGCCATCCGAAGCAGAATACTTATTGATAAGCAACACCTTCGGGCCGTGGTGTGTAGCGTCGGGGATTGTTCCGTTGGTATCACGACCGCGATACATCGTCATACGATACGCCTGACGCAACAGACGCTCGAGAATCATAGGCGACACGTTACCACCTCCATTTGCGCGGTCGTCGATAATCAACGCCTCCTTATCCAACTGCGGGTAGAAGTAGCGAGCAAACTCGTTCAAACCATCGGGACCCATATCGGGGATATAGATGTAACCAACCTTGCCGTTTGTTGCCTTCTCAACCTTGCGGATATTATCCTGCACCCAGTTGTAGTGGTAGAGAGGATACTCATTCTCAATGGGGCTGATTACAACCTTGCGAGCGCCCTCGGCCGATGCGCTGCTATTTACACTCAGCTCGGTCAATACGTTAGCCTTACCAACCAGCAACTCGTAGATATTCTTAACGCTCGATGTCGCAATGCCATCAATAGCTACGATGTAATCACCCTCCTTAACATCCACGCCGGGCTCTGCCAAAGGCGAACGGAGAGTCTTGCTATATACGCCACCGGGCAGAATCTTCTCAATGCGATAGAAGCCGCTCTTATCCTTCTTGAGCTCTGCACCCAGCAATCCCATAGGAATACGCTCAGGCTGGGGCATCTCACCGGGATTAACGTATGCGTGGCCACAACCCACCTCGGCAATCATCTCGCCAATAACGTAGTTCAAGTCAAGACGAGTCTTAACGTAGGGCAACAGCACCTCATACTTCTTCTTGATAGCCTTCCAATCCTGACCGTGCATATTCTCAAGGTAGAAACCATCGCGGAATGCGCGCCATACCTCGTCGTAAATCTGTGCCCACTCCTCGTTGTAGTCCACGTGAGCAACCATATCCTTTGTATTAACGGCCTCGCGCAAATTAGCCTTCGCTGTGGGGAAATCAGCAACAAACATCTGGCCGCGCTTCATAAACAGAGCCTTCTTGCTGCCGGGTGTGAGCGTAAACGATGCATCGGCAACGCTCTCCTCCTTCTGTGTCTTGAGGTCGAAAGCCTTTGTGCCACCCATCGACGAGTAGTAAACCTTCTTACCATCAGAGTAGAAGTTACGGTATGAGCCAGCGGGCAACGGCAACTTAATGATGCGTCCGGGAAGATTATCTGTATCAATCTTCACCTCAACGGTCTGCGCCTCACCCTTCTTCTCCTCACGCTTTACCTCCGCTGCGCCGTCCGTTGGCAACAACGGTGAGGGTGTATCCTCAGCCAACATTGCCATATAAACGCCATCCATACGGCTGTAGATGTGGTTCCACTCCAACTGACCATATGTGGGGTTAAAGTCGCGAGCCGATGTAAAGATGATATACTTACCATCGGCACTGAATACGGGCGATGATGAGTTGTACCACTTCTCTGTTACGGGGTACTCCTTTTTTGTCGAGAGATTGTAAACATATACTACGCTCATCTCGTTGGCAGCGTTCTTGGTATATGTAAGCCACTTGCTGTCGGGCGAGTAGCTTACGCCATAGAACTCACCACCGGGGTTCTGCATCAGCGTCTGCTTGCTCTTGGCCGCAACATCAACCTCAACGATACGATTCTTACGGTCGGTATAAAGCACCTTCTTGCTATCAGGACGCCACATCAACTGACGAATATATGTATCGCCACCCTTTGTGAGCTGCACGGACTCGCCATCTTCGCCCTGCAACCAAACCTCGCACTCACCCGTACGGTCGCTGATGTATGCAATCCACTTGCCATCGGGGCTCCACTTTGCACCTCGCTCGTTAGCACCTGACGTACGTGTAATATTGCGTGTAACACCCTTATCGGCAGGAACGTTGAAGACCTCACCGCGAGCCGTTACGGCTACACGCTTACCATCGGGCGAAAGGCTTGCAGATGTAACCTTATTACCCACGTTCTTCACCTCCTTACGAGCGTAGCTATTCTCGGCACCCATTGTGATTGTAATCTTCTCGGCCTTGCGAGTGCGTGGGTCGAACTTGAAGATATAACCACCCTTCTCGAAGACAATCACCTTACCGTCCGTGCTGGGGAACTTAATGTCGTAATCCGAGAAGTTTGTAACCTTCTCTGTCTTCTTAGTCTTGGTGTTATATACAAAGAGATTCATCACCATATCGCGGTCGCTGATATAGAAAATCTCCTCGCCAATCCACATCGGGAATATATCCTGCGAGACGTTGTTTGTTACGTTCTCCACCTTCTTTGCAGCGGGGTCGTAAATCCATACATCGTCGGCCATACCGCCCTTATAGTATTTCCACGTGCGGAACTCGCGCATCACACGGTTGTATGCCATCTTCTTGCCATCGGGCGAATATGAGCAGAAACCACCCTCGGGCAAGGGCAACTGCTCGGGCATACCACCCTCCTTCTCTACAGACCAGAGCTTGCCGCTGAAACCGTCGCTGATACGGTTGCGGTAGATAATCTGCTTACCATCGCGTGTCCACGCCATAACGATGTTGTTGGGGCCCATACGGTCACCCAAATCGTCACGACTGTTTGTAGCCGTGTAGGTCAAACGCTCGGGCTCACCACCCGTAGCGGGGATAAGGAATACCTCGGTATTACCGTCATACTGGCCAGTAAATGCAATCGAAGAGCCATCGGGCGAGAAACGTGCAAACATCTCCACACCCACATGCGAAGTGAGTCGCTCGGCCTGACCTCCCGCCAAAGGAGCTTTGTAGAGATCTCCTGCATAGGTAAAGACCACATCCACACCATTGGTTGCAGGGAAACGCAACAGACGACCTTCGTCAGCCTGCGCAGCAGAAACCGCTCCCACAAATAATAAGGATAATAATAGTTTCTTCATAAGTTTTTATATTTTAATTAGTTATTTCCACAATTTTGGCAAAAAGCTATAATAGAGCAGATGGCGCCACGTCATAAAATCGTGGGCGCTAAAGCCTCCGATATAATATTCGTGCTCAATTCCCAACTCCTCCAACTGATTGTGCAGTAATGTATGACGCGACTTCTCGTTGGTTTCATATTTACCTGCGCCAATATAGATATAGTCGAATTTTGCCTTCTTAAACGCCTTCTTATCTCGTCCCATAGCCACATCGTCCTTACCAAAGGCCTTCTCGTCAGCCGCTGTCAGGGCTGCACTCAAGATTCCGAGCGAACCAAACAAGTCGGGATTACGGAAACCGATATATTGCGTATGGCGACCACCCATAGACAGGCCCGCCAAAGCACGTCCCTTACTGCTACGGATAGTGCTGTAATGCGAATCAACCCACGGAATTATGCACTCCTTATACTCCTGCTCCATCATCTTGAACGACAAGGCGCTATGGTTAGGCGACGAGCGGTGAACTATCTGATTATTGACCATCACAACAATTGTAGGCTTAATCTTACCCTCGGCAATCATATTATCCATAATCCAGTTCACTTGACCATACTTGTACCACGAATCGGTAGCCTCGCCCGAGCCTCCCATAAGATATAGTACGGGATACTTCTTCTTGGCATCGTACTGCGGAGGTGTATATACCAAAATCGTACGCAAGCCCTTCGATACTGTTGAGTTATAATAACTTGTAGTTACCGAGCCGTGCTCAATGGCGGGATTCGGATCGTAATATGCCGGAGCATCGCCGTGAACATAGAGCATACTCGATGCAGGCATTGTACCGTGATTATGGAGCGTATTTGCCGGATCAACAAAGCTCACGCCATCAACACTGAACGTATAAGTATATACATCAGGAGTAAATGGGCCCGCCTTAACCGACCAGACACCCTTATCATCTTTAGTCATCGTGGCACTTTTGGTCTCCATTCCGCCCGTAAACATCGTACCGCGCACCACAACCTCTTTGGCATTGGGAGCAAAGAGGCGGAATGTCACAGTATGGTCATCGTGCACCTCGGGAGAGATTACACGCGCACCCATCGGAGCTAAACCTTCGGTATTTGCTTGAGGATTATGCACCTCATTCACCCACGACTGCTGCGCCATAGCCGCCACAGTGAACAGCATAGCCGCAATAGTAAAAATTAACTGTTTCATTTTGGATTAGTATTAAATATTTATACCAGGTAGTCAATAACAAAGATAGAAAAAAATCGGTTATGCTCCCATACGCGTGAATATTTATTTACTGCCACCTGCATATTTACCATCACAGCACCTCTGATAATTCAATTTTATTTCTTACTTTTGCTCCAAATACCAAATTTAGATAAATATGATGATTAAGAAACACTTGTTAATGGCGGCAATAGCTTTTGTCGCTTGCAGTTGCGGAGGCCAAAAGTCGGATAATCCGCTCTTCAATGAGTTCGATACCCCCTACGGTATCGCTCCCTTCTCGGAGATTACCATCGACCACTATCGCGAGGGTATGTTGCGTGGTATGGAGGAGCAGAAGGCCGAGATTGAGGCTATCGTGAACAACTCCGAGGCTCCCACATTCGAGAACACCATCGTGGCTTTGGACCAGTGCGGCGAGCTTTTGCGTAAGGTACGTGGCACATTCAGCCCCCTTTCAAGCAGTAACTCTACCGAGGAGATTCGCGCCTTGCAGAAGGAGATGTCACCCATCTCATCAGCTCATAGCGATGACATCAACCTCAACCCCGCCCTTTTTGCTCGCGTAAAGGCTGTTTATGAGCAGAAGGACAAGCTCACACTCACACCCGAGCAGGCAAAGGTTTTGGAGAATACCTACGACCGTTTTGTAAAGAGCGGTGCAGAGCTCAGCGACGAGGATAAGGAGAAGTTGCGCGCTTTGAATCAGGAGATTTCAATGTTGCAGCTTACATTCTCACAGAACCTCCAGCACGAGACCAACAACACATACGTTGTAGCAAACTCTCTTGAGGAGCTCAAGGGCCTTCCTCAGGCAAATATCGACGCTGCTGCGAAGATGGCTGCTGACAATGGTCAAGAGGGTAAGTGGATGTTCAATATGCAGCGCCCGAGCTGTAACCCCGTTCTTCAGTATTGCGAGAACCGCGAGTTGCGCGAGAAGGTATATAAGGCTTACTACAATCGTGGTAATCAGGACAACGAGTACGACAACAAGGCTATCTCGGCCAAGTTGGTAGCGCTCCGTCTTGAGAAGGCTAAGTTGATGGGCTATAACACTTATGCCGAGATGGCTCTCGCAGACCGTATGGCAAAGACTCCCGAGGCTGTATATGACCTTTTGAATCAGGTATGGACTCCCGCCGTTAAGAAGGCAAAGGAGGAGATTGCAGATATCCGTGCCGAGATTCGCAAGGAGGGTAAGTCGTTCGAGCCCGAGGGTTGGGACTATATGTACTATCAGGATAAGGCCAAGAAGGCTAAGTATGCTGTAGATGAGCAGGAGATTCGTTCATACCTCGAGATTAACAACGTAATGCAGGGTATCTTCCACGTAGCAAACAAGCTCTATGGCATTACATTCAAGGAGATTACTGACAAAGTTCCCTCATACGAGCCCACAGCAAAGGCATACGAGGTTATCGACCGCGACGGCACATTGTTGGCTATTTTCTACAGCGACAACTTCCCCCGCGATGGTAAGAATGCAGGTGCTTGGTGTACTTCATTCCGTGGCCAGAGTTACGAGGGTGACGAGCGCGTAATTCCTATCGTTATCAACTGCTGCAATATGACTGCTCCTACTGGTGACGGCCCCGCATTGCAGAGCATCGACAACGTGGAGACTATGTTCCACGAGTTCGGTCACGCATTGCACAGCTTTATGCGCAACGTGCGTTACAACGGTGCTGGTGGCGTAGAGCGCGACTTCGTTGAGTTGCCTTCGCAGATTAACGAGCACTGGGCATTCGAGCCTGAGGTGTTGGCCGTATATGCTAAGCACTACCAGACTGGCGAGGTTATCCCTATGGAACTTGTAAATAAAATTGTCGAGAGCTCGAAGTATGGCCAGGGTTTTGCTACAGTTGAGTACGTTGCTGCATCGCTCAGCGATATGGATTTGCACGTATTGACAGAGGTTCCTGCCGACTTGAACGTTATGGAGTTCGAGAGCAAGAAACTCGCCGAGCGCGGTATTCCTTCACAGATTTTCCCCCGCTACCGTATGACAAACTTCTCACACACTATGGGCGGTGGTTACACTGCTGGTTACTACAGCTATATGTGGGCAGAGGTTCTCGATGCTGATGCATTTGACGCTTTTGCCGAGACAGGCGACATCTTCAATCAGGAGGTTGCTACGAAGTTCCGCAACTATATCCTCACACCGGGCGGTATCGACGACGGTATGGTTATGTACAAGAACTTCCGTGGTCGCGAGCCTAAGATTGACGCATTGCTCCGCAATCGCGGTATCTAATAGGATTTATTCATACACAAAAAAAAGCCTGTCCTTTTTCGGACAGGCTTTTTTATATAATAACTCTAACTCCAAATTATAAGTTTCTCAAGAAATCCAACGACTCACGGTTAAAGAAACTCTTATTATCGACGTTGCAGACGTGGCCAGCCTTGGGGACAATCACCAACGACACGTTGTCACCTCCGTTACGCACCGTCTCCTGCACCTGCGGCAAGAATAACTTATCATCCTCACCCATCACATAGAGCGTAGGGATTGTGATATACTGGCTGAACAACTTACTGATGCGCGCATTCAGACCATCGCCCAACTTCAACCAGCCCAAGAAACTATCGAACGATACTCGCTTGGCGCTATTCAAAAACAAATTCTTCGATCTGGCATATTTCTCCTGCGGGATAATACATTTTGCGAGAACTCGCTTCATTAAACCGTAGGGAATGACACGTTTAAACAAATCGGCCGCACCAATCAGCATACGCACCTTGACGCTCAACTGTGTCACAGCTCCAGCCAAAACCATACTCTCCACCTGTCGGGGGTTACGCTCTGCGATGATTCGCACGACGATAGTACCGAGCGAGAGTCCCATAAAATGGCACTTGGCAATCTTCAGGTGGTTTACAACCTCAATAACCTGATCAGCGGCCTTCGAGAAGTTGAAGCCCTTACCAAACGCCTCATCTGAAGAGTGGCCGTGCCCCGCCAAGTCAACGAGCAGCAGATTGAAATGGCGTGCAAAGTCAGCAACCTGACGATACCATACCTCCATACTACCACCAGCGCCGTGCACCATCACAAGCCAACGGTTGTTGAACTGATTATTTATGATTGTTTTATAGTGTAACATTTTACTATTATGCAAAACGTCGCAAATATAATTAAAACTATTAAACATAGGGCCTTATTTGCACTTCATAAGGACATTTTTTGTTACCGAAAGGCAGAATTTATAATACATATCATAAAAAAAGCGCAACTCCCAAAAAGGAATTGCGCTCAAAAAATTATCTCTCAGCCTTATGCTGTAGCTGTCTCCTTCTTGCGAGACTTCTTAGACTTTGCAGCCAAAGCCTTATCAATCTCAATCTCGAAGTCAGACAAAACGTTCATATAGTTGATGAACGCCTCATAAGACGAGCCATAGGGGTTGAAGTATGAGTGAACATCGCCGTCAGAGAGCCACTTTGTTGCCATATAATAGAAGTGGTCTGAAGTCTGCATAAAGTTCCATACATACTCGTAGTCAGCGTTCTTCAACGCCTTAACCTTATCCTTCAAAGCGTAGAGCTTCGAGAATGCCTCGTTCTGCAACTCGTTACCCAACCAAGCCGTTACGTCACGCTCCTCGTCTGCCCAAGACATAACGTGGGGGCAGTGCAATACGCCAACGGGCTGTGATGACTTAGCTGCCTCGCTAACAGTTGAGAAGCAGATATCGCCCTTTGACAATACAGCAGCAGGCATAGCCTTCATAAAGTCGAAGATACCTGTATCAGCCTTCTGGTGCTCACCGAATGTCTCGTAGTCCATAAAGAGGTTAACAACCTCGCCATTATCCTCCTTAACCCACTGTGCGAACTTATCAGCAGTCAAAGGATACTGATCCCAACCCTGATTAGAGAAGCGGAAAGCAATATCGTCAGAGAGCTTATAGTTACGCAACAATACGCGCAAGCTGTTGTCGATAGCGTTTGTGTAGATGTAGTTAGGCGACTTCCAACCCATAACGTGCTTTGCACCCTCAGCCAAGATAGTCTTGAAACCAAGGCCAGCAACCATCTCACCAATCTGGTCAGAGTAGATAAGCTCTGTGTTACGGAATGCTACGGGCTTCTTACCGAACTCCTCCTTAATCATCTTTGAGTGGAGCTTAACCTGCTCTACGAAGTCCTCCTTTGAAGAGAGGGCTGCCAAAGAGTGTGAGTAGGTCTCAGCCAAGAACTCAACACAACCTGTCTCAGCCAAAGCGCGGAATGAATCCAACACCTCGGGAGCGTATGCGCGGAACTGCTCAACAGCAGAACCAGTGATTGAGAATGAGCACTTGAAAGCACCCTTGTTCTCCTTAATGAGCTTCAACAACAACGCGTTCATAGGGAGGTAGCACTGGCGTGCAACCTTCTGCATAATAGCGCGGTTTGTAAAATCGTCGAGGTAGTTGTGGTCCTTACCGATGTTGAAGAAACGGTAAACCTTCAAACGCCACGGCTGATGCACTTGAAAATATAAGCAAACAGTTTTCATTATATTGTGTTTTTATTATTTTGCAGATTCGTTAATA
>JAZRLD010000093.1:0-4139 GCA_045646685.1 Alistipes sp. | reverse complement strand
GCGCTCTTACCATCGGGCTCCTCTGTCATATAAGCCTCCAACTGAGCTGCTACGCTATCCAAACGAACCAAGAAATCCTTGTCGTTCTCGAGCTCGTTGATACGCTCCAATGAGAGCTTATCGAGCAATGCGATAGGATTGCGATCTACAACGTTCCACAACTCGGGGTCGATAGACTCAAACAAGTCGCGAGCGTCCTGTGTCCAGCTCCACCACAAGTTACGTGAGATGGTCTCCAAAGCGCTCAAACGTGAAGGAAGACGCTTCTCAACCATCATACGGTGCCAAGAGGGCTTGTTAGATGTGAGCTGCTGGCGAACGAAGTTCAACTGCTCGGTGTGGTTGCCACCATCCTCAACAACTGTGCTATTCAAGCGAGTTGAAGCATTCTCCAAAGCCTCAGCGTATGCACGCTCGTAGTGCTTGAAGAAGTTGTTCCAGAGAGCCTTCTTTGAGATCTCGCTTGCTGCTGCACGTACAGATGCAACCTGAGCCTCATCCAACTGCATAAAGCGCAATGTAGCGCCAACCATCTGCTCAACAGCGTAAGCGTCGTTGTTGTCATCGCGGCGGATAACCTCAACAGCCTCGTGGTCAGCCTGCTTTACAGCCCAAAGACCGAAACCTGAAAGGTTTGATGTGATTGTGGGAACCGAGAAGGCAACAGACTCCAGCGGAGTGTAGCCCCAAGGCTCATAGTATGAGGGATATGCTGTGAGGTCCATACCTACCAGCATCTCATAGTAATTCTTGTTGAATACGCCATCGTTAGAGTTCAAGTATGAAGGCACGAAGATAACCTTCACCTTAGAGTCTGCGCCCTCCAACACGCTACCACGCATTGACTGCGAGATGGGATCCCACTGGGGATTATCCAAGTAGTGAGTAGAGAACTTCCACTGTGACTCATCGATAGGCTGTGTTGAGTCTGCCAAGTGGCGAACCAAGTCAGCACGCGCGCCGTTGTTAGCAGCGGGAACTGTGATGTATGCCAAGATCTCGCGATCCAAGTTGCAAGTAGCCAAACGCTTCAAAGACTCCATAAAGATATCGAGGCCCTTGTTGCGGAACTCATAGCGACCGCTTGTACCGATGATAAGGGGCTCCTTCTCGAACTTGTGAGAAAGGCAAGCCTCAGCTACCTCGATCATAGCCTTGCGAGCCTCTCTGCGCTTTGCAGCAAACTCCTCACCCTGCCATACGAAGTCGTTCTCGAAACCGTTGGGAGTGATGTGAGTTACCTCACGGCTCAACAAATACTTGCACTCGTTAGCAGTAATGTCGCTCACTGTAAGGAACGCATCGTGGTACGAAGCAGCCATCTTCTCGATAGAGTGCTTTGCAGTTACGTTGAAGCGGCGAGCCAACTCGTCAGCGTTGAACTTGTGCAAATCAGAGTAGAGTGACAAGCCATTGCCAGCGATGCAGCGACCTGCTACGGTTGCGTGTGTAGAGAATACGGTTGCTACGTAGGGTGAGTTCTTACGCAAGTAAAGACCGCCCGATGCAGTCATCCACTCGTGGAAGTGAGCCACGATGTTATCTACTGACTTACAGAAATTCTCAACATATGACTTGATAACCATACCTGCAGCGTGACCGAACAACACGGGCTCAACATAATCCCACTGACCAGCGAGTGAGTCCACGTGATAGTCCTCCCACAAATGCTTCAACACCTCGTCCTTCTGCGAGATGAGTGACTTAAAGTCGATAAGGATAGCAATAGGGCTGCCCTCAACCTTCCAACGACCGATACGAACGCGGATACCCTCCTCGTAGAGGCTCTCGCGCCACGCAGCGAGCAATGAGTTGTCGGCCTCGAACTCGGGGTTCGCGCCCTCCTGCATAAGATCGGGACCGATAACCATATAGTTATCACCCAAGCTCTTTGTTACAGTGAGAGCCTTGGTGGCAACAACGGTATGGATACCTCCGACCTTGTTACATACCTCCCAGCTTACCTCAAACAGGTAATTGGGTTTTTGATTTTTGTTACTCATAAAATATAATAGTTAATTACAATCCTATATAATATATATATGTATATACTATGCAGAAATTAGAAAATTCGGCGCAAAGATAATACTTTATATTTATATTTCAGCAATTTATAGCGACCGAAAATCCATTTATAAGATAATTTAATAATAATTTAATAATTTTTATAAACTATACATCGAAAAGAGACTCGATAATTGCGTCCGAAATAAGAAATCTATCAACCGGAATCCTCAAGCGGCCATTGTCAATAACAACATCGCCTGACAATAGCCATTTTTCAGCGCCATCAACAACTTTTTGATGATTCTCAGAGCCGAAACTAGACCGCAAATACTCCAAATCGACGCCCTCGGCGCAACGCAAAGAGGTCATTACATACTCGTTTAGCCTATCACGCTGAGTCAACTCATCAATTTCATACTCTCTCCTCTCACAATACTCCCCCACCGTTTGTTGCGACCAATGGCGCACATCTCCATTAAACGAGTGAGCTCCAACACCGATACCAAGATACTGCGCACCGTGCCAATACGATGAATTATGGCGCGAACGAAAACCCGGCAAAGCGTAGTTTGACACCTCATAATGCTCATAGCCCGCAGCAGTCAACCTACTATCAATCAAAGCATATTCGCTCTCACTAACACTCTCCGCCACCTCTCGCATCTCACCCCTCTTTAGACGACGGCCAAACATTGTGTCGGACTCGATAGTCAAATGATATGCCGAAACGTGCTGAACGCCAAGATTCAACACACTCTCAATATTTCGTCCAAGAACCTCCTCTCCAAAACCATCGACACCGAAAATTAAATCAACCGTAATATTCTCAATTCCAGCATCTTGTAAGCGTTTCACCGCCGCAACTGCATCAGCCGCAGAATGGCGTCTATTCATAAAGCGCAACTCCGCATCGTCGAACGACTGAACGCCCAGACTGACTCTATTCACAGCCGTTTTACACAGTGCCGCGACATATTCATCGCTAACATCATCGGGATTAGCCTCAATAGTAATCTCCTCTACCCCGCTGCAATCCCACAACTCGGCCGAGTGGTCAATAAATCCTTGAATCTCCGCGGGAGCTACCAACGATGGCGTTCCGCCACCAAAGTAGATGGTACGAATCTTGTTATCGGTGATAAAATTGCGCTGCTCCTCCATCTCGGCGTGCATAGCCATAACGACATCGTCCATAAGGCGCAGGTCGGCCACACGGAAGAAATCGCAATATCCGCAAATACGCTTGCAGAATGGTATGTGAAAATATAATCCAGCCATCGGAGTTAAAATCACCCTATTTTGCGAAGATTGGAGTATCGGCGCAAAATTGCAAATATACTATTTTTTATTCTAAAATGCAACAATATAATCCATTACCATTTTAGCTAATTTTCCGTATGTTAAGAAAACGATAATTTTTCAAAAAATAGAGTGTTAAATATTTCACAAATCAAATAGTTTACTTATTTTTGTAGCGCTGAAAAAAGGGGCTTATCCCAGCCGAGAGGACCAAAAGGTGTGAGGGGTGGGACGTAGTGTAGGAGAGAAATATGACAGAGTAGAAGGCCACACATCAGCAAAACACAAAACAGAAAGCAAAATAAGTAGTTTAACTAATAATATTTTATTAAAATTATGGCAAAGATTGATTTGACTAAGTACGGCATCACCGGTACTACAGAGGTTGTTTACAACCCCTCTTACGATGAGTTGTTCCGCGAGGAGACTAAGGCAGAGCTCACAGGCTTTGACAAGGGCGTAGTAACTGAGATGGGTGCTGTTAACGTAATGACTGGTGTTTACACTGGCCGTTCACCTAAGGATAAGTTCTTCGTAATGGACGAGACTTCTAAGGACACTATCTGGTGGACTTCAGAGGAGTACAAGAACGACAACAAGCCTGTAACTGAGGCTGCTTGGGCTGAGTTGAAGGAGTTGGCTTCTAAGGAGCTCTCTAACAAGAAGCTTTACGTTGTTGATACATTCTGCGGTGCTAACGAGAACAGCCGTTTGAAGATTCGCTTCATTATGGAGGTTGCTTGGCAGGCACACTTTGTTAAGAATATGTTCATCCGTCCTACTGACGCTGAGTTGGAGGTTTACGGTGAGCCCGATTTCGTAGTATTGAACGC
>JAZRLD010000092.1:0-29740 GCA_045646685.1 Alistipes sp. | reverse complement strand
ATTTCGAGGGCGATGCACGTGAGCGTTTGGCACAGCAGGGTGTTGTCCTTCGCTACTTTGTGGCGCAGTCATCTACCTACGATGCTCTCGCTGAGCAGTGGGCTAACGACTATACTGTCGTGGAGATTGGTCGTGACTCATCATCTGTATATTTTGTTGTTGTCACTACGCCTGCTGCGGAGATTGTAATCGACGCTCAGGAGGTTAAGGCTCCTCAGATGGATAGCCGTGCGGCTATGGCTGAGGCAGAGAAGTGTCGTGAGCAGATTTCTCGCATAAATCTTGAGATTTCGGGATGTGCTGCAAACGTAGGCGTGATTGAGGATGAGCTCAACGCTAAGTTGCGTGAGCTTCAGAGTGTAAAGATTAAGGGTACAGCCACCGAGGCTGCCGACGGAGCGTTGGTAGTTATGGAGGGCTGGGCCGAGGAGGATAAGTCGCAGCAGGTAGATGCTCTTCTGGATGAGTATCCCGATGTTATCTATCTCAAGCGTAACCCTGTGCCCGAGGACGACACACCCGTTAAGTTGAAGAACAACCGTTTTGCACGTCTGTTCGAGCTTATCGGTGCTATGTATGCCTTGCCTAAGTATGGCACGATGGATCTTACGCCGTTCTTTGCTCCGTTCTATATGCTCTTCTTTGCGATTTGCTTGAACGATGCGGGTTACGGTGCTATCTTGCTCTTGGCTGGTTTTATGCTCTTGAAGAAGGGCGGTGCATCGCTTAAGCAGGCTGCGTGGCTTACGGTATTCTGCGGTGGCGCTACAACTCTGTTTGGACTCTATACGGGTTCGTTGTTTGGTATGAGTATCCCCGATATGCTGGGTTATGAGAGTATTGCTCAGTCACCATTCCTCGATTTCCAGAACCAATTCTTCTCATTGGCGCTGGCGTTGGGTGTTGTGCAGATTCTCTTTGGTATGTTCCTCAATATCTGCTTGCAGACTAAGCTCTTCGGTTTTACATCTACATTCGGTCTGTTGGGTTGGTTTATTATCCTGCTCTCGGGCTGTATTGCCGTAGGTTTGCCGATGCTCAATGAGAACCTTACGATATCGTGGTTTACAGCCTCATCGCCTGCCTTCTATGCCGCTATGGGTGTAGGTGCCGTGCTGATGCTTCTGCTCAATAATATCAAGCGCAATCCTTTGATTAACATCGGTTCGGGATTGTGGGATGCTTATAACAACATTACAGGTTTGTTGAGCGACGTACTCTCATATATCCGTCTCTTCGCCATCGGTCTTTCAGGTGGTGTTTTGGCGCAGGTATTTAACTCGCTGGCTATGGGTCTTACTGGTTTGGATGCAGGCATCGAGTCGTTCGGTGTGGGTACTGTTTTCCAGATTATTGGTGCTACGGCTATCCTTTTGGTAGGTCACGGTATCAACCTCTTTATGTCGGCTATCTCTTCGTTTGTCCATCCTATGCGATTGACCTTCGTGGAGTTCTATAAAAATGCAGGTTTCGAGATGACGACACGTTCATTTGAGCCTCTTACAAATGAAAAGAAATAAATAACAAAAGTAAAATTTAATAAAACTAAACAATTATGAATTCAACAGCATTGATTTTGGCCTACATCGGCGTAGTATTTATGGTAGGCTTGGCAGGTATCGCATCAGCAATCGGTACTTCTATTTGCGGTCAGACTGCAGTAGGTGCAATGAAGAAGAACAGCGGCGCTTTCGGTAGCTATATGATTCTTTCAGCGCTTCCCGGTTCACAGGGTTTGTACGGTTTCGTATGTTTCTTTATGGTTCAGGGCCTTTTGACTGCTGACATCACTATGTTCCAGGCTGCTGCCGTATTTGGTGCAGGTTTGTTGGTAGGTTTGGTAAACCTTATGGCTGCTTACTTCCAGGCAAAGGTTTGTGCTAACGGTATCGCTGCTATCGGTAACGGTAACGACGTTATGGGTAAGACTCTTATCCTTGCTGCGTTCCCCGAGTTGTACGCTATCTTGACTGTTGCTGCTACATTCCTTATCTCAAACGCAGTAGCTTAATTAGTTGAAATTGCCTAAAAAGGTATTTTCGGCGTTACGCTCGCTCTCGAAATCCTCATTTACGCATCAGTAAACTGCGGTTTCTCGGGCTTCGCAAGCCTTGAAAATCCACTTTTTATACAATTCCAAAAAGAAAGAGTTTGTCTTGGAATAGACAAACTCTTTTTGTTTTCCTATAACTCCTATAATACTTATACCACCTATATCTCTTATCAGAGAAGATACAAAACAAAAAAGAGCCTCTTTTTCAAGAAGCTCTTCGTTGGGCTACCAGGATTCGAACCTGGAATGACAGGACCAGAATCTGTAGTGTTACCATTACACCATAGCCCAATTTGGTCGTTGTCGTTTTTGACACTGCAAAAGTAGAATATAATTTCTATTCTGCAAAGAAAAATTTAATTTTTTTTAATTTTGAGGGAAAAATTATCTCTTTTTTCTTCCGTGAGGGCTAAAAATAGGAGTTTAGAAGCCTCGGCATTGGCTTTGCCAAGTAAAATAAAATAGCTACCTTCGTATCGCAATAGAGTTAAAACCCGAAAAAAGACAAACTATGAGTATAAAATTGCGCCTTATAATAATGAACTTCCTGCAATTTGGTGTGTGGGGAGCATATCTTACCTCGATGGGCTCATATCTGGCAACGACCAATATGGCATCATATATCGGCCTGTTCTACGCTATGCAGGGCGTCGTGTCGCTGTTTATACCCGCCGTTGTGGGAATCATAGCCGATAGGTGGGTACCAGCGCAACGTATGCTCGGCGTGTGCCATCTGTTGGCGGCTATGTTTATGGGTGGCGCAGGATATTACGCCTTGCAAGCAGGCGAGGGTGGGGGAGTGTGGCCTCTCTTTATATTATATACTCTGAGTGTGGCCTTCTATATGCCGACGATCGCTTTGTCCTACTCGGTAGCCTATTCTGTGCTGGAGAGTCGCGGAGAGGATACCGTTGCAGCCTTCCCGCCTATTCGTGTGTGGGGCACGGTGGGATTTATCTGCTCTATGCTTGCGTGTGATTTTGCGGGTTTTCAGCACAATGCTATGCAGTTTGTCCAGTCGGCCGCTTTGAGCCTTATTTTGGGCCTATATTGCTTCTCTCTGCCAAACTGCCCTATCAGCCCTACGGCGGATAAAAAGGGATTTGCCGAGGCGTTGGGCTTGCGTGCATTTTCTTTATTCAAGCAGCGACGTATGGCACTCTTCTTTATCTTCTCGATGTTGCTGGGCGTGTCGTTGCAGATTACAAATGGCTTTGCCAATCCGTTTATCTCGGCATTTAAGGATATTCCTGAATATGCCACTTCGTTTGGCGCTAATCACGCCAATGCGCTTATTTCGCTGTCGCAAATCTCCGAAACACTCTGCATATTGTTAATACCTTTCTTCCTCAAACGTTTCGGTATCAAGTATGTGATGCTTATTGCTATGGTTGCGTGGATGCTGCGCTTTGCTCTTTTTGGATTAGGTAATCCAGGTGAGGGAGTGTGGATGTTTATCCTATCGATGATTGTCTATGGCATAGCCTTCGATTTCTTCAATATCTCGGGCTCGCACTACGACAATGAGCAGACCGACGACTCTATTCGCTCCTCGGCGCAGGGACTCTTTATGATTATGACCAACGGCATAGGTGCAACGATTGGTACGATGGCCGCGCAGGGCGTTGTAAATCGCTTCGTATATAGCCAAAGCGATGGCATTGCACAGATAGAGGGATGGCAGACATCGTGGCTTGTATTTGCCGCCTATGCGCTTGTGGTGGCGGTGTTGTTCGCTATACTATTCAAACGAAAATACGCACAGGTAAAAACATCATAAATAACATTATTAAGTAAATGATACACCTGACTATTTTGTTAGGTGTATTTTTTTGTATAGCGAATAAATAATGTTATATTTGTATATTATTTAATGTAAAACTAAATAAATCATTTGATTATGGCATACAAGATTATTGACATTGAGGGCATAGGCGAGGCTTATGCTGCGAAGTTGGAGGCTGTAGGTATCAACACACCTGAGGATTTGTTGGCTGCTTGTGCATCGGCTAAGGGCCGCAAGGAGATGGCAGAGAAGACTGAGATTAGTGAGAAGTTGATTCTCCGTTGGACTAACCACGCTGATTTGTTCCGCATCAAAGGCGTAGGTCCTCAGTTTGCGGAGTTGTTGGAGGCTGCTGGTGTTGATACAGTTAAGGAGTTCCGTCATCGCGTAGCTGCTAACCTCAAGGCTAAGATGGAGGAGGTTAATGCCGAGAAGAACTTGGTTAACCGCGTGCCCAGCGAGTCTGAGTTGCAGAAGATGATTGATCAGGCTAAGGAGATGGAGGTTACAATGACCTACTAATAAAAGTCGTCTAACAAGGCTCTTTTGGTGTCTAGCTCGGCTTCAAGTTCCTCACATACCTCAGTATGCTGCGGACTTTCAGCCTTCGACCAGCCTCAAAATAGTTCTTGTTATCCAACTTTTATAAAATATTGAAATCATAGGGTGCCGACCGATAGGTTGGGCACCCTATTTAAGTTTTTGTAGGTGTATGATAGCTGTTACAGAGGGAATATAATGCAGAAATGGAGAATATTTACATTTAAGTTGTTTTCTTAGGTGTAAAAATTTTCTATAAAATCAATTATTTTGTATATTTGCAACGATATGTGGGCTTTTGCCAACAGCAAAATGACGAAGAAACAAAAGATTCACTAATTCATAATAAAACAAAGCTATGATTTCTTACAAAGATCTTGGTCTTGTGAACACTCGTGAGATGTTCAAGAAGGCTATCGAGGGTGGTTATGCTATCCCCGCATTTAACTTCAACAATATGGAGCAGATGCAGGCTATCATTTCAGCTTGTGTTGAGTGCTCTTCACCTGTTATCCTTCAGGTATCTTCAGGTGCTCGTAACTACGCTAACCAGACTCTGTTGCGTTATATGGCTCAGGGTGCTGTTGAGTTCGCTAAGGAGATGGGTAAGAATATTCCTATCGTTTTGCACCTCGACCACGGTAACTCTTTCGAGTTGTGTAAGAGCTGTATCGATATGGGCTTCTCTTCTGTAATGATCGATGGTTCACACCTCCCCTATGAGGAGAACGTTGCTCTTACAAAGAAGGTTGTTGACTACGCACACCAGTTCGACGTAACAGTTGAGGGTGAGCTCGGTGTATTGGCAGGCGTTGAGGATGAGGTTTCATCTGAGGTTGCTCACTACACTCGTCCCGAGGAGGTTGTTGACTTCGTAACAAAGACTGGTTGCGACTCTTTGGCTATCTCAATCGGTACATCACACGGTGCTAACAAGTTCAAGCCCGAGCAGTGCACACGCAACGCTGACGGTATCCTCGTACCTCCCCCCTTGCGTTTCGACATCCTCGAGGAGATCGAGAAGCAGTTGCCCGGTTTCCCCATCGTTCTCCACGGTTCATCATCAGTTCCCCAGGAGTACGTGAAGATCATCAACACTCACGGTGGTGCTTTGAAGGATGCTGTAGGTATTCCCGAGGAGGAGTTGCGTAAGGCTGCTAAGTCTGCAGTTTGCAAGATCAACATCGACTCTGACGGCCGTTTGGCAATGACTGCTATGGTACGTAAGATCTTCGTTGACAATCCTGCTGAGTTCGATCCTCGTAAGTACTTGGGTCCCGCACGTGAGGAGTTGAAGAAGCTCTACAAGCACAAGTGCGAGAATGTTCTCGGTTCTGCTGGTACAGTTGAGTAATCTGTTGAAATTCTCTAACAAGGCTCTTTTGGCATCTGGCTTGTCCTCAAAATCCTCACATACGCCAAGTATGCTCCGGTTTTTCGGACTGCGACCAGCTTCAAAATAGCTCTTGTTATAAAATTTCAATCAAATAAGAAAGGCGACCTTCGGGCCGCCTTTTTTATTGAGTATATACCTTAATTATATATATAACATCGCAATTGCGCTTACGATAAATCCACCAACATAGGCATAGAGCAGTTGCAGACTGCGGTGGCGACCGAGATAGAGTCGCGCCGAGGCAAGCATACCCGAAACCAACAGCGTGCCGAGCAGTACCCAGAAGAGATGCGTCTCGCCAGCAATGTTGAGCATTGTAAAGAGTGCTGATGCGGCGCCCATAGCCGTGAGGTGTGTGCTGATGCGTCGTGTGAAGCAGAGCATAACGAGGCTATAGATACAACACATTATACCCGCAACGGCTATCTTGCGGAATATCATCAGCGATGGGGCTTTCATCATCGTGAAGGCGTAGAGCGCATAGCAGATAATTCCGACAATCATCATTACGATAATGTGGTATCGGCGTGGCAGCTCGCGACCGCGCAGGCGGTGCAGACGCTTAAGCAGAGCCATAGTAAGCATAGGCAATATCGCCGAATACAACGCTATGGCCCACACTAAATATAGTTGCAGGCGTAGCGGATAGTAGTGATATGCCGTTCCCGTTATCATCATCATGCACACAGCATAGATGGGTATAAGGCACGGGTGTAGTATATTTGAAAATAGTTTTGCTAATTTTTTCATAGGGTAGGTGTTCTTCGCCCAACGACTATATCTGCTTGCGCAGACGCGCTACGGGTATGTCGAGCATCTCGCGATACTTGGCAACCGTGCGGCGTGCGATGCAGTAACCCTTGGCATTGAGGATATTCATCAGCGTCTCGTCTGTCAGCGGATGGCGCTTATCCTCCTCGTCGATGCAGCTCTGCAGAATGTTTTTAATCTCGTAGCTCGATACAATCTCTCCGCTCTCGGTCTGCATAGCCTCCGAGAAGAGTGACTTGAGCAGAATAATACCGAAGTGCGTCTGCGCGTACTTGCTGTTCACCACGCGCGAGATGGTCGATACGTCCAAGCCTGTACGGTCGGCTATATCCTTAAGAATCATCGGGCGCAGCTTGCTCTTATCGCCATCCTTGAAATACTCCTGCTGGAAGTTTAGTATCTCCTGCATCGTGCGCATTAGCGTATCGTGGCGCTGCTTGATGGCCGAGATAAACCACTTTGCTGAGTCTATCTTGCTCTTGACAAACTGCACAGCCTCCTTGTTCTTCTCGGCAACCATACCGTCCGAGGTAACCATATCGCGCATCATATCCATATAACGGCGATTTATCTTCAGCTCGGGAATGTTATACGAGTTGAGCGAGAGCTCAAACTGCCCGTCGTGATAATCTATGCGGAAGTCGGGAATGATGTATGGCGATGCGTCCAAGCCTCCGTCCGAGTATAGGTTTCCCGGCTTGGGCGATAGGCGCTTGATTTCGTCAATGGCGTCGCGGAATTCATCCTCACTCACACCGAGGCGCGAGATAAGTTTTTCGTAATGTTTCTTTACAAACTCCTCGAAATGTGACGATAGAATCTTATAGGCCAAACGTTTCGGAGGCGAGTCTATACGTCGCTGATTCATCTGCAAGATAAGGCACTCCTGTAAGTTGCGGGCGCCTATGCCTGCAGGCTCAAGTTGATGTATGATTGTTAGCAGGCGCTCTAATTCGCCAATTGAGCACTCTATGCCTAACGAGAAGGCTATGTCGTCCGATATAGACTCCATATCGCGGCGCAGGTAACCATCTTCGTCGATGCTACCAACCATAAATTCGGCAATAGCCATCTCCTGCTCCGAGAGGTTGCGGAACGATAGTTGCTCGGTCAGATACTCCTGTAGTGAGCGTCCCTCGGTGATATTTACGGGGCGTTGCTTGTCGTCCTTCGAGAAGTTGTTTATGCGACTCTTGTAGCTGGGGGTGTCGTCCTCGCGGATATACTCATCCACCGATATTGTCTCCTCTCTCTCCTCGTCGCTTCGCTCCTCCTCTTCGAGTACGATGTTCTCCTCAATCTCCTGCTTCACGCGTTGCTCGAGTTGTATAGTCGGCAACTCCAGCAGCTTAATCATCTGTATCTGCTGGGGAGATAGGGTTTGTTGCAGTTTCTGAATCTGACGTTGTGAAATAGCCATTTTTTAAATTTAATTTAGGCTTCCATAGAGGCTTCGGCGTAGAGTATCTCCTTGTAAGTCATATCTCCTATCTCTCACCCCCCCCCTCGGATGCCGGTTCCACTTCGACAGGTTCCTTCATTTGTCCGAAAGTGTTTGCGGTTTTATTTGTTGCGCTCGCTCTTGACAACCTCGACGATGGCGTCAGCCCAATATTGTGCCAACTTCTTCGCTCCCGCCTCGTTGGGGTGGAGGTAGAATACGCCAGCCTTGCCATCCTCGGCAAACATATATTTGCGGTGTTTGCTGCCGAAATAGTCGAAAGCATCGCAGTCGCCAAGGTATATGTCATCGTTCTCGTTGGCAATCTCCACCAAAACGTCGGTGTAGGCCACCATACGCTTTTGTCCCGCTACGAGATATTGCGATGCATTGTGCGTATTGGGGCTGTACCAGATGGGACGCTGCAGAACAAAGATGGCGTTGGGGCATAGCTCGCGTATGCGGCCAATCATCGTCATCAGGTTGCTCTTGTAGTCCGCATTTGATACGGGTGAGCCGTTAGGGCCAAAGTTGGCCGAGTCGTTGGTGCCGAGCATTATTGAGAAGATTATAGGCTCATAACTCAGAGCCTTAATCTCCTCGATAGCTCTCTCTACACGTACGAAGTCGCGCTTCTGTTCTGGAAGGAAGTCCACAGTTGTAGCTCCCGAGCGTCCGCAGTTGCGGAAATGCACATCCGTTGATAGCTTCTTACCAACAAAGTCGGCTGCAAATACAGGAGGTGCTGTCTTTTTCTTGTCGGCGTGCAGCGCACCCTCGGTGATGCTGTTGCCGATGAAGATGAGGTTGCAGGTGCGTGCCTTACGCTGCTGCGCAGAGGCACCCATTGCCACGCAAACCATTATCGCAAGAAATAGTAATCTCTTCATACGTGAGGTTTTTATCTTTTGTTAGTATATTAGAACTCAGCGTTGTTCGGCGTACGGGGGAAGGGGATAACGTCGCGGATGTTACCCATACCCGTAACAAACAAGAGCAGACGCTCGAAGCCCAAACCGAAGCCAGAGTGAGGTGCTGAACCCCAACGACGAGTATCCAAATACCACCAGATATCCTGCTCGTTCATTCCGAGTTCTGCAACTCTTGCAGAAAGCTTGCCATAATCGGCCTCACGCTCCGAACCACCGATAATCTCGCCGATTTTGGGGAACAAAACGTCCATAGCGCGTACTGTCTTGCCATCCTCGTTCTGCTTCATATAGAATGCCTTGATCTCCTTGGGGTAGTTAATCAAGATAACGGGACGCTTAAAGTGCTCCTCTACGAGGTAACGCTCGTGCTCCGACTGAAGGTCGCAACCCCACTCGCAGGGGAACTCGAACTTGCGGCCTGAAGCCTTCAAAATCTCGATACCCTCGGTGTAGTCCAAGCGAACGAAGTCGTTAGCCAAGACGAACTCCAGACGCTCGATAAGCTCCTTGTCCCACATCTTGTTCATAAACTCCAAATCCTCGCGGCAGTTCTCCAACGCGTAGCGGATAAGGTACTTGAGGAAGTCCTCTGCAAGCTCCATATTATCCTCCAACTCGTAGAATGCCATCTCGGGCTCAATCATCCAGAACTCAGCCAAGTGGCGGGGAGTGTTAGAGTTCTCGGCGCGGAAGGTAGGACCAAATGTGTAGATGCGGCCGAGAGACAAAGCACCGAGCTCACCCTCCAACTGACCTGATACGGTAAGGTTACAAGGCTTGCCGAAGAAGTCCTGAGTGTAATCTACCTTACCCTCCTCTGTGCGGGGAGGATTAGCGATGTCGAGCGTTGTTACGTTGAACATAGCACCTGCGCCCTCGCAGTCAGAACCTGTGATAAGGGGAGTGTGGAGGTAGTAGAAGCCATTGTCGTTGAAATACTTGTGGATAGCGAATGCCATAGCGTGGCGGATACGCAACACAGCACCGAATGTGTTTGTACGGGGACGCAAGTATGCGATGTCACGCAAGAACTCCAACGAGTGGCCCTTCTTCTGCAAGGGGTATGTCTCGGGGTCTGCTGTACCGTAAATCTCAATCTTCTCGGCCTGTACCTCTACACCCTGACCTGATGCGGGTGACTCTACGAGCTTACCATCCACGCGGATACAAGCACCTGTGGTGATGAGCTTGAGCTGATTGTCATCGAAGTTAGCCAAGTCAACTACTATCTGAATGTTGCCCACGCACGAACCGTCGTTCAATGCGATAAATGCTACGTTCTTGTTACCTCTCTTTGTGCGCACCCAGCCCTTAACGACGATGTCGCTGCCTACGGCGCCTGATTTCAGAATCTCTGCAATTCTCTGCGTTTTCATTTGTTTATCTTTTTTGTTAATCTAATTATTCTCACTGCATAGCCCATTGCTGGGGCTTATCAACCCACAAAGATAGGCAATAATTTGATATTTGTCAAAAAAAAAGTACCTTTGCAAATGGTACTTTGTACCATCCGAGAACAAGGATAGGTTTTTCGGAGTAAAAACAGCTAACATTTTAACCTGAAATATGAAACGATTAGTATTGCTGGGCTTGGCCCTCTTTTCGATTATAAGTGCTATGGCGCAGTCGGCGCGTGTCTATCGTAGCGAGTTTATCACGTATGACAAACGCGAAGATGCCGTGGCGGATAAGCGTGGAGAAACAGCTCGCTATCTGGACTTTAAGCCCGTGAGCGTAGATGTTGTCGATGGCGCGGCACGATATATGCAGAAGTTCGAGATTGATGCAACGATGAACGACTACAATCTCTTCTTCCACGTTGAGAATCACGGCTCGGCCTACACGCTTTACATCAACAATCAGCTCGTTGCCGAGGTTGATGACCCCTACACGCCTGCCGACTTTATGGTTTCGCGCTTCTTGCGTCAGGGTGTAAACGAAATTCTGATGTGTATGCGTCGCAGCTACACGCCGCAGCTACACGAGGGTGTGATTCAACCCGACTTTAAGGAGTTTGAGAATAGCTACCTCTTTGCGCAGCGCCGTCTGTCGGTGCGCGACTTCGATATTGTGCTTGAGCCTGACTCTACGCGTAAGTTCGCGCAGTTGAAGCTGGATGTAATTGTGGCTAATGATTTTAACTTTGAGGAGACCATTCAGGTGGGTTACGATATCTACAACCCGAAGGGTAAGTTGATGGAGTTCAGCGTAAACTCTCTTACGCTCGATGGCCGTTCGATGGATACACTCTCGTTCAAGCCATATATCTATCACGCCTACGACTTTAAGTGGGGCGATGGCCAGCGACCGTTGTACGATGTTATGCTCTATATCAAACGTAACGGTATGTTGTGGGAGTATATTCCGCTGAAGGTGGGATTTGGTAAGACGGAGTATCGCGATGGAAAGTTTTATCGTTTCGATAAACCGCTGGCAATCCAAAAAAAGGAGCACTTCAACGCTATGCCTAACCGCCAGCAGACTTATAAGGAGATTGAACAGTTGAAACTGCGCGGTTACAATACGGTTTGTCCCGATTATCCGCAGCCAAAGTGGTTCTACGATATGTGCGACAAGGCGGGTATGTTCGTAATTGATTGCGCCAATATCAGCTCGCCGTCAAAAAGTAGCGACCGAGCAGTGGGTGGCACATCGGCTAATGATCCGAAACTGTTGGATGAGTATATGCAGCGCGTGAAGGCTATGTACTACCGCTCGCGTAACCACACCTGCATCATTGGCTTCTCGTTGAGTGGTACGGTGTCGGGTAATGGATATAATATGTATAAGGCTTACGAGTGGCTCAAGTCGGTGGAGGATCGCTTGCCTATCTTCTACGAGAGCGCTGAGGGTGAGTGGAATACAGATTCAGTATTATGAATATAGAACTTATAGTTGTAGGTAAAACCGATTCGCGCGAGGTGGAGGCTCTTGTTGAGATGTACGCCAAGCGCGTAAATCGTTATTGCCGTTTCTCTATCACTACGCTTGCCGACGTGCGCAACACGCGCAATATGGCTGCCTCACGACAAAAGCAGATGGAGGGGGAGTCTATCTTGCGCCTTATCGGTGATGGCGACTTCCTTGTGTTGATGGACGAGAAGGGTGCGCAGTACACCTCGATGGAGTATGCCCAGTGGTTGCAGAAGCGTATGCTGAGTGGCGTGAAACGATTGGTACTTGTTATTGGTGGTCCTTACGGCTTCTCGGAGGAGGTCTATGCGCGCGCCGACCAGAAGATTTCGCTCTCGAAGATGACCTTCTCGCATCAGATTGTGCGTGCCATTTTTGCCGAGCAGTTGTACCGTGCCTTTACAATCTTGAATAACGAACCTTATCATCACGAATAAAATGAGAATATTTCGTACTCACGCATCTTTGCTCGTGTGGCGTATCGTGCTGCTTTATGTGGTATTGATGTTGTGCCGAGCTATCTTCTATATATATAATCGGGCCTTGATTGGGCCGCTGCCTGCCGAAGAGTTGTGGAGTCTCGTGTGTGGCTCGATGAAGTTCGATACGGTGTCAATTCTCTATGCCAATGCCGTATTTGTTCTGCTTTCCGTCGTACCGTTGCATCTGCGCGAGAAGCGATGGTGGCAGGCGATGATGTATTGGTACTACGTGATAGTCAATGCATTGCTGCTTGTGGCGATAAATATTGCCGATGCTATATATTTTCGATATACGCAGAAGCGTTTCTCGGCCGACGAGATATTTTTTGCCGATAATGATAATTCGCTGCAACTCGTGCTGAAGTTTGCTGCGGAGAATTGGTATATGGTTCTTGCGGGCGTGGCGCTTATCGCTTTGCTTGCCGTTGGCTATCGTCGTCGCGCAAAGGTGGAGATTGTGTTTGCTGGCGTGTGGTATTATATTGCGGGAGTTGTGATGATGTTGGTGGCTGTAGGTTTGGCCATTGGCGGCGTGCGTGGTGGTTTTACCAAGATGACACGTCCGATAACAATCTCAAATGCAACGCTTTATACAGCTGATAATGCTCGCGCAACGATGATTCTTAGTAATCCGTTTGCTATTCTTCGTACCATTTCGTCAAGTGGCAAGTTGCACTACGAAAAATATTTCGATGAGCAGACGCTCGCCTCAATCTATTCGCCCGAGCATTTCCCCGCCGAGGATACTGCCCCAACGGAGCTTACAGGGCGTAATGTGGTGCTCTTTATTATGGAGAGCTTCTCGGCTGAACATTCGGCATTGTTGCGCCCCGATTTGTATGAGGACTCGGAACAAAAGGGATATACGCCGTTCTTCGATTCGCTTATGCGCCAGAGCTATACGTTCTATAATATGTATGCTAACGGCAAGCGCTCGATTCAGGCTCTGCCCGCCGTGTGGAGCTCTATTCCGTCATTCAAATCGCCGTTTGTGCTTATGCCGCAGGCGCTTGCTGAGACGCGTTCTCTGCCGGCTATATTGAAGGACAAGGGTTACAAGACGATGTTCTTCTGTGGCTCGGACCACGGCTCTATGGGTTTTGGTGCTTATGCCCGCCAGACGGGAATAGAGAATCTGTATAGCCGTCAGGATTATGAGAAGGTGCACGGCACAGGAGATTTCGATGGTTATTGGGGTATATGGGACGAGAAGTTCCTGAATTATATGGGTGAGGTGCTCTCCGAGCAGAAAGAGCCATTTTTCTCTACTATGTTCACGCTGACGTCACACCACCCATTTGTAATCCCTGAGGAGTATGAGGGCAAGTATCCGAAGGGTAAGACGCCAAACCATCAATGCGTTGGTTATGTGGACGATGCATTTAGAAAATTCTTTGCCAAGCACGAGAATGATGATTGGTTCCGCAATACCATTTTTGTATTCATCGCCGACCACGTGTCGAGCGAGAAGATGACCGAGACGTTCCGTCGTTCGCCCGGTGATTACCATATTATGGGCTTTATGTATGCGCCCGATAGTGCGCTCTTTGGTGAGCATCGTCAGGTCGTGTCGCAGATTGATATAATGCCTACGTTGTTGGGCTTGATGGGTAACACGGAGCCATATTTCGCTTTTGGTCGCGATATATTCAATGAGCACGCGGATGTGCCCTTCTCGGTGAATTATGATAATAATGCTTTTCAGGCAATTACGAGAGATTATCTGATTCGTTTTGACGAAAAAAATACAACGGGCGTGTATGATATTAAGGATATAATGCACGAAAATAACCTTGTGGACAAGGTGCCTATTGAGAACATCGAGACGCGCCTGAAGGCTATCGTGCAGAGTTATTATAGCCGTGTGGAGAATAAAGATTACATTGTCAAGGACTCCATCGCGGATGATGCGGGTAATTGATAAGTCAAGTAATGGCTGAAGCTCCGACCAGAATGATGCATAATATTAAAAAATAGCCTGTCTTCTATTTGTAAGACAGGCTATTTTTTAATATTATATTAGCTATTACATCTTATAGAACTCCTCCCAGCCCTTGCGCGGGGGTGTGTTGGTGAGCATAGCGTCGGCGAAGCGGTTGTTCACGATGCGCTTTGTCTCGCGGTCGAAGATAATCTTCTCATTAAGACGCTGCGCCATAACGCCCAAGCAGAATACCTGACACAGAGGACCAAACTTCTCGAACGGTGAGTGAGCCTTCTCCTCGCCCATAACGGCCAAGAGGAAGTTCTCATAGTGGTTCGATGTAGGCTCGGGAACCTCGGGCAACTTGCTTGCCATCTCCTTTGCCTTTGCCTCGGGGATAATCTGAGTGATAGCACCGTGTGAGCCGCGCTTGAAGATAAGCTCGTCAGAGTACATAATCGTACCAGGGTTAATCTTCACAGCCGATGCTGCTGCGCTCTGACCGCCGATTGTCGGTACGTCTGCACCCATCTTTGACTCGCCAAAGCCCTCGGGGATAGGGGGATAGTTACCAATGCCGTCCCACCAAGTGATATCCATTGCAGGCATCTCGCCACGGCGCGGGAACTTAAAGTTGATGGTTGATGACATCGGGAAGAAGTATGTGTTCCAACCATCAAGCTTTATAGGTGTAATTTCGTAAGGCAATCCCAAATCGAGGAACTCGTGGATAGTGTCGATAAGGTGTGCACCCCAATCGCCCAAAGCACCCATACCGAAGTCGTACCAAGAACGCCAGTTGCCGGGGTGGTACTTCGGGTTGAACTCGTGGAACTGCTGTGTTGTGTGCCACAAATCCCAATCCATACCATCGGGAATAGGCTCTGCCTGCGGGTAACGGTCGATGTTCACATCGTAGCCGTGCCAGCGGCGTGAGTTATTCATATGAGCATCTACGTGTGTTACGTTCTTGATGATGCCAGCCTCGGTCCACGCCTTGAACTGGTAGTAGTTGCGGTCTGAGTGGCCCTGATTACCACCCTGTGTTACGAGGTGGGGGTTACGCTTCGCCGCCTGAATCATCAGCTCGCACTCGTAGAATGTGCGGCCCATAGGCTTCTCTACATATACGTGCTTGCCCTGATTGAGTGCCAACATCACGCAGGGGAAGTGCGAGAAGTCGGGAGTCTCAACCACTACGGCCTCGAACTTCGAGCCCATCTCGTCGAACATCTTGCGGAAGTCGGTATATACCTTTGCTTTGGGGTGTGCTGCGATAGACTCTTGGCTGCCCTTCGACTTGAGGTCAACGTCGCACATAGCAACGATGTTAGCCAAGCCTGTCTTCTCAAACTCGCGCATCACCTCGCGGCCACGGTTAGCCATACCAACCCAAGCCACATTCACCTTGCCCAACTTTGCAAAGCGTTTCTTCTTGTCCTCTGCTTTCTGCGCAGTGGGGGCTGCCGATGCCAAACCGCCCATCATAACACCTGCTGCGGCCAATCCTGACTTTAGGAGGAAGTCGCCGCGTGAAATCTTGTCACTCATAAGTTTTAAGGTTTTTATATTGTTTTACTCTTTTCGGTTATGCAATTCGCACTTTAAAGTTAGTGATATTTTCTCGGATTCCTCTTTTTTTCGTCATTTTTTTGATTTCGAGTGTAATTTTTTGCACAGAATAGCGACTAAATATATGTGGCGAGTGGGGTTGAATGAAATATTTATATATTAAGGTGAAAATATAATTTTGGCGAAAATAAATATCGGCATAAAAAAAAAGTATAAAAAAAACGGTATTATGTTTTGCAAAGTAGTGAAAAGTGTATATATTTGCATCAGCAAACAGGTAATACGCAATCTCTCGGCCCTCGCGATGAATTTTGGTGTGTTGGCGCGACATTCAGCAACGTGGCAGTGGGGTGGCTAAGGAAAAAATTCAACAAAAATTTGCAAAGTTGAAAAATATACCTACCTTTGTTATCGAAAAACGATAAAATATAATTGAACAACATTATTGATTTAGCGAAAAGCATAATGAAAACAACAAAAACAGACAACTATTACAATTATTTGATATAAACCCAAAAACTCTCAACAACAATTAAAAAACTCTCAACTATTACGATTACAAACTCTCAACTTACTTTACTCAACTATGAAACAGTTATCTACACTTCTTCTTGCGGCTATGCTCTTCGCAGCTCCCGCAACAATGGCGGCCGAAGCGATGGCCGAGAATAGTGGCTACGCCGTGGCGGCCAAGACAACCAAGCGACAGCAGGAGGCTCTGCGCGGCCGCGTAATCGATGCGAAGGGCAACCCCGTTGGCTACGCCACTATTGTAGCTATGGTGGGCGATGAGCAGGCGGGAGGTACCACCTCGGACGAGCAGGGCAATTTTTCGCTCCTGCTCCCCGCTGGTGAGTACAAAATCATCATCGACTTCGTAGGCTTCAAGACCGAGGAGCGCACCGTCACCATTCCCGCAGAGAGCTCGTTGGGCGATATTACGCTCGCCGAGTCAACAACCGCCATTGACGAGGTTGTCGTAAAGGCGCAGATGATTCGCCGTGAGGCTGACCGCTTTGTTGTCGATGTGGCAAACTCGGATGCCGCCATCGGTAAGGATGGTACGGAGCTGCTGCGTCAGTCACCGGGCGTGTGGGTCAAGGATGATGAAATCTCAATCAACGGCTCGGCGGGCACGAAGATTTTTATCAACAACCGCGAAATCAAGATGACAGGCGAGCAGCTGGTGCGCTACGTCAAGAGCCTGCGTGCTGAGGATATTGCCAAGATTGAGGTTGTGCCGCAGACGGGTGCTGACCACGATGCCGACTCATCGGGTGGTGCTATCCATATCACTCTGCGCCGCCGTCTGGAGAATGGCGTAATGGGCTCGGTGTCGATGCAGACCAACCACGGTAAGTATATGGAGGTCTATAACCCCTCGGCATCTATCAATGCCCACGTGGGTAAGTTCGACCTCTCGGCCTCGGCGTGGTATAACAACACAGAGATGGACGCCGTATCTGTGGAGCGTACATCGTATGAGAATCTTGCAGCCGAGCTGAACTCCGACTCGAAGATGACATACGGTGGCGATTGGGGCGGCTTTGATGTGTCGGCCGTTGCGGAGATTAACCCTCGCCATAGCGTAGGTCTTTGGGCGCAGTACTTTGGTGATAACAGCGAGAGCTATAACGATTCGCGCACATCGTTCCTCTCGGATGCAATCAAGCGTAACAACAAGAGCGTTTACGACGGTTACGATACAAGCGAGCGCTTTGCCGCCGCGCTGAACTATGTGATTAAGACCGACTCGCTCGGCTCAACACTCAAATTCATTGTCGATTACAACCAGAGCGCACCCACCAAGGGTGAGGATAGCCACGCAATGATTAACGAGAATGGCATTGCAAAGGATTCGCTCTACAACTACCGCAACACCTCGTTGTATCGTATTGCAACGGCTTCGGTTGCTCGTGAGCGCACATTGTCGAGCCATTGGAAGTTGAAGTACGGTGCGAAGTACACTTACAACGAGGTGAATAGTGCCTCGCAGTATCGCTACGATAATGCAGGTGTGTGGGTACCCTCGGTGGTGGATGATTTCGATATCTCGTATGCTGAGAATATCGGTGCGGCATACGCCACAGCTACAATGAATTATGGCCGTTTTAGCGCCGTTGTGGGTTTGCGAGGCGAATATACCTACACCGATGGTGGTAGAGAGTCGGGCGTGAGCCAGAAATACTTCTCGCTCTTCCCAAATGCCAACCTCTCCTTTGCGCTGGATAAGTCGGGCAAGCACTCGCTGGTGGCGCAGTACTCGCGTAGTATTGCTCGCCCCAACTTCTGGAACTTGACACCCAACCGTATGCAGATTTCGGATTATACGTTCCAGTCGGGTAATCCCCTGCTTAAGCCGCAGTACACCGATAATATTACGGTAACAGCTGTTGTGGCATATAAGTATAGTTTGACTTTGGGTATGAATATTCGCCGTGATGTTATCCAGCGAATGATGATACAGGACCCCAATAATCCGATGATGATGGAGTTGACCTACAAAAACCTGCCGACAGAAAACTATTATGTTGCATCGTTGAACCTGCCGTTCAATGTGACAAAGTGGTGGGATTGGAATACCAATATCACGGGACTTATCTCCAAGCAGCGTATTACCGAGGATAGCGAGTTTGAGGTTAATGAGGTGGCGCAGTGGAATACCAATATGACCTTTAAGTTACCCAAGAAGTTCTTTATAGATGTATATTATCAGGGTATGACAAGCGCGAAGGTGAGCAATATTAGAGTGGATAGCTACCACACGATGACTCTCGATATTAAGAAACAGATTAAGGATTCGTGGACTTTGCAGTGTGGCTTGCAGAATATCGTGCGTGCACGTCAGGCAATGACCTTCGAGGGCGATGGCTTTAACCGCTTTATGGAGACTTGGGGCCAGGGACAGGACTTCAACGTGCGTCTGGGCGTTACGTGGAACTTCAAGAGTGGTAAGCAGTTCCGCGCGAAGAGCGTCGAGCAGGGTGCAGATACATCACGAATGTAGGACAGAAAAAATACTTCTCATACAAAAAATCTCAACTATTTTTCCATAAGCAATTCCGTTGAGATTGCGGTGGCCCTGTGGGGCCGCCGTTTCTCGTATTTTTGTAAAAATCATTTAACCCATAAATACGACAACAGATGAAAGCTCTAATATTATTATGCTCATTTTTGATTACCCTCTCGCAGTATGCTTTTGCGCAGCAAGATTTAGTTTACGGCGGTGATATTCAAGATATTGAGGTGGTGGGTAAGCAGAAGTACGACCGTCTGATTTCCAGAGGTGCAAGAATACCCAATGGCGAGGTGAGCTTTAAGGATGAGAGCAAACATAAATATCTCGGCTCTATGGTTGAGTGTTCTACTCAATTTGAGATTTCCAAGTTCTCGCTGACGGTGCAACATTGTTTGGCAGAACGAGCAATATTCAAGCTCACATTCCGCAAGATAGAGGCTGACGGCACGCATCAGGAACTACTCGAAACGCCATTGCTCTTCTCGATGAACAAAAGCGCGGAGAAGGCTGAGTATTACGTAACACCCGAGGAGAATATTACCCTTGCGCCGGGCACGTATTATATAGGCATAGCCTTGCTTGATGCTACGGGTGACGAGCAGAAGGTTTTGTTCCCGATGTTTGTAAAGAAAAGTTTTGTGATAGAGAAAGATAGCTCCAGCCTGGCCCCTGTTTCGTATAACATCGGCCTATCGGTGGCTGGTCGCAAGATTAAATAAGAATTCCCTCCTCGTGCAGCATTTGGGCGTAGGTCTCGGCCTTGCGTTCCAACTTTAGCGGATAGGCGCGCGATGATGAGGGCATACGATAGATGCGCAGGGTACGCTGCTCGAACTCCACCTCTGTATATTCACCCACGCGCGGCTTCTCGCAACCGAGCTGCTCGACAAGCGTGTCCGTAGCCTTCTCGCCCGTAGTGACTATGGCGCGACAGTGGGGTAGCGCGCGGAGCATTGCGTGCAGGTCGGTGGGGGTTACCACCTCAAGGAACTTATCCGATGCGTTGCCCGCCAAGCGGCGCACCTCGGTGGCGGTATCGTAGAGGGCTATACCGTGCTCGGTACAAAATGATGCAATGCGCTCGCGGTCAAAGCGTTTCTCGCCTGCAATCTCAAAATAGTGCTTGTCGCCAAAGAAGATATATCCCCAGATGCGCCACATATCGTTGCCCCAATTCGGGTAGAAAAAATCCATTGACCAACGTTTGCGCTCTGGTGGAAAACTGCCGAGCATAAGCAGTCGCGCCCTCTCGGGAAGAAAGGGTTGCAGGGGGTGTTGTTCGATGGGGATAGTGTTCATAGCGGAGTCTATTTTGCAGCGCGAGCCAGCGCCTTGAAGAAGCGTAGGGTGGTGGTTTTATCCATATATTTACCCTCGCTATCCTCCTTTGCCATAACATATTCGGGGTGGAACTGCACGCCCACGATAAACTCCTTGTCGGGGATTTCCAACGCCTCGACAATCTCCACGCCCTGCGATATTGTTGTGGCTGTCACTACAGCCGAAGTGTTGCTCAAATCACCAATGGCCTGATGGTGCCACGAGGGACAGCCGTGAAGTGTGTCAGTCTTAATAATATCGTAAAATAATGAGTTTTTGCGAGTTATCACGCTCGGATGGCTTATGTACTCCTTCACAGCATCGGGGTTACTCTTGTCGTAGCGGTGTATGTAGTTGTAATCTATACCCAACTCGGTGTAGTAGGTTGGAATATCTTGAATCAATGGCGCACCAGCCACAACGCCTAACATCTGCGCACCGCGACAGATGCAGAGGGTGGGGATATCGTTATCGATGCAGTACGACAGCAGTAGGTAGTCGCTCACATCGCGTGTAGTGTTAAAATCCTTTTCCACCTCAATCCCGTGCCACTCTTCGGGCTCAGCAAAGAGTGTGGGTGATATATCCTCACCGCCCGTAAATACCACAGCGTCAATATTCTGCATTACCTCCTCTGCATTTGAGTGGTTGTGAGTGTAGAGTTTTATATTTGTCGCGTCGTCGAGTAGAAGAATCTCATTTTCATCAAGATGCGCAGCGTCAATTTTACCCTCTGAATAGCGCAGGTCGGTCGAGCGCACCTGCCCTAAAAGTACGGGCTTTGCGCCTATGGCTTCGATAGCATTGTATGTACCGATGTAGGAGCTGCCGCTTACATTATCTCGCCACGCAATGCCGATAACAGGCTGATTGTCAGCGCAGCTACAAAATGTGAGGAGCGTAAGTATGATTGCGAAGATTCGTAGCATATTATTAGAATGTCATCTTGTAAACATTTGTCTGCTTGGGCTCAAAGCCGCTTGTGCGGTAGAGTTCGTTAGCTGCGATGCGCGCGGGATTCGATGTGAGCATCAGTGTACAGGGCGAGAGATTCTCTCGGCAGTATTCTATGGCGTGATTGATAAGTCTGCGGCCCAAACCCTTGCCGCGATAATCAGCACTCACCACAACATCTTCCACCCACACCTTGCGGCCCGTAGGCGAGGTGTAGTGGCCGAGGGTAAGCATACCCATAATGCGCTTATCGTCACACATAACAAATAACTGCGAGGCTGAATCTTCGACAATCGCACGCAGCTCCCGCTCGCCAAAAGGATATTCTCGGGCGGTGAGTTGTGCAAGCATATCGGCTATGGGAGCGATAAGAGCAGAGTCGAATTGTGCGACGTGCTCGATGGTGTAAGCGGCCATACTTTAGAGTTTAATAGGCTGGAAACCTTGACCATAGACACCCATTACCGAAGCTACGGTCATAAAGGCGTTGGGGTCAATCTCCTTGACATATTTCATCACCGCAGGAGTTTCGCGGTTGTTACATACCACCATAACCATCTTGGTTTTGTTGTGAGTATAGCCACCCTCGCCCTCGATGAGCGTAACGCCGCGTCCCAAACCTAAATTCAGGGCACGCGTAATCTCCTCATATTTAGGCGATATGATAAATACTTGACTCGACTGCTTGTTTCCCGCCAAAATCATATCTACGGTATAGCCAAAGACGAGCGTCATAATATATCCGTAGATGGCGGCATCAATGCTGAAACCGACGGTGAGCGACGAGGCAATGATTAGCAGGTCGAGAATGAAGATTATACGGCCGTAGCTTATCGAACGGAACTTATTGATAATCATAGCCACAATATCCGTACCTCCAGCTGAGCCACCCTGCATAAGCGTTATGGCGACACCAAAACCCGTAATCACGCCACCGATAATCATCGAAAGGAAGCGGTCGATGTGCAGAAAATCATCTGCTGGCAGAATATCCTGCCAAATGTTCATCGACATCGAGAGGGCGAAGATGCAGTATATGGTCTTAATGCCAAATTTCCAACCGAGCGTAAGACCAGCTATGATAAGTAGTACTACGTTGATACACAGCACTATTGTTCCGATTTTAATCTCCCAGCCGACGGTGTTTTCGAGTGCCTTGCTGATAACGATAGCCAAACCCGAGGCGGCGCCGCTGGTACTCTTGGCGGGCAATACGCAACCAATCCAACCGAAGGAGTAGATGCACATACCGATGGTCATAATTATGTACTCCTTGACGGAGATTAGGAAACTGCTTTTTTGCACGTTTTGCTTTGTGGTTGGGGTTGTCATAAATCGTTGTTGGTAGTTAATTTGCTTACAGCGTGTGAATATAGTATTTTTTTCGTGAAGATAGTCTGTTTGTATCCGTTTTTTTGAGAATTATTAGCTGTTTTGCCACCGCCAAAGGCTACAATACTGGTCGTTTGTTAGCCTCGCAGTACTAATGTTCAAAGAGTGTGTCCAAATCTGGCGGGGTGGTTTATATACTTTGTATATATATTTGCACTCGCCAAGCGGGTTTGTGCGTTTTGGACTATTTGTGTTAAGATTGCGTTAAAAACTCGAAAACTCGAAAACTTTTTTTGTTTTTCAGTTTTCTGTGGCTATATTTGCATCGTTAAAATGGCGTAAAAGAATGACACAACAAGAAAAAGTAGTAGCGCACGTTTCGCAAATGATTATGACTCTTGGGGTTAAGTCGGTCCGTATGGACGACGTGGCTTCGTCGCTCGGTATGTCCAAGCGAACACTCTATGAGATGTTTGGTGATAAGGAGGAGCTACTTAGTCAGAGTATGATTTACCTCATACGCCAGCGTAAACACTGTTTGTCCAAGCAATTGGCATATTGTAATAATATGCTGGAGGTGTTGCTCGAAAGCGTACGTCATTTGAGCAATTTTGGCTCAGTACAAGAGATGGAGAAGCGTTTGGCATTTAACCTTAAAAAGTTCTACCCTAATGTTTATGAAAGGGTTAAGCGTGAACATACCGAGCAGGGCATTGCCGACTTGCAGTATGCACTCGACAAATGTATGGAGGAGGGTTACTTGGACCCAATGGTAGATGTTGAACTTATGGCACGCTTGTTCCTTAGCACCTCGGGAGTCCTGTTTACCGAAGATAACATCATTATTCCCGATGGAGTGAGCCGCGAGGAGGCCATTGGAGCTATGACAGTCAACTTCCTGCGAGGACTTGCTTCGGAGAAGGGACTGAAGATAATTGACGAATTGCTTGCCCGTGAGCCGCGACCTTTGAAGCTCAGCGAGCGCCGTAAAGTGAATAATAATTAGAAACAATTTAATAGGTATTTAGTATGAAACTGAAAAATCTCTTTTTTGCGTTGGCAACGTTCGTTTGCGTTGCGGCGGTGCCTGTTATGGCACAAGAGAACACAGAGACTGCTCCTGCTACACAGCAGGATGGCGCGCTCGTGCTTACGCTCGACGAGGCTTTGCAGATTGCTCTGAGCGAGAATCCTACGGTAAAGATTGCCGACAAGACTATTGAGGCTAAGAAGTACGCCAAGAAGGGTACTTACGCAGCGTTGTGGCCCGAGATTACAGCATCGGGTGCTTATCAGTATACCATCCAGAAGCAGGTGTTTGCTTTTGAAGGACAAACGGTAAAAGTTGGTAAAGCCGTTAACGTATCAGGTGGCGTGAATGCCTCAATGCCTTTAATCAATGCCCAGCTTTGGAAGTCGTTGAAGCTCTCGGCTATGGATGTTGAGTTGGCCGTTGAGCAGGCTCGCTCGTCACGCATCGATATGATTGAGCAGGTGTCAAAGGCTTTCTATCAAGTGTTGCTTGCAAAGGATTCATATAATGTATATAAGCGTGTTTACGATAACGCTGTGGAGAATCATAAGATTGTCGAGAAGCGTTACTCTGTAGGTCAGGTTTCGGAATATGATTTCATCCGCTCGCAGGTTACTGTATCTAACGCCGAGCCTAACGTATTCGCAGCCGAGAACTCTATCGTTTTGGCTTTGTGGCAGTTGAAGGCGTTGTTAGGCGTTGACCTCAATATGCAGGTTGATTGCGCTGGTTCGTTGGCAGACTATGAGTCGGCAATGACTATGCAGATAAATATGGATGGCACATTGGCCGACAACACTACAATGAAGCAGTTCGATATTCAGGAGCGTATGTTGGAGCAGACTCTCAAACTGAAGCGTGCTGCCAATCTCCCAAGTTTGGCCTTCTCGATTGGTTACAACTATATCGCGATGGACGAGACAACGAAGCTCTTTCATTATAAATGGAATCCTTATTCTGTGGCTGCTTTGGCACTTAATGTTCCCATCTTCTCGGGTGGTAAGCGTCGTGCTGAGATAAATCAGGCGAAGATTGACTTGAGCAAGATTCAGCTCCAGCGTGAGAATACCGAGCGTCAGTTGCAAACTGCTATTATGTCATATTACAGCAATATGCAGACTAACCTGAAGCAGTATCACGCATCGTCGCAGAATATCGCAACGGCTAAGCGCGGTTACGACATCGCCGTTAAGCGTTACGAAGTGGGTGGTGGCACATTGCTCGACGTGGATAATTCACAGTTGGCATATACGCAGGCCGAGTTGTCACGCTCTACATCTATCTACGAGTACCTGATTAACAAGGTGTCGATGGATAAGATTACAGGCTCAAACCTCAAATAGTAATAAGAAAACTAAAAACAGAAGATAAGATATGAAAATGAATTCAATCATTAAAATGCTGCTCGTGTGTGGCATTTGCGTAGCAAGCGTTGCTTGCCAGTCGAAGAAGAGTGCCGAGGCGGCTACTCCCGTGCAGGAGGTTAAGAAGCCTAAGGTTACAACCGCAGTGGTAAATATGCAGGATGTAGATCAGCAGAGTGTATTCACAGGTAATGTAGAGGGCCACACTGTAAATAATATTACTCCCCAGCAGCCCCGTCGTATTGCACGTCTGTTGGTAGATGTTGGCGACCGTGTATATGCAGGTCAGAAGTTGGCGGAGATGGAGAACTCGGCTTTGGCGCAGGCTAAGGCTCAGTATGAGAATAATAAGGCTAACTTCGAGCGTTCGCAGGAGTTGTACAACTTCGGCGGCGAGTCAAAGGCTAACTATGAGGCTATGAAGACTGCTTACGAGGTGTCGAAGTTTACATATGAGAATATGTTGGAGAACACAACTCTTCTCTCACCTATCTCAGGTGTTGTTACTGCGCGTAACTACGATAACGGCGATATGGTAGCAGGTATGCCTATCTTCGTTGTTCAGCGCATCAATCCCGTTAAGATTTTCGTGAACGTATCGGAGTCACTCTACTCTTATATTAAGAAGGGTATGGCGGTAGATGTAGAGTTGGATGCACTCGCAGAGCAGAAGTTCGAGGGTAAGGTATCTCGCATTACTCCCTCTATCGACCCCCAGACACGTACTTTCGAGGTTGAGATTACCGTTCCCAACGGCAAGGAGTTGATTAAGCCCGGTATGTACGCTCGCGTAACTATGAACTACGGTAAGCGTCAGAATGTTGTTGTTCCCGACCAGTCGGTTGTTAAGATGTTGGGTTCTGGTGACCGCTATATCTATGTTTACAAGGCTGATGGTACCGTTTCATACCAGAAGGTTGAGCTCGGTCGCCGTATGAACGACAAGTATGAGATTTTGAGCGGTATTGCTGACGGTGACGAGGTTGTAACCTCTGGTCAGGTAGCCTTGAAGGATGGTATCGCTGTAGAGCGTGTAAATGAGTAAGAAGTTGAACGGAAAAAAGTAACATACGATGAATATATATAAAACATCGGTCAATAACCCAATTACCACCATTATCCTATTCGTAGCGATTATGATTTTTGGTGGTGTGTCGCTCTCGCGATTGGGTATCGACCTCTTCCCCGATATTGAGTCGAACGCTATGATGGTGATGACGACTTACCCGGGTGCAAGTGCCGAGGATATTGAGAACAACGTTACACGTCCCGTGGAGAACGTGTTGAACGGTGTGGAGCATCTTAAGGACATTACCTCACAGTCAAAGGAGAATATCTCTATCGTATCACTCGAGTTTGAGTGGGGTTACGACTTGGATATCTTGGCCAATGACGTGCGCGATAAGTTGGATATGCTCTCTACGCTACCCGATGGCGTGAGTCAGCCTATTATCTTCAAGTTCTCGTCTGATATGATGCCCGTATTGATGGTGGGCGTAACAGCCAAGGAGAGTATGTCGGGCTTGTATAAGATTCTCGACGACCAGATTGTAACTCCTTTGGCTCGTGTAGATGGTGTAGGTACTGTCTCTATCGCAGGTATTCCCCAGCGTGAGATTCAGATTTATTGCGACCCCAATAAGTTGGAGGCATATAACCTCTCTATTGAGCAGATTTCTGCTGCTATCGCAGCCGCTAACCGTAATACGCCTGCTGGTTCTTTCGACGTAGGTTCTAACGCTTACTCGTTGCGAGTAGACCACGAGTTTGAGGACCCCAGCGAGATGTATAACCTCATTGTAGGCTATCGCAATGGTGCGCCTATTCTGTTGAGCGATGTGGCTACTATCAACGACTCAGTTCAGGAGCGTATTCAGGAGGCTTTCAACAATGGTGGTCAGGGTGGTATGATTATCATTCAGAAGAAGTCTGGTGCTAATTCTGTGAAGATTGCACAGAACGTACAGGAGTATATCAACGAGATCAAGGGCAATCTGCCTGCCGACGTTGAGCTCTTTACCATTATGGATACTTCTGATAACATTATCTCTACCGTTCACTCATTGCGCGATACCATTATTACAACCTTTGCGCTCGTAATGTTGGTGGTATTCTTGTTCTTGGGACGCTGGCGTGCAACAATCGTGGTTGTGCTTACTATCCCCATCTCACTTTTGGCGGCTATTATCTATATCTTCGCTACGGGTGATACGTTGAACATTATTACTATGTCATCGCTCTCTATTGCTATCGGTATGGTTGTGGATAATGCGATTGTGGTGTTGGAGAATATCACTTCGCATATCGACCGCGGTGCGAAGCCCAAGCAGGCTGCTATCTTCGCAACCAAGGAGGTGGGTATCTCGGTTATGGGTGGTACGCTTACTACTATCGCCGTATTCTTGCCCTTGACTATGGTTACAGGTATGGCGGGTGTGCTCTTCAATGCGATGGGTTGGATGGTTACCATTACCCTTACAATCTCTACTATCGCGGCCGTAACCTTTACTCCGGTGTTGTGCTCAATGATGATGAAGCCCAACCCCAAGAAGGCTTGGTTCCAAGGTAAGATTGACGCCGTTATGGAGCGCTTCAATAACTTCTACGGAGGTGTGCTCGCTTGGTGCGTACGCCACCGTAAGACAATTATCTTGAGCTCTGTTGCGTTGTTTGTCGGTATTATGGGATTGTTAGGTCCTGCCTTGAAGTCGGAGTTCTTCCCCGTGCAGGATAGCGCCTCTATCTCGGCTACAATTCAGTTGCCTGCAGGTACACGTCAGGATATTACTCGTGAGTTGGCTTTGGAGCTCAGTGACCGTATTCAGAAGACCTATGCAAATGAGATTCTTAATATCGGTGTTCGTGAGGGTCAGGCCGATACAGATAATACCTTCGCTTCGTTGCAGACCAACGGTACTCACGTAATCTCAATGAATATGCGCTTTGTGAAGAAGACGGAGCGTGATTTGGGCTTGACCGAGATTGGTGACGGTATCCGTAAGATTTTTGATGAGTACTCTATCATTCGTAAGTACACCGTAACCGAAGGTGGTGGCGGCGGTATGGGTGGTAAGGCTGCTGTCGATATTGAGATTTATGGTTATGATTTCGATACTTCAGACGCTTTGGCCGAGCAGGTTGCCCAGATGTTCCGCTCAATGGAGGGTTGTTCGGAGGTTACCATCTCACGTGATGAGTACACACCCGAGTACCACGTAGATTTCGATTTGGAGAAGTTGGCTCGTAGCGGTTTGGACGTAACAACTGCATCTACATACTTGCGTAACCGTATCAATGGTTCTGTAACATCGTTCTACCGAGAGGATGGTGACGAGTATGATATTCGTGTTCGTTACGACCGTAAGTACCGTGAGTCTTTGGAGGATATTGAGAATATCACCATCTACAATCAGATGGGTCAGGGTATCAAGATTCGTGACATTGGCGTTGTTAAGGAGGCTGCAACTCCTCCTGCCATTACACGTAAGAATCGTGAGCGTTATGTAACTGTATCAGGCGTAGTAGCTTCAGGTTATGCGTTGAGTGATATTGTTGAGGCGGCTCAGATTGGTATGAAGGATATTCATATGCCTTCAGGCTTTATGTGGGAGATTGGCGGTACATATGAGGACCAGCAGGAGACCTTTGGTGATTTGGCTTTGTTGATGGCTTTGATGGTTGTGTTGGTATTCGTAATTATGGCATCGCAGTTTGAGTCACTTACATATCCCTTCGTAATTATGTTCTCATTGCCCTTTGCCGTTGTGGGTGTGGTAATTGGTTTGTCAATTACAGGTACTCCTATGAATATTATGGCATTGTTGGGTGTGTTGATGTTGATTGGTATCGTAGTAAACAACGGTATCGTATTGGTGGACTACACTATCCTCTGCCGTGAGCGTGGTATGGATATATTGGATTCTGTTGTTACGGCAGGTAAGAGCCGTCTGCGTCCTATCTTGATGACTACAATGACTACCGTGTTGGGTATGATTCCTATGGCGGTAGGTAACGGTGTAGGTTCTGAGATGTGGAACTCGCTCGGTATGTCGGTAGCTTGGGGTCTGTCGTTCTCAACATTGATTACATTGATTCTTATCCCCACACTCTTTGCATCGTTTGCAATTCGTGGCGAGAAGCGTCGTGCCAAGAAGGCGCTCAAGGAGCAGAATAACTAAAAATTAGCACTATGAAAGCAGTATTTATGGCTTGTAACCAGTCTATGTACGACTCGGTTATGGATATAATGAATGATATGGGTCTTCGCGGCTTTACTGGTTGGGAAGAGCTTATGGGCCGTGGTTCAAACGATGGTGAACCTCACCTCGGAAACCACGCTTGGCCGAGTATGAACTCAGCTCTGATATCTGTAATGGAGGATGATCAGGCTGCAGAGTTCCTAAAGCGCCTCAAGCAGCTTGACACAGATAACAAGAAGCAGGGCTTGCGTGCCTTTGCTTGGAGTGTAACAGATGCTATTTAGCCCTTTTTAGGCTCTCTGAGCCGTTAATGATAAGGTCCCGAGAAAATCACTCGGGACTTTTTATTTGCGATAAAATGCAGTATTTACGAATGTTGTAATCGACTAATGGTTTTTAGTCTAAGGCGACGAGTTTGCCGCGCTACAAAAATATAAAGTCGGAAGTCTTTTCGGTTTACACACTGGTTTAAACAAATGCCCCAAAACCACTCAAAAACCGCCCAAAATAGACACAAAAAAGCGGTCATCTAAAAGATAACCGCCTGATAATCAAGTGACTCCGACAGGATTCAAACCTGTAACCGCTTGATCCGTAGTCAAGTACTCTATTCAGTTGAGCTACGGAGCCATTTGCTGATTGCGAGTGCAAATATAGAGCACTTTTTTTTATTGTGCAAATATTTTATAAAGTTTTTTTGAAATATTTT
>JAZRLD010000091.1:0-7741 GCA_045646685.1 Alistipes sp. | reverse complement strand
ACGTGGCTCTACCGCATAGCCTACAACCACGCCATATCCTTCGCGCGCCATAAGCGACAGGCACTCTACGCCATCGACGAAAACCGTCTGCATATGGTAGGTGACGATGAGGTGGAACAGATGGAGGCCACAGCCGATAACGAGCAACAGATAGAGGCACTCGCGCGTGCCATAAACCGCCTCGACGCCGAGGAACGTGCTCTGATAACACTATTCTACTACAAGGAGCGCACGGTGGCCGAGTGCGCCGAGATTATGGTGCAAAGCGAGAATAACATTAAGGTGCGCCTGCACCGCATACGTAAGAAACTTTACATACTCCTACAAGATGAAACGAAGTAAAGCCATAAGTCGCGCCACGCAGCGACTCGACACCCCCACACTCCCCTACTATTTCAACGCACGCCTGATGGCACGTGTGCGTGAGCGTGCCCGCGAGCAACGTCGCACGGATATCATCACGAGCATAGCAGCCAGCGTGGTCGTCATTATGATGGTGGCGTATGGTGCGGCTACGATGATGAAGGTAGAGTTGCCGAGAGTGGAACTGCCGAAGATTGATTGGGCGGTGATGTTTGACGATATGATGATGGTGCGAATGCGTCTGTGGGGAATGATAACGCTCACGGTGGTGGCGATGTTTGTTGCTGATATGTACATTCGCCAATACTTCCGCCTGCGCAAAATGCGCAAAAACGAAAAGGGTGGCCAATAGTTGGTCACCCTTTTTAATTATAGGAAATTGTATAACGAGAGCTATTTATTTCTTAACCTCGGCGTTAATCTTAATCTTCTTAAAAGCCTTAATCAAAGCCTCCTCGTTAGTCTTTGTAGTATCGAAGGTTACAGTTACCTTGCGTGTAGGCACGTCAACCTTAACCTCCTTAACACCCTTCTGGAAGGGGAGTGAGTTGTCAATCTTCTTTGCGCAAGTCTCGCAATCAACATCTGTCAAGAATACAGTAGTCTTGAGAGCAGCGTCGCCCTTCTTCTGTGCAACAGCGTCAGCTACGCCGAAGCCCATAACTGCCAAGAGGCAGAGCATAATAATCTTTTTCATTTCTATCAGGTTTTTAGTTGTTTATTTCTTATTAGTACAAGTTAAATCGCAAGCCGATGTAGAACTTACGTCCCATCAACGGGCCCCACACACTCGACGAGTTGAAGGCGGGAGAGAAGGGGTTCTCAACATTGAGGATAGGATCCTTCTGTATGTAGTTGGCAATATTCTCGCAACCAACATAGACCTCCCAATCGCGAATCTTGTGGCTCACCTGCGCATAGAACATAGGATATGCGGGCGAGAGCTCCGAGCGAGTCAAGTCGCCATCGAGCGAGGGTCGGCGCATCGGGCCGTTATACTGAGCCGTTACGTCAAATACCCAACGGCGATAAGCCGTAGCATATTGTACGTTAAGCAAAGTTTTATAGCGGCTGGTCAAAGGACGCTCGATAAGGTGGCTTATGCCATCGCGCTCAACGCTAACCTTCGCGTTAGTGTAGCGGTAGGTTGCAAAGAGGTCCAAACCCTTGACAGGTGTCCACTGGAAATCGACCTGATAAGTATCAGTGAACGAACGACCATCGGTGTTGTAAATCCAAATCTCATCCTCGGGAGTGCCACCCACCTTACCCAACTCCTGATCAGCCAAAACTGTGTTAAAGAGCTGAGTGCGGAAGTAATCGAAGCTGATTGTAGCATCGCTATAACCACCCCACTTGATATACTGCGTAAGGCTACCACCTGCGGTGAGTGCCATCTCAATATCGTCTGTCAAATTCTTTACCAAAGCCTTGCGACCTGTTGCCAACATCCAGATATTATCGGTAAAGATGCTTGCACGGCGATAACCCAAACCTGCCGAGCCACGCAAAACGGTCGAAGGAGTAATATCCCAACGGATGTGAGTACGGGGTGTCAAAACGAAGCGCTGCTTGGGAGTGTAATAAGCAGTGTTATAACTATCATACTCACTATTACCATCAACATACTTTCGATCAATATTCTTTGCACCCATCCAGTCGCCTCGCAGACCAAATACGAATGAGAACTTCTCGGGCAGAGTGTATGTATATTCGGCATATACGCCCGGCTCAAAGAAATCCATCTTGTTGTGGGTCGTACCCTTCCAATTATCAGTATAAAGAGTTTCATCCCATCTACCATGAATAGGCTTAGGCTCCGACATAATAATATGGTTCTTAATCTGCTCATCGCTATTTGTAACCGACGCCGAAGCACCCATAACAAGCGAAGAACGGGGTGAGAAGTAGTGAGCATACATAAAGTTAAACCACCACGCGTGGTCGTGGCCCTTATAGTCGTTCAAACCAAAATACGCGTCCTCCTTGAAGTAGTTGTAATCGGCAACAAAAGCGATATTTGAGCGGAACTCCTCCTCCGTTTCGCTATCATACACGGCAGCACCTACGGGAGTACCCAACTTGAAGTAGGCATTTACACCCGTATTATCCATATGCGAGCCGTAAGTTGAGAGGCTCTGCTCCATCTCGTCGCGCATAGACTTCTTATATGTCATCTGACCGCCCAAACGGTTCTCATCAACATACTTCCACCCCCAGCGAATCTGCGTGCCACCCAACGACTGCCACAACCACTTGTTGGCGATGTTAATTTGGTTAGTCTTGGGCAAATCGCGGAAACCATCCTTATTAAGGTCGTGCGAATCAGTATCGAGCGAGCCGTGCAGAAGGATTACAGTAGAGAGGCTCTTATCCGCAGTCAAGGGGAATGCCGACGAGAGGTTAATCTCGGGACGCATCTCGCTATCGAAGTAGAGATTCAAGAACAAGCGCTCCTCGTCCGAGGGTTTGCGGTGCTCCATATTTATCTGACCTGTGATAGCCTCGTGGCCAGCCGTAACAGATGAGATACCCTTCGACACCTGAATCGAGTTGAGCCACATACCAGGCGTATAGTTCAAACCATAGGGGGCGCTCAAGCCACGCATAATGGGGCGATTCTCGTCGAGAATCTGGGTGTAGGTACCCGTCAGGCCCAACATCTTAATCTGACGTGCACCCGAGATAGCATCGCTATAACCAACAGTTACCGAAGCCGAGTTCTCAAAGCTCTCGGCCAAGTTACAGCACGCCATCTTACAGAGGCCAGCAAATGAGATTGTCTCGCCCTTGAGAATACCCTCGTGCTTAACGTAGTTTCCGAGCGTTCCCTCGACAACTACAGCCTCAATCTCGGTATCGCTCTTAAGCGCGAAATCGACCTTCGTTACGCCCTGTGCTACCTGAATAGTATCGTTTGAGTAACCTACATATGTAGCCACCAACTTATCGTAACCCTTAACACGGTGCAGGTCGTACTTACCCTCGATATCGGTTGCAACACCCACATTTGTATTGAGCCAATATACCGAAGCACCGATCAAAGGCTCGTTGGTTGTGGCATCAACCACAACACCCTCAACTTTCTGCGCCATAGCGCCAAAGCTCAAAAGCGACATAATGCCGCAAAGTATAATCGTCTTGATTTTCATAGTTCTGATTCTTAGGTATAATTAAACAACAACGAAGCCCACTTGGGACTAATGTTACTTATCGCAAAATTACACCAATGCAGGCGGGGCGCGCAACGCTCCGCTACACGTATATCCCTCAAGCAAAGAGGGTAAGAGATATTCTCCGTAGTCTGTACATCCCACTCCAGCCGTATGCGCATCGTTATAGTCGAACACATCGGTTACGATAGCCAACAAAATGGACTGACGCTGAGAATGGTCGTCATCCGAGGTACGTGGCTGAATGTAGAGAGCTATCTTGTTAGAGTGATTATGGTTACAGCAACGGTTTTTAGAGAATTGTTGCTGTGCAGTATCCTCGCTATGAGAATCGCTGTGATGGTCGCAATGCTCCGCCTCGCACTTATGCACGTGGTTGAAAGATGTATGAACATCACCGCGATGTGTATTACAATGGCAAGTGAGCGCAACTACATCGCTGGCTGCCATCACCGTAGTGTAGAGCACCAGCATCGTAAATGCCGCAACCATTCTAAAAATCTTTCCTGCCATTGTCTTAATTCAAAGTCTTATTCAATCAAGCCGCACTCGGTCATACGCTCCACCCACGCCGCAGCATCGCGCGCAGCCGTAGCAGCATCTACCTCGTAATTATCGGTAAGAACCGAGGCAACATCCTCGTTTGTAAAATCTTTATTCTCCAGCGACTGCCACAAGAGCAATGCGCTATCGTTGAGAGTGATGATACGTGTAAAATCTGTGCCACTCTGGCCCTGCATTACTACTACGTTCTCACCTGCTATTTCGCGTACTTTACAACCCTGCTTAATCTTCATATCTATTTAAACCTTTTTATTCAGGTACAAAGATACGAAAAATTTGACAAATGCGCAGGTTTTTTCTTAAATTTGCACCATATGATAGGCAATAGCGATAAAATAAGTCCCCAGCTCAAGGCTACGCTCCATAAATATTGGGGTTACAGTGAGTTTCGCCTCAGTCAGGAGGAGATTATCCACTCCATAATGGAGGGGCGCGATACGCTTGCGCTTATGCCAACGGGAGGTGGTAAGTCGCTGACGTACCAAGTGCCTACCCTCGCACGCGAAGGATTGTGCATCGTCATCACTCCGCTTATCGCTTTGATGAAGGACCAAGTGGACAGACTGCGTAGAATGGGGGTAAATGCTGTTGCTATTCACTCGGGACTATCCTACACGCAGATAGATATTGCGCTCGATAATTGCGTCTATGGCGATGTAAAATTCCTCTACGTTGCGCCCGAACGCCTTGCTACGGAGGCTTTTTGTCTGCGCGTGCAACGAATGAACGTATCGCTGTTGGCCGTTGATGAGGCGCACTGTATATCGCAATGGGGATACGACTTCCGCCCCTCATATCTGCGTATCGCCGAGATTCGCAAGATGCTGCCCGACACACCCATTTTAGCTCTTACCGCCTCGGCCACGAAGATGGTTGCCGATGATATTATGGCACGACTCGGATTTGCGGAGCAGAATATTATTCGCAGTAGTTTTGCCCGCCCGAATCTCTCGTATGCGGTACGTCACACCGACGATAAGACCGAGCAGCTGCTCCGCGTGATACACAACGTACAAGGTGCAGGCATTGTCTATATGCGCTCTCGCGAGGGCTGTGAGCAACTCGCCACAGAACTTCAAAAGCAGGGCATATCGGCCTCCTATTACCACGCAGGCCTACCCCACGCCGAGCGCTCGTTACGCCAAGAGGAGTGGACCGAGGGTAAGGTGCGTATAATGGTGGCTACCAACGCCTTTGGTATGGGTATCGACAAGGCCGATGTACGTTTTGTTGTGCATTACACGATGTGCGACTCGTTAGAGAGTTACTATCAGGAGGCGGGACGTGCGGGACGCGATGGCAAGCGTAGTTATGCGCTTTTGCTGGTATCTTCCGACGACGATAGCAAGATAGTAAAACGTTTCGATGCGGAGTTCCCGCCGCTGGAGGAGATAAAGTCTATTTACGAGAAGATTTGCGACTTCATACAGGTGGCCGTAGGCGATGGTTATCAAGCCTCATTCCTCTTCAATATTCACGACTTTTGTCGCCGTGAGCATCTCTACATCGGCAAGGTGCGCGCTGCGATTAAATTATTGGAACAGAACGGTTATATGACCTTAACGGAGGAGATGGAGAACCCCGCCCGCATACTCTTCTGCGTAAGCCGTGACGAATTGTACCGCATACGCGTAGGCCGCAACGAGCTGGACCATATAATACGCACTATACTACGCCTTTACGACGGTATCTTCACCGAGTTCCGCGCCATAAACGAACAGGTGATAGCCTCAACGAGTGGTTACACCATCGAGAAGGTCAAGGAGTTACTCAAGCGAATGTGGCAGATGCGCATCATACGCTATATACCGTCGAACAACTCGCCCATCCTTTTTATGAACGAGGAGCGACTGCCAACCAAGGACCTCTACATATCGCCCGACACATATCTGCATCGCAAGAATTTGATGGCCGAGCGCTTTGAGAATATGCGCCTCTACGCCTCATCGGAGAGTGAGTGCAGAAGTGTTATTCTGCAACGCTATTTCGGTGATAATAAGGCCGAAGCGTGTGGCACGTGCGACGTATGTTTGGCCACTCGCCGCCGCCAGCGCATTGATGCGGAGCAGATAGCTACGAGTGTCATAGAGCTGTTGAAAAACGAATCTATGGACGTGCGCGAATTGTGCCGCCACATAAAGGTCGATCCCGAAAGAGTAGCCGCGGTGGTGGACAAGTTGAAGGAAGATGGGAAAATTTCCGCCTCTATAAGTGGAAAACTCATAATTAAATCGTAACTTTGGGGCTCGAAATTTCAGAATATGTTATTCCAACCCACGATAACAAACGAGCAGACGGCCGAGTTAGCATCGGCTCAATTTGATGGTCACATATTTATCATCGATCGCGAGGAGCAGATTGATGCCGTATGTCGTGACCTCGCGGCTCAACAAATCATCGGGTTTGACACCGAGACACGTCCCTCGTTCAAGGCTGGAGTAACAAATCGCGTGGCACTGCTGCAACTCTCGACGCACGAACGTTGCTATCTGATTCGTCTTTGCCGCACAAAGCTGCACAACTCGCTGCTAAAGATTCTCTCCAACCCCAACATCATAAAGATTGGTGCCGACGTGGCTGGTGATATACGTTCGCTACACGCATTGCGACACTTTCAGGAGCGTGGATTTATTGACCTACAGCATATTGCATCGAATTGGGGCATTGAGGAGAAGAGCCTGCGCAAGATGTCGGCCATAGTCCTCGGACAGCGAGTATCGAAGGCGCAACGCCTCAGCAATTGGGAGGCCTCAACGCTCACGCCACAACAACAGATGTATGCCGCAACGGATGCGTGGGTATGTATAGCCATCTACGAGAAGTTGATGTCGCTGCCACCCATCACGCCCCTACCCAAAGACTTGGGAATGACACCAGAGTCTGCAAAACCTAAGCCACAAGCAAAGGAACGCAAGCCCAAGGCGGCACGCAGACCTCACTATTACACACATCGCAAAACAAAGAGAGAAAACCGTGAAAAACAACAATAATATGAGAGCAGAGATTTATCTTCGTCGCGGAAAGGAGGAGTCGCTCCTACGTCGTCACCCTTGGATTTTTTCGGGTGCCATTGAGCGTGTCAAGAGCCAAGGTGAGCTGAAAGAGGGAGAGGTTGTGGATGTATTTACCCGTTCGGGTGAGTTCATTGCACGTGGCCACTACCAGATAGGCTCTATCGCTGTGCGTGTACTCACTTTCGAGGAGCAGGAGCAGATAGATCAGGCGTGGTGGAATCATCGCATTGCCGTAGCCTACGATGTGCGTCGCACGCTGGATTTGACCGACAATGAGCAGACAAACTGCTACCGCTTGGTACACGGCGAGGGTGACTCATTGCCCGGATTGGTGATTGATATTTACGACCGCACGGCCGTTGTTCAGTGCCACTCGGTGGGTATGTATCTCTCGCGTATGGCTATTGCAGAGGCTCTGCGCACGGTGTATGGCGAGCATTTGACAGCCATCTATGACAAGAGTTCGCAGACCGTACCCTTCAAGGCTGGATTGAACGCCATTGACGGATATATTTGGGGCCACGCCGACAAAAAGGCCAATGTGGTGTTGGAGAATGGCGAGAAGTTTCTCGTGAATTGGGAGGAGGGACAGAAGACCGGTTTCTTCCTCGACCAGCGTCGCAACCG
>JAZRLD010000090.1:0-5080 GCA_045646685.1 Alistipes sp. | reverse complement strand
TTCTTCTCGAAGTTGGCACGCGCCGTGGCGGGCCGCTCGACGGTGGACGCCGACGTTCTCGACGACTTGGAGGAGGTGCTTATCACCTCGGATGTGGGCGTGGAGACAACCGTAAAAATCATCAACCACATCGAGGAGCGCATCGCACGCGACAAGTATATGAACACCTCGGAGCTCAACGCCATTCTGCGTGACGAGATTGCGCAGTTGATGGAGCAGTCGCACTCGTCGCAGAAGGATTTCGGTCTGGAGGTGCAGGAGGGCACGCCCTACGTTATGATGGTTGTGGGTGTGAATGGCGCGGGTAAGACTACCACAATCGGTAAGTTGGCCGCACAGCTCACAAAGGCGGGCCGCAAGGTATATATCGGTGCGGCCGACACATTCCGCGCGGCGGCTATCGACCAGCTGGCCGTATGGGCCGAGCGCGCAGGGGCAACGATGATTCGTCAGGAGATGGGCTCGGACCCCGCTTCGGTGGCGTACGATACGCTAAAATCGGCCGTGGCGAATGGTGCTGATGTGGTGTTGATTGACACTGCTGGTCGTCTGCACAATAAGATTGGCTTGATGAACGAGCTTACCAAGATTCGCAACGTAATGGCGAAGGTTATCCCCAACGCGCCGCACGAGGTGATGCTCGTATTGGACGGCTCAACGGGACAGAACGCCTTTGAGCAGGCACGCCAATTTACACAGGCCACGCAGGTTACATCGCTCACAATCACCAAGTTGGACGGCACAGCCAAGGGTGGTGTTGTGATTGGCATTAGCGACCAGTTCCATATTCCTGTGCGCTATATCGGTATCGGCGAGGGCATCGACCAGCTGAAGATGTTCGACCGCCGCCAATTTGTTGACGCCCTTTTCGGGGAGCAGAAGTAATATATGCAAATAAATAAACAAAATATAATCAGCCAAATATTGCGAGGTACTAATGACCAAATAACATCAACAGACCTCGCAATAATGACTCATTGCATATATAACCCTAATCAAAAATTATATTCAGCAGCAAATAAAAGTTGCGAAAAGAAACTTTTATCTAAATTTTCTTCATCTAATGTAGATGTTATAGAATGCATATACAAAGAGATGAGAAATGCTCCATTCTTTAATGAAACAAATAATCGATTTACTTTTATTGATTTATTTGCAGGCATTGGAGGTTTTCGCATCGCTATGCAAAATTTGGGTGGAAAATGCGTCTATTCATCTGAATGGGATAAATTTGCACAGCGAACATATTTTGCAAATTTTGGAGAAGTTCCTTTTGGAGATATAACATTGGAAGAAACAAAGCAGTTTATTCCTAACGATTTCGATATATTATGCGCTGGATTTCCTTGCCAAGCTTTTTCTCTCGCGGGCAAGAAAAAGGGGTTTGAAGAGACGAGAGGTACACTTTTTTTTGATGTAGCAGAAATAATTAAACGTAAGCGCCCCAAAGCATTTTTCTTGGAAAATGTTAAAGGTTTAAAAATTCACGATAAAGGGAAAACATTAGAAGTTATCCTTAATACATTAAGAGAGATAGGTTATTTTGTGCCTGAACCCGAAATTGTTAATGCAATGGATTTTGGAGTTCCACAACATCGTGAACGAATATATATCATTGGTTTCCGAAACGATTTAGGCATTGATACATTCTCTTATCCAAAACCATTGGGTAAAAAAGTATGCTTTGCAGACATAAAAGAAGAGAACGAAGTTAGTGCTAAATATTATATCTCAACTCAATATTTGGCAACTTTAAAAGCGCATAAGCAACGTCATATCAGCAAAGGAAATGGTTTTGGATATGAGATTATTCCTGATGACAAATGCGCAAATGCGATTGTTGTTGGAGGTATGGGTAAAGAAAGAAATCTTGTTATAGACCACAGATTGACAGATTACACTCCCTTAACAAACATTAAAGGAGAAATTAACAGAGAGGGCATTAGAAAAATGACCCCCCGCGAGTGGGCAAGATTACAAGGATTTCCTGACAGCTTCAAGATAGAGGTAGCTGATGCTTCAGCATATAAGCAATTCGGAAATTCCGTAGCCGTCCCTGCAATAGAAGCTACAGCAAAGCAAATAATTGATAAAATCTTATAGTTATGAGCAGTATATTACTTGATTTAGGGATTATAAAGAACGAGACAGCATCAAGCGCTGTTTTCGAATCATTGCTTGATGATAAATCTTTTCTTGATGTTGAGTACAATGCTCCAAATGAGTATGTTATGACTTATTGGGAGGCTCTAATGAATCACCCAAAGCACTCTACGTTAGCAGGTAATATTTTTGAGTTGATAATAACAACTCTCTTATATAGAGAGAACTTATTACCTATATACGTTCAGGCTCAAGTAGCATTTGTTCCAAATGTTAGATTTGACGCATTACTCTATAATAAGGAGTTCGGCCCTATTAGCTTATCTCTTAAAACCAGTTTGAGAGAAAGATACAAGCAGGCAGACCTTGAAGCAATTGCATTAAAATATGTCCATAGAAAGGCTAAATGTCATTTGCTTACAATGCACGAACAAGAGGCCGCGAGTGTAAAGGCTAAAATAAAGTCGGGAGATGTTATTGGTTTGGATTCTGTGGTTATCTGCTCTAACGATGATATAAATAACCTTATTGCCAACTTGAAAACACAAACTTTTGAGGTTGCTGGCTCAGTAGAGATTATTACAAGTCATAATATGGTTGTAAAAGGATGAAAAAGATAAATGTCATAACACTCGGTTGCTCGAAGAATACGGTCGATAGCGAGCACTTGATGGCGCAGTTGGCGGCGGCGGGTTATCAGCTATCGTTCGACAGCGACCGCACCGACGCCAAGGTGGTGGTTATCAACACCTGCGGATTTATCGGCGACGCCAAGCAGGAGAGCATCGAAACAATTCTCGATGCCGTAGCGGCCAAGGAGGCGGGACTTATCGAAAAACTCTTTGTAATCGGCTGTTTGAGTGAGCGTTATGCTGACGAGTTACGCGAGGAGATTCCCGAGGTGGACCAGTATTTCGGCGTGAAGGATTGGGCCGACATCGTAGCCGCTTTGGGTGCCGAGTACAAGGCAGAGAACGAGACCGAGCGCGTATTGACAACACCAAAGCATTATGCCTATCTCAAGATTTCGGAGGGTTGCAACTGGCTCTGTGGCTACTGCGCCATTCCACTTATTCGTGGCAAGCACGAGTCGGTGCCGATGGAGCAGGTGCTGGAGGAGGCTCGCAAGTTGGCCGAGCGTGGCGTGAAGGAGATTATGGTCATCGCGCAAGATACGACATACTACGGCATTGACCTCTATGGTCGCCGCCGTTTGGCAGACCTTCTGACCGAGTTGTGCCGCATTGAGGGCATTGAGTGGATTCGTCTGCACTACGCCTACCCCGCCGCCTTCCCCGAAGATGTGATTGAGGTGATGGCGCGTGAGCCCAAGATTTGTAAATATCTCGACATACCTTTCCAGCATATCTCGGACAATATGCTCTCGGCGATGAAGCGCCGCCACACAAAGGCCGAGGCGATGGTGCTTATCGCACGTCTGCGCGAGCGTATTCCCGACATTGCACTGCGCACTACGTTGCTCGTTGGTTATCCGGGCGAGACGGCCGAGGATATAGCCGAGTTGGAGCAGTTTGTGCGTGATGTGCGCTTCGAGCGCTTGGGCGTATTCCCCTACTCGGAGGAGGAGGGTACATACTCGGCAGAGAATCTCAAGGACGACGTAGCGGAGGAGGAGAAGCAGCGCCGAGCAGATAAAATTATGCTCATTCAGGAACAAATTGCATTGGAGCACAATCTCGCCCGCGTGGGCCGCACGATGCGCGTTGTAGTGGATTCGCGTCAGGGCGACTACTACGTGGCTCGCTCGGAGTACGACTCACCCGAGGTAGATCAAGAGATATTGATTCCCACCGAGTTGCGACAGTTGCGTCGCGGATGTTTCTACGATGTGCGCATCACCGACGCCGAGGGTTACGACCTTTACGGCGAGGTTATAGCCCCATCGCGCAAAAAGCTACACCAATAGAGCTTTTGTCTATTTTGGAACATCGGAGAGGACAAAATTTGCGAAAAAGATATTTTATTTATATCTTTGAGTGTTAAAAACCGTATTTACCACATTTAGATGGCTTGCAAAAGTATCATAACTCACATTCAGGCACAGGCCGAGCGAGTGATTGCTCAGCACGAAAAGCTGGAGGCTGACTACGCCTCTGTGTGCAAGGAGCGCGATGAGTTGAAGGGCCAAATGCGCGAGCAGGAGGAGCAGATCCGTGAGTTGAAAGCCGAGGTGCAACGTCTGCGCTTGGCAGAGAGTTTGGGTGGTAATGCTACGGACAAAGCAAAATCGCGCGCACGCATCAACCTGTTATTGCGGGAGGTTGACAAGTGCATAGCGCTACTGACGAAAGCATCAAACGAATAGGACGACGAATAAATCCACACGACGATGGCGAAGCTGGAGAAGACAACGCAGAAGATACACCTACGCCTTGCAGGCAAGGCCTACGGCTTGGAGATAGCCCCCGAGAAGGAGGAGATATATCGTATGGCCGAACGTGAGGTGAACGCCAGCGTCAACAAGTGGCAAAAGGCTTTTGGAGATAACTTCTCCGTACAGGATTGTTTGGCCATAGCGGCTCTGCAGCTCTGCATCAACAACATCTCCATCGCGCGCCAGAGCGAAATGAGCGATGAAGATACGCAGGCTTTGGATGCCCTGTCACAGCGATTGGACAAGCACCTAAACCGTCTAAAGTAAGAGGGGGCGAGACGAGCCTCGAAGAAAGAAGAGGAAGGGGCAAACCAAGCCACGAAGAGAAGAGCCACGAAGAGAAGAGGGAAAAAGACAAAGGAAAACTCTCGAAAAACGTTCTTTACATAGATAAATCTACCCGCATAGATTTCCTTATAGCTTTGCGAAACTGAACACTTATTACATTGGGTAAACTCTCGGTTTCTCAAAATCAGGCCTTAACCCCGCAAGGGGTGTGCCGCGCGCACCGTTGGACGATTGCGAACTCCGGAGCCCCACACCTTGACTTATCGGCAGATTCGTCAAACAAGAAAAGGAACT
>JAZRLD010000089.1:0-27510 GCA_045646685.1 Alistipes sp. | reverse complement strand
TAATCTTCGGAGGCCGTTCGGTGGAGAACGAAATCTCGGTACTCACAGCAATTCAGGCTATGGAGGCCATTGACACTACAAAGTACGACATCACGCCCATATACATCTCAAAGGAGGGCGCTTGGTACACAGGCGCAGAGTTGCGCAACAGCGCCAACTACAAGAATCTTGACAAGCTCTATGCTGCGTGTGAGCTGGTTTACCTGCGTCCCATCTATGGCGACAACCACCTCTACAAGGTGCGTAAGCCTCTGTTTGGTAGCGACGTAGCAGCTACGTTGGATGTAATCCTTCCCGCCCTGCACGGCACAAACTGCGAGGACGGCTCATTCCAGGGCACAATCGAGATGACGGGTATCCCCTATGCTGGTTGCAACGTGTTGGCATCGGCAAACGGTATGGATAAGATTACGATGAAGATGATTCTCTCGGCGTGCGGTATCCCCGTAATTGACTATTCGTGGTTCTCGGACAAGGAGTGGTTTGATGCGCAGCAGAGCGTTGTGGAGCGCGTGGAGGCAAAACTCCCCTACCCTATGATTGTGAAGCCTGCCGACTCTGGCTCAAGCGTGGGTATCAAGGCTGTACACAACCGCGAGGAGCTCACAGAGGCTGTTGAGAATGCCATCACATACTCGAAGCGTATCATCGTCGAGAAGTTGGTTGAGCAGCTCAAGGAGATTAACTGCTCGGTGCTGGGTAACTACTACGAGTGCGAGGCGTCGGTTTGCGAAGCACCGATTCGTAGTGGTGAGATTTTGAGTTATGAGGATAAATATCTCGGTGGTGGCGCGAAAGGCGGAACAAAGGGTGGTGTGAAGGAGTCACGCGGTATGCACTCTACCGTTCGTGAGATTCCAGCCCGTCTGCCCGAGGAGCAGACTGCATTTATCCGCACGACAGCCGTTGAGACCTTCAAGGCGTTGAACTGCGACGGCGTGTCACGCATCGACTTTATGATCGACGAGGCTACGCAGAATATTTATGTTAACGAGATAAATACTATTCCGGGCTCTTTATCGTTCTATTTATGGGAGGCCACAGGTATTTCGTTTACCGAGCTTACGCAGCGATTGATTGACATCGCCTTTGAACGCAAGCGCGACTCGTCATTCAAGACCACCAGCTATAAGGAGAATATCTTCAACTACTCAATCTCGGGAGCCAAAGGCGCAAAGGAAGCAAAGCGTTAAGAGTGAATAATGAGGGAGAGGGATTGTATTCTCGTACAAGCAAATGAATACTAACCAACAAAAAGTGCAACCTATGAAACGACTATTATTGATATTGGCTGCGATTTGCATCACATCGCAGGCTTCGGCAGGATTGTTACCAAAATTCCGATTCGGTGTTAAGGCTGGCTTTGATTATCAGTCAAACGACATCAAGAACGACATCAAAAACCTCGATATAAAGTCAAATTCGGGTTGGTTTGCAGGCGTGCAGGGCGACTTGAGCTGGGGTAACTTGGGTGTTCGTCCCGAGGTGATTTACTCGCACAACAAATTCAATGTTGATAGCGCAGAGATTGCCGACAAGTTCAAACTCAGCAAGTTAGATATCCCCGTCCTATTGCAGTATAAATTGTTGGGCATCGTAGCCTTGCAGGCAGGTCCCTCGTTCTGCGTAATGACTGACACCAAGGGCACTACCGAGGGTATGCAGTGGAACATCAAACGCCCCACCATCGGCTACGCGGCAGGCGTCGAGGTTGAGATATGGAAGATTGGCATCTCGGCACGCTACAACGGCTCATTCAAAAAGAGCGAGGTGTTGGGCTACTCGACAGGAACAAACCGCATAAACACAATCCAATTAGGTTTGGGATTCTATTTCTAATATTACATTCATTACAATAACAAAGGCTGTCCGTTTGGGCAGCCTTTGTTATTGCGAAAAACGAGAGTTTAACCTATGTTCGCCCATCATTTTGGGGCTGAAAATAGGAATAGGTTTGAATAAAATTCAAACCTATTCCCCACGATTTTTTGCGTTTACTTTTGAGGAGCAACCTTTTTTATTGAAAATGTACGCCGGTTTAAGTCTTTTTTGATATTTGTGCGTTATATATTCGGAAGCGCTTTCCTAACAAATGCTAACAAATTATGAAACAAACTACTGAAAAAGATCAACTACACCGCCTCGCCGAGCTGATGCAATCCGAGCGCGACCATCTGTTTCGCTATGCCTGCTATCGGTTGGGATCAGTAGCCGAGACAGAAGATGCGATTCAAGATTTATATGTAAGGCTATCGAAACAAAGCTCGCGGCTCGCCGAGATTGACGATCTGCAAGGCTACGTCTATCGCTCATTGTCAAACAGTTGCGCATCGCGTCTGCGCTCGCGTCATCAATTTGTGCCATCCGAATTACTCAATACATTGAGTAGCGACGACCTTACGCCAACCGACTTCGACGAGGAGTTTCGATTGATCGAGCGACTGATGGCGCAACTCCCTGAGGAGCAGAGCGAAGTAATCCGCTTACGAATCTACGGAAGTCGCCAATTTGACGAGATTGCCTCGATCTGCGACATCCCTCTCACGACAGCCAAATCGCGCTTTCGCTACGGCATTGACAAACTGCGCAACGCACTCGAGGAGCAAGGATTAATTTAATCAGCAAAAACAGAAAACACCATGAAAACCAACAATTTAGACAACTTTTCGGACGAACGAGTAATGAATCTGCTCACACCGCGATTCGCCCCCTCAACCAACCTCAAATTTAAAGCCCCTGTACCGCGCTACCGTCAGCTTTGGGGCGCTGTCCGCATCGGATCTATTGCCGCTATGGTCGCGTTAGCTATCATCATCGGTTACAGCAGCGTACAGACAAGCACCGCCCGCGAGGTGGTGGAGCAGGCAATAATGCGCCTTGCCGAAGCCGACAGCTACCTCGTCCATTTCACTGCAAGGGTCGCCAAGAGCACTAGCTCGCACGAACTTTACGAGATAGTTGATCCCGATGACGCTCCAATGCAGGGAACGGTCGAGATTCGCAAAGAGGGCTCGAAGGTCAAAATGGCGATCAAATGGCAGGACGATGAACGTAGTATGGAACTCTATGACGGTCAGACCTATCGCCGCTATCAAAATGGGCTGTTAGTTCTCGAACGACCAGACAAAGGTATCGATCTCACGCCATTAGCCTCACTCGAAAAATTGAAACCGTATGCCGCCGCAATGGGCTTGTTACTGAAATTCCGCGAGGAAGGTGACACGATTATTGTCAGCGATAGGAGCGACAAGGTGGAGATAGTTGCCAGATTCTCGAAGAGCGAAGGTCGTCTGCTCAGTGCCGAATGCACTACTCCAAACAACGTTACGGTACTCTCCATCGATCAAATCGAATTCGACGTGCCGCCGACAGAGTAATACCTATTATCCACACACGTTTCGTATAACATTAGCCGCACCCCTCGCCTCAGGAGTGCGGCTATCGTTTTCCGTATCAAATGCGGTTATTTCGCCATTGCGTCAAGCTCCTTTACTCGCTTCATTGAAAGTATAGGGGGGCGTGTGTCCGGAAAGGTTTGGATCGAGTGAAAATTTTTCAAAAAAAATCTCTGATTGTTCAACTCCTCCCGCACAAAAACAACAAAGGCTGTCCGAGTGGGACAGCCTTTGTTGTTTCATTGTGACTCTTAAAGAAGTCGTATTAGAAGTTATATACAGCCATATACGCTACCGCCGCCAACGCTGCACCTACCAACGGGCCGAAAGCGGGTACCCAGCTATAGCCCCAGCCGCTGTCACCCTTACCCTTGATGGGAAGAATAGCGTGTGCGATACGGGGACCGAGGTCACGTGCGGGGTTCAAAGCGTAACCCGTTGTACCGCCGAGTGACATACCTACAACCATAATAAGCATAGCTGTGGGGAAGCTACCCAAGCCACCCATACCTACCTCGGGGGTATTCTCGGTATTACCGATAGCCAAAATAACGAAGATAAGCAACATAGTAGCGACAACCTCACAGAAGAAGTTACGGCTCTTATTCTCAATAGCAGGGATAGTACAGAAGATTCCGAGCTTTGTAGTCTTATCGTCGGTAATATCGAAGTGATCCTTATAGAAAAGGTAAACCAGCGTAGCGCCACAGAATGCACCGAGCATCTGCGCAACGATATAACCAGCCACGTGCGCCCAAGGGAATGCGCCTGCAACGGCGAAGCCCAACGTTACGGCAGGGCTGAGGTGTGCGCCAGAGTATGGACCTGCAATCAGCACGCCACACATCACGGCCAAGCCCCACGCGATGGTAATCACAATCCAACCGCCGTTATTACCTTTAGTACCTTTCAGGGTGTTGTTTGCAACGACGCCATCACCCAAGAGAATCAGCACCAACGTACCGACAAACTCAAACAAACATTGTGTAAAAAAAGGAGTTTCCATATGTTTTTGTATTAGTAGTTTCTAATTATTCTTCAACACGCGGCGTACTGCATCGTGCCAGCCCGCAACAGCCTTGTTGATAGAGTCGCGCTCCTCGGTAGGCTCAAAGACGTGCTCGGCCTGCCACTGCTGCTTGATGTCGTCAATGCTATCCCAATAACCTACGGCCAAGCCTGCCAAGTAAGCCGCACCCAAAGCTGTAGTCTCGGTAACCTGAGGACGGATAACGCGTGTATCGAGCAAATCCGACTGGAACTGCATCAACAGGTTATTGCGTGCCGCACCACCATCGACCTTAAGCTCGCAAAGCTCAATGCCCGAGTCACGCTGCATAGCGTCCACGATATCCAAAGTTTGGTAAGCGATACCCTCCAGTGCTGCGCGAGCGATATGTGCCGCTGTAGTACCTCGGCTAATGCCGCTGATGCTACCACGTGCATACTGATCCCAGTAGGGAGCCGCCAAACCTGTCAAGGCAGGAACAAAATATACGCCAGCAGTATCGGGCACAGAGGCAGCCAGAGCCTCTACCTCGCTTGACGAGCGGATGATACCCAAACCATCGCGCAGCCACTGAACAACAGAGCCGCCCACGAAGATACTACCCTCGAGGGCGTAATTCACCTTATCGCCAATCTTCCACGCAACGGTAGTCAAGAGATTATTCTTTGAGTCGATAGGCTTCTCGCCGCTATTCATCAAAAGGAAGCAACCCGTGCCGTATGTATTCTTCACCGCACCCGGCTCTACACACATCTGACCAAACAGAGCAGCCTGCTGGTCGCCCGCGATACCTGCGATGGGTACCTTATGAGCAAAGATTGTAGATTTCGTATGGCCATAAACCTCGCTTGATGAGCGCACCTCGGGCATCATCGAAAGAGGAATATCGAACAAGCGAAGCAACTCCTCGTCCCACTGCAAGGTGTGGATATTGAAGAGCATCGTACGCGAAGCGTTACTTACGTCAGTTACGTGCACCTCGCCACGAGTCAAGCGCCAGATGAGCCACGTATCAACCGTTCCGAACATCAGCTTACCCTTCTCGGCACGCTCGCGTGCGCCGGGGACGTTATCCAAAATCCACTTAATCTTGGTTGCGCTGAAATACGCATCGATGATAAGGCCCGTACGCGAACGGATAAACTCGGTGTGGCCCGCAGCTTTCAACTCATCACAATACTCCGATGTACGGCGATCCTGCCATACGATGGCGTTGTAGATAGGCTCCTCTGTTTCGCTATCCCACACGATGGTTGTCTCGCGCTGGTTGGTAATACCGATGGCCGCGATGTCAAGGCCATTGATATCGATAGAGGTGATAGCCTCGGCAATAACCGATGCCTGCGATGACCATATCTCGTGGGGGTTATGCTCTACCCAACCCGACTTGGGGAAGTACTGCGTGAACTCACGCTGTGCCACAGAGCGAATCTGGCCCTTATGATCGAAGACGATGGCTCGCGAGCTGCTGGTGCCCTGATCGAGCGAAAGAATAAATTTTTCCATATAATTAGAAGTTTTAAGTTACGAATGATAAACGCCTAAAGCCAAAGCTTATTGCGCACACGACAAGTGTTATACACAAAGTTAGGTATTTTTCGTGTAAAAATCAACAACCTTGCCTCTCTTTTCGGAGCGCAGGCCAATAAAAGCAGAAAAGGTTGCCCAACAAAATTGTTAAGCAACCTAATAAATATTACAAAAGCCTTTTAGGCAACTCCTTACTGTACTCTGCCGGGATATGCCTCCAATGCCTTACCGAGAATAAATAGCGCTCGGCGCAAATCCTCTTTCTTCAGGACATAGGCAATACGCACCTCGTTGCGGCCCTTTGAGGGGTCGGTATAGAAGCCCGATGCGGGAGCCATCATCACGGTTTCGCCCTCATATTCAAACTCCGACAAGCACCACGCGCAGAACTTATCGCTATCGTCGATAGGAAGACGTGCCACGGTATAGAACGCGCCCATAGGGATTGGCGAATAGACTCCGGGAATCTTATTTAGACCGTCAATCAAGCAGTTACGGCGCTCGATATACTCCTCGTAGGTGCGAATCATATATTTACGCGCCGCATCCAACGACGCCTCGGCAACAATCTGACCAATAAGTGGCGGGCTCAAACGCGCCTGACAGAACTTCATCACCGCCTTGCGCAACTCGTGATTCTTGGTAATGAGCGCGCCGATACGGATACCGCACTCCGAGTAACGCTTTGACACTGAATCAATCAGCACCACATTCTGCTCAATACCCTCCAAGTGGCAAGCCGAGATATAAGGCGAGCCTGTATAGATAAACTCGCGGTACACCTCATCCGAGAAGAGGAACAAATCGTATTTCTTAACCAAGTCGCGAATGCGATTCATCTCCTTACGAGTGTAGAGGTAGCCCGTAGGGTTGTTGGGGTTACAAATCAAAATACCGCGCGTACGCTCGTTGATAAGCTCCTCAAACTGCTCCACCTTGGGCAATGCAAAGCCCTCCTCAATAGAGGTAGAGACGGTACGAATCACCGCACCCGCCGAGATAGCAAAAGCCATATAGTTGGCATAGGCGGGCTCGGGAACGATAATCTCATCACCGGGATTAAGGCACGACATAAAGGCAAACAGAACAGCCTCCGAGCCTCCCGTAGTGATGATAATATCATCGGCCGAGAGCTTAATCTGGTATTGATCGTAATATCCGACCAACTTCTCTCTCAAAGAGAGGTAGCCATCGCTGGGACTATACTCCAGCACCTTACGGTCAATCTTCTTCAGCGCATCCAAACCCTCCTGCGGTGTAGGCAGATCGGGCTGACCGATATTGAGGTGGTAAATCTTCACACCTCGCTGCTTGGCAGCATCGGCCAAAGGCACCAACTTTCTGATGGGTGACGCGGGCATTTCGACCGCACGTTCCGATATTTTGGGCATAACTTTTCTCTTTAAACCTAACCTAATTTTTCAGCATCTTCACTGGCAAATGCTACCTACGCCTCCGTTGCAGCCTCCTCTTTATTGGGGAGCTCCTTGATAAATCGCTTCAATTTATCATTGCCCAGAATCTGCGCAACGGTCGGCAATATCAACACGCCTCCAGCACCTGCAGCCACTCCCAAGAAGGTAAATGCAAAGAGTATCATCGGACGTTGAGGCTTACTCTTCTTAAAGGGAACTGTCACAGGGTTGATTATAGTCAATACGGGAACTGTCTCCTTAACGCTAATTTTAGCCTGCTCCAGCTGACTGGCCAACTCACCATAAAGATTCATCGCCAATGTATACTCTGCATCCAACTTCTCCAACTCGGTACGAGCCGAATAGCGTGATGTATTCATATTTGCATCACGGAACTTTGCACGACGCGCCTGTATATCCTCAAAATTATGCTTTGCCTCATCATATCGCTCCTGAACGAAATCGAGATTCGACTGCACCTTTTCAATCTTAAACTCAGTGATATACTTCTGCAAAAGAGTAACGGTAGCCTGCGCCATCTGTGCGGCAGCTAAAGCTTCGGGCATATTGGCAGTAATGGTAACATATCCCTTCTTATCGTCGAGAGTAATACCAACACATCCTTTAAGTGCCATTATGCAATTATACTCTTTCTTTGATAGAGTCTGGATTGATGACTTACTATTAGTATCTGCGATATTACCATAATCCAATTCAGGTTGCTCACCTCGAATAGCACCCAAAATTACGCCAGGCAGTCCTATAGTATATTTTAACACGTAATCGAATATACTTGGCTTATTTAACTCCTCGCTGGTACAATACTCATAAAAGCTGATAGGATGATCTGTCTTCTCGGTATCTATCATTGTCTGCATCAAATCCTTATGAAAAGCCGTACTTTTCATAATATTCTCATACACATAAGGAGATAATGACCTTGCATCTTGGGTCTGGCCAATATTGATACCTGCCATAGCCGCAAGCGATCTCATCTGCGATGAACTTGTCTTATTTGAAACCTGCGGCACCACATCACACGAGGCAGTAAATACCTTTGAGCTAAAGAGCGCGACCAACAAGCCCAAGACTACAAATACGCTCGTAACCTTGATGATGAAGCCTTTGTTGAGCCACATTCGCTGGGCTAGCTCCACCAAATCAATCTCCTGCTCCTCTATCTGATTATTATATTGATTCTGATACTGTTCCATAACTTACACTTTTATTTTGTTGCAAGGTTAATAGCAGACAATACTACTGCTGATACAGATGCAGTTGAAGACAACATACTTATCACTTCATTCCACTTAACTGGCTCTCGATAAGACTTGCTCGGAATAATTATAATACATCCGGGACGTACCTCTGCCGACATACCCGATGCAACCATACCGTTCATATAAATCACAAAAGCACGACTTCTGCGAGCATTATTATCAAAACCACCTGCCGCCTTAGCGTAATACTTCAAATTCTTACCCGGCTGATAGGTTACTGAGTTAGGATAAAGGACTGAACCCATAACCTTTACAGTTGCATTGTACTGAGGAATTGTAACAACATCGCCATTTCGTAATACTATATCAGCATCAGATCCGGGATTTGCAAGCGCACTCTCAAGATCAATACCTACGGTATAGGTGTAGTCAAGTGTCAAATTCTCTTGACTCAAAGAGTCTCGCTGATTACCTGCCTGATTGTCAATCAAATCCTTCAATGCTCGAGACTGCTGACGCTCCTCATCTGTCATCTGGCGCAACAAATATGCACCCTCAATAAATGCTCCGGGATTAGCGCCTCCTGCGGCAGCCACGACCTCCGAGATACGCATATTACGGTGTGAAAGCGGGTAGTTACCCTCGAAGGCTACTTCACCATTTACAGTAACGCTACTCTGCGTAATATAGACGGGTGAACGACGAACAAACACCTGATCGAAGGGCTGGAGTACAAAACCTGCGCCATCGACCGAGAGATTCTCGTTAACATCGATGGTAAATGTCTCGAACAACTGCTCGCTAACGTTCATACTCTTTGAGTCCTTCATACGACGTGTAACAGTAACATTTGCCGTAGAGGCCGACTCCAACAAACCGCCGGCTGCAACCAACAAATCCTCAACGGTCATATTCTCTGCATAAGGATATGTATCAGGACGGCTCACCGAACCAAAGATTGTTACGTTGTAATCCTCCTGCATATCCGACACAGAGGCGATAAGCAAAATATCGTTAGCACGGAGTGCAATATCCGCTACGCGGCCAGCCATCAAACCCGCGAGGTCAATAGACTTCGCCTCCATAGTCCAGTCGGGCTTCTCTCGATAGAGCACAGCGCGCGACATAAAGGCATCCTCACGCAAACCATCAGCACGTGCAATAAGCTGCTTCAATGTTCGAGTCTGCTCGTTGATAGCATAGAATCCCTCACGGTAAACAGCGCCCTTAATCTCAACGCGGTTTTCGTAACGCTCGATGCTACCTCCAACTGAAATAACATCGCCATCCTCTACCACAAACTTTTCGAAATCAGGCTGATTAACTGTAAATGACTGATATTTGCCACCCTGACGGCGCGTTACACTTACGACACCGCTATTAGCCTCATTAGTAAAGCCACCCGCAAAATTGATAACATCGGCAACACTCTCTCCGTTACGCATCTCATAGAACATCGGACGCTTAACCTCGCCTGACACCTCAACCAACTTACCGTAGGCCATAACCGAAATCAAGTCGCCATCGCGCAAAGCGATATCGCTCTCACTCTTGCCATTGAGGATATAGTCGTAAACATCCACCTCCGAGTAGAGCTTACCCGAACGATATAGCTTAATGCTACGCAATGTACCGAGGTCGTTCACACCACCCGACACGTGCAATGCGTGGAAAAGTGTCGCAAGCGAAGGCAAGGTATATGTACCCTGATGACCAACCTCACCCATAACATTCACCTGAATACTGCGAATACTGCCCAGCGAGAGTTTCATCTGCACCGAGCCATCATAAAGGCCCTCATAGATAGCAACCAATGAACTACGCACACGACGTGTAGCCTCCGCCATAGTAAGGCCTGACAATGTAATAGGGCCTACATTGGGAACGTAAATCTTACCATCGGGAGATACGGTATAAGCCTCGCTGCTCTGCGCATCACCCCACACGTCGATAATAACCTCATCGCCCGCACCGAGAACATAGTTATCGGGAGTAGCAATGCTGAGGTTAGGCTCAAAGGTCAAACGACTATTTGTAAATAAATCATGTCCAAAAATACGAGGAACAGCATTAGATTGCTCTATAGAAGAGGCTACTTCATTTTGACCGATAACCATTCCCTGTTGAGGGTCTACTGGCATATCGGTCAACTCCTCTGACGTTTGCTCTACTACTTCTCGTTTTCCCGCATCAACATTTGTCTCACGAGTACGACGTACATTTTTAGTGCTTGACTCGTGCTGTTTTTTAAGATTATCAATCTGCGACTGCGTAAGGGTACCATTGCGGTACGCATTGATAAGGTCCTGCTGGCTTTGTGCCGCAGCGGGCACAACAAAAGCTGCAAGCAACAACAATAATGTAATTAACTTTTTCATTCTATTTTGTGGTTTTACTTTTTCAAAACTCATTTTCCAATTTAGTTAACGACACAACACCCACTAAATTATTGCAAAAGTAGTAAAAATTAACCGCCCAACAAACAAAAACAGACCTTAAAAGCCATTAAATGAACTCTAAAGGTCTGTTTTATTATTAAAATCGCAGACGACAGCCACAAATGCCACCACGCCGCCCACTATCCTCGTTTCACGCGAGGCTTATGCGTCTTCTTCTTTTTGCGTACCGACCAGCCAAAATGGCCGATAGCCTTACCCAAACGGAAGTACTCACCGTGGCTATATGCTATCATATCGGCGCGCTCCAACTCCAGCTTGCCCGTCTCGGGGTTAATATACTCCTCGTCAACTAAAACATTTACAACATCGGCGATAAACATATCGTGCGAGCCGAGTGGCACAATCTGCTTCACGCGGCACTCTATCGAAACGGGAGATTCAGCCACAATGGGCGCTTTCACAACGGCTGCCGCCTCGGCCGTGAGGCCCATCTCCGAGAATTTATCGTAGTCGCGGCCCGAACGCACGCCACACCAATCGGTAGCACGCGCCAAAGAGGCCGTAGTAAGATTTATAACAAACTCTCCCGTACGTTTAATAATCTCATACGAGTGGCGCTCGGGGCGCACGGAGATATAACACATTGGCGGATTGGTACAAACCGTACCCGTCCACGCGACGGTAAAGAGATTATACTCCTGCTCGCTCTCGCCGCAGCTAATAAGCACCGCAGGCAGGGGATATATCATCGTACCAGGTTTCCAGCTCTGTTTCATTGGCAAAAAGTTTTATCACCCAAAGATAACCACATTTTCCATAAACACAAAAAAATCGCGGTATCCCTAACCCTTAGATACCGCGACTAAAAATACTTATTTTCTCATTTAACCTAAACCTGCAAGCATTATACGATACCCTGCGCCAACATCGCCTCGGCCACAGTCATAAAGCCTGCGATATTTGCACCCTTAACGTAGTTAACGTAACCATCGGGCTCGGTACCATACTCAACACATACGGCGTGAATCTTCTTCATAATCTGCTGAAGCTTAGCATCAACCTCCTCGGCGCTCCACTTCAGACGCATAGAGTTCTGTGTCATCTCCAAACCAGATGTTGCTACACCACCCGCATTTGAAGCCTTACCGGGCGAGTAGAGAATCTTAGCCTTCTGGAATATCTCGATAGCCTCGGGAGTTGTGGGCATATTAGCACCCTCAACAACACACATACAGCCATTAGCAACCAACTTTGCAGCCTCCTCGCCATTAAGCTCATTCTGCGTTGCGCAAGGCATAGCGATGTCGCACTCCTCGCTCCAAGGACGCTCGCCCTCGAAGTACTGTGCCGAAGGATACTTCACGGCATACTCGCGGATACGGCCACGCAACATATTCTTCAACTCGAAGATATACTGCAACTTATCCTCGTCGATACCATCGGGATCGTAGATATAACCGTTAGAGTCTGACATTGTAACAACCTTCGCACCGAGCGAGAGAGCCTTCTCTGCAGCAAACTGTGCCACATTACCCGAGCCAGAGATAGCGACAACCTTACCGGCGTAAGAATCGCCCTTTGTCGCAAGCATAGCCTGACCGAAGTAGCAAGCACCATAGCCTGTAGCCTCGGGACGCATAATAGAGCCACCGAAGGTGATACCTTTACCTGTGTATGTACCTGTAAATTCGTTCTGCAAACGCTTGTACTGACCGAACATATAACCAACCTCGCGGCCACCTACGCCGATATCACCAGCGGGAACGTCCGTATCGGGACCAATGTGACGATAGAGCTCTGTAACGAAGCTCTGGCAGAAGCGCATAATCTCCATATCAGACTTACCCTTGGGGTTGAAGTCAGAACCACCCTTACCACCACCCATAGGCAATGTGGTAAGTGAATTTTTGAAGGTCTGCTCGAATGCGAGGAACTTCAAGATGCTAAGGTTTACGCTCGAGTGGAAACGAATACCGCCCTTGTAAGGACCAATTGCGCTATTCATCTGCACGCGGTAGCCCTTGTTAATCATCACCTCACCGTTATCAGTAACCCAAGGCACACGGAACATAATCACACGCTCGGGCTCGGCGATGCGCTCCAAAACCTTCATCTTAATCAACTGGGGATTCTCAATTATATAGGGAGCAACACTCTCCACAACCTCGCGGACTGCCTGGTGGAACTCGGGCTCATTGGGATTCTTTGCTACGATGTCGGCCATAAATTGCTCAACATACTCTTTAACTGACGTATTCATAATCGTAGAGTTTTAGTTTATTAGTTTTGTTGCAAATTTACTAAAAAATATTATAAATACAAGGTTTTTATCCATAAAAGTCGCTACTTTCTGCATATTTATTCCCTATTATTGACTTTTTTGCATATATTCACTGCATATAAATCACATAATGAAGTACTATTTTATCGCCTTTTTATTCAGCTTTTTGCATTATAAACCAAATATTCATAGTAATCCTTTACAAAAAACGAGCCTTTGACTTACAAATTATAACCAGCCGTAATTTTAGGGCATAAAAACAGATATTATGCCGATTTTTTTCACCAAGATGGCCCCACAAAGCAAAAGGGTGCCACCCGAAGATGGCACCCTTGTAAAATTTTCTGTTTACAAAACCGATAAATTGCGTATTGTTAGGTTATTTTGAGGCTGGACGAAGGCCGAAAGTCCGCAGCATACAAGAAGTATGTGAGGAACTCGAGGCCGAGCCAGACGCCAAAAGAGCCAACAAGACCAATTTATCTCCCAAAGTGGAAGTTGGCAAATTTAATATACTGCTCCCAATCGTAACTATTAATATCGTGCTTTCCTGTACGCAAGTGATAAGCCACGTGGCCACCCTGCAAAGGAGAATCAGGTTTGGGCATCTTCTTGCTTGTCAAACCCTTGAGGCCATAAAGTTCATACACGGGCGAAGCGGCAACAGCAGAGAGGAACTCGCCCTCGGGGTCAGCCCAATCGTCGAGTGTTGCGCTGGCAACATATACGGGACGCGGAGCAATAAGGGCAATAAGTCCCTGCTGGTCAACAAAGAGTGCCTCCTCGTTATTACTATATTTATTATAGTTGTCGCAAAACCAGTGGGGGAATGATTTATTGATTACACCCACAGTCTCGCCGTGCTTGCGCATTGAGAGTGCAGCACCACCGCAACCCGAATCGTTAGAGATAACAATCGCAAAGCGGGGGTCGGTAGCACCTGCCCACAGCGATGTCTTGCCAAGACGCGAGTGGCCGATAACGGCAACCTTCTTGGTATCGATGGCAGGATCTGTTTCGAGGTAGTCCATTACGCGGCTGAGGCTCCACGCCCAAGCTCCGATTGTACCCCACTCGTGCGCCTCGGGCTGAGTTTGGCCTTTAGCATAAAATGCGGGGTGGATACCATTCTTGAAGCCATCGTCAAAGTCGGGATCAACATCGCCACGATAGATTGTTACAACAGCATAGCCCGCATCGATAATCATATCAAGCGGCCAGCGGCTTGCGGCAGCACCGCGTGTAGGGTCCTCACCCAGCTCCTCGCCTTTGGGAGCATTTTCAGAGATGATGATTGCAGGGTCATCAACAATCTGATGGTTACCCTTGAAGTTCATACCGAGGAACGCAGGCACAGGGCCATCGGCATTGGCTGGCATATACATCAGCACAAGGATAGGCGTTGACATACCCTCCAAGCGGATAGATACCTGCTTGCGGATAGCCTTGCCACCCAAAGCAGGGCCGCTACAAAGCTCCTTATAGCTCATCGGCACCTGACGTGTAGGCATATAACCATATACCTCGCGCTGGAAAAAGTCATAAATCACGGGGCGATGCACACTCTCCCACTCCTCGACAGATGAGAAACGCAGAGGCTCTGCACCATACTTTTTTACTTGAACATTTGCAGGTTGCGCAAAGGCTGCCGTTGCGAAAAAGAGCGCGGCAAAAAGGGTCAGAAATGATGTTTTCATATTATAAACAGTTTTAGGTTATCGCAATTAAAGGTTTTAGCAAAGATATGAATTTTACGCTATAAATACAAAGTATTGCCGAAACGTTTTGACCAAGACGGAGGGCCGAATGGATTTTTTCGGCCAAAAAATAGCTCGATGTGGTGCTGAAAAATTACTTTTTTCTTATCTTTGCGCTTGCGCAGGAGATTTACCGAGCCGAAATACGCTCTCTCGTGCGATTGTTTCATTAAATAAAGACTCTTTTATGTCAGGTTTTTTCGGTTGTGTTTCGCGCAACGAATGCGTTAACGAGGTATTCTACGGTACCGACTATCACTCGCACCTCGGTACAAAGCGAGCTGGTATGGCCTTTGTCAAGAATGGTAAATTCATACGCTCAATCCACTCTTTAGAGGACGGTTATTTCCGCAACAAGTTTGAGAGCGAGTTGCCCCGATTCGAAGATGCTAATATGGGTATCGGTGTAATATCCGATTGCGAATCGCAACCTATAACCATCACCTCGCACGTGGGCCGCTACGCGGTTGTTACGGTCGCGCGCATTGACAACATCAAAGAACTTACAGAAGAGCTTTTGGAGCAGCGTCACCATTTTGCCGAGCTGTCGGGTTCGGATATTAACGCTACGGAGCTTATCGCCATACTCATCGGACAGGGTAAGTCTATAAAGGACGGTATCGAGATTGTACAGAAGAAGATTAAGGGTTCGTGCTCGATGCTTGTGCTGACCGACCACGCCATATATGCCGCACGCGACCGTTTTGGTCGTACACCTATAATCATTGGTAAGAACGACAAGGGTTACGTTTGTGCCAGCGAGAGTTCGAGTTTCGACAACCTCGGCTACGACTACGTACGCGATTTAGGTCCGGGCGAGGTCGTGCAGATTACAGCCGATGGCGTACGACAGATTACACCTCCGGGCAAACGTAAGCAGATGTGTTCATTCTTGTGGGTATATTATGGTTATCCCTCGGCGTGGTATGAGGGTATCAATGTGGAGGATAGCCGCTATCGTTGTGGTGCTGCTATGGCAAAGCGCGACAACGACATAGAGCCTGACTTCGCTGCAGGTATTCCCGACTCGGGTGTAGGTCACGCCGTAGGTTACTCGAACGAGAAGGGCATACCCTACAAGCGTCCTTTTGTGAAGTACACGCCCACGTGGCCACGCAGCTTTATGCCGCAGAATCAGAAGATGCGCGACCTCGTGGCGAAGATGAAGCTGCTGCCCAACAGCAAGTTCACACGCGACCAGAAGGTTGTATTTATGGACGATAGTATCGTTCGCGGTACACAGCTCAAGGATAATGTTGTAAAGTTGCTGGACGCAGGCGTTAAGGAGATTCATATGCGTATTGCGTGTCCGCCGCTGATTTTCCCCTGCCGATTCCTCAACTTCTCGACATCGCGCAGCACATACGACCTCTATGCACGTCGTGTGATTCGCGATATGGAGGGCGGAATGGATAATATCCCCGATTCAGTATTCGCGGAGTACGCTAACCCCGACTCGGAGAAGCACAAGGAGATGGTGGAGATTATGTGCCGCCACCTGCAGCTCACATCGCTCAAGTTTCAGCGTCTGGACGACTTGGTAGAGGCGATTGGATTGCCGAAGGAGGATTTGTGTACGCACTGCTGGGATAATTCAAGTTATGATGAATAAAGAAAAACGCCAACCTTTTCGGGTTGGCGTTTTTCTTTTTCCCAAATTCGATATTTCAACTATAGAAGTTAGCTTTGTTTATGGTTTTTCACTAACTTTGTTGTAAGTTTATAAAACTAAAGACTCCACTCTAAACCTAACTTTTATGAAATTCATCGCATTTCTTATCGCGCTATTTGTCGCGATAGGTTGCAAACCGACGCAACCTACAACATTCCCCGTAGACAAGAGTAAGGTGACGATAATCTTCACCAACGCGCCCGACCAATCGAAAGATATGCTTATAGGCTCAACCGTCTTTCCAGAGGAGACTATTAACTATATCAACAGCGACACACTTAATGTAAGATACATTCCCAAGAGCATCGGCAACGACACGCTCACCATCCCCACATTTGACGGATACGCAGAGCTTTGGCACAAGGTAAATGGCCGCGACAAAGCGATGTGGCTTCTAAAAGGTGGTGACACAGTATCTATTACCTACAACGAAAACGGCAGGCCCTATTTGAAAAGTATTATTTCGGAGGACAATACTCGCTTGTACAACCTCCCTTGGGAGGATGAGCGCGCTATTCATTCGAAGACGTCATACTCGTTGAATTTCATTGTCAATGACGCTATGACAAAATCTATTTACAAACGTTTTTCAAACAACCCAGAGAGTGTTCCTGACTTTTTCGCAAACGCCTATTTCAATATTGATTCATTGCAAACTATCTACACTGCGTACATTGATGATTTTCGCGCAAAGATAGACTCTTTGGCCACACTCGGTGAGGAGCAGAGACTCTATGCCAAATGGTACAAGAGGCACTACATCGAAAATGGCTGGACACTCAATGACGTGTTGGCTTGCGACTCACTACTGAGATACCCAAGCGGAGTAAAGGCGCTATACTATTACCGCAACGGTATGAAATCGACAATGTTATTTGACAAGGTTGAGAGCGACACAACGCTGAGCCGCATAGCACGAGAGAATCTTTTGCGTGAGGCTATAGTCGGCATACAGAATAGCGACTATTGGACTGCTCTACCCGACAAAGTTATTACAGAGTACACAGAGCGTTATATTGCCATTACGGGAGATTCTTCGGCAAAGCCTTTTGTGGTTAAAAAGCCTAACGTAACCGAGGTTAATGGTTACACCTACGATTTGGTTTTGTTGGGTTTGGATGGCAAGCAATATGATTTTTCCGAAATCCTATCAAAATTCAAAGGTAAAATTGTCTATGTAGATCTTTGGGCATCTTGGTGCGCGCCCTGCAAGGCGGGAATGCCTGCGGCTCTAAAATTGCGCGAAGCGTATCAGGGCAAGGATATTATTTTTCTCTATTTAGCAGTAAACGACCGAGAGAGCGCTTGGCGAAAAGAGGTAAATAGTTGCAAAACGGATTATTTGGGCGAGAATTATATGATACTAAACACCGACGAGTCGCAATTCTTAAAAGAGATAAATCATAAACTCATTCCTCGATTTTTGATTTTCGACCGCAACGGCCATTTGGTTGACACAAATGCGCCACGAGCGGGAGATACGAAGATAAATGATACATTTAGTAAGTATTTAAATTAAATAAATAGCCTGCCCTGCAAATAGCGGACAGGCTATTTTAAGTGTTATAAGTATTATAAATATAGCACCTATAATTCCCATAACACTTATAATACCTATTTAAGTTCCCCTTTCAACTTGAGTGTATCACCCAAATCCTCAATCTCGAAGATATGCGCGCGCTCGGCACCACCGGGTGAGTTGGGAGCGTGCAGAACAACACACAATCGGCCATCGAAAGTCTTGAAAATCATACCGTGACCGCCGTGCTTGTCAAACAAAAGATTCTCCTGCTGACGCCACGGGCCGATAACCTTACCCGTAGTTGATTCAGCTATACCTACGGCATACTCGCCATTCTTGAAGCTCGACCAAATCATAAGCAACTTACCTGTCTTGGTGCGGTACAAGAAACAACCATCGGTAACATATGTACGCAAGCCATTTTTGCGAAGTGAGCCCGTTGACCACTCGGCCGCCGAGGCGCAGAACAGACGCATAGGCTGACCTACGGTAGCCGACAAATCCTTCTTCAGCTCAACAAGTTCCATCGTTCCATCCATCATCTCCACCCACTCGTGGCAGTAAATCATATAGGGTGTGCCATTCTCAACCCACAACGTACCATCCAGACACATCTCGCCCAGCGGAGTGTGAGGGTGCTTACTCTCAAAGGGCAAGAACGGACCTTCAGGGCTCTTCGACCAGAAAATCTGCGTTGCGCGGTGAGAATATACGGGGTGGTCGGGAGCTGTTGCCTTCCAGAGTATGTCGCTGTTGAGTGTTGCGAAGAGGTAATATTTTCCCTTATACTTATGCACCTCGGGCGCCCACACCGTGCCAGTAATCCAATTATCACGTGGCACATCGAAGACACGCACGGGACCCTCCCAAGTCTTCAAATCCTTACTCTTGTAGGCCACCATACCGCCGTAGGTCTGACCATTCTCAGTGGTGGGCGATGAGGCATACATATAATATACCCCCTCCTTCTCTACGGGCATAATAAACGGGTCGCGGATATAAATATCCTGCAATGTCTTCTGCGCATTTGCGCCAACTACGGCAGCAATGGCAAGCGTTAGGGTTAATAACAATTTTTTCATATTACTCTTGTTTTGGATTAAAATACTCAATAATCTTCTTGGCGCGCGACTCGCCCACAACCTCCGCCAATTCGGCAAGCGTAGCCTCGCGCACCTTCGACACGGTTTTAAAGTGGCGTAGCAGGGCGTTCAGACTCTTTGTGCCGATACCGGGGATTTGCTCCAACTCGCTATTTATAAATGCCAAACTACGTTTCTGGCGATGGAACGTGATACCAAAACGGTGCGCCTCGTCGCGGATATGGCAGACAACCTTCAACGGCTCGCCCGTGCGGCTGAGATAGTACGGCATAGGGTCGTTGGGGTAGAAAACCTCCTCGATTCGCTTGGCAAGGCCGACGATAGGCACCTGATTCTCAATACCCAAAGCGCACAACACCTCGTAGGCACTCGACAACTGCCCCTTGCCACCATCGACGATAATCAAATCGGGCAGCTCGGCCTTCTCCTCCAGCAGACGCGAGTAGCGGCGATAGACAATCTCGCGCATCGAGGCGAAGTCATCGGGGCCAACAACCGTCTTGACATTAAAGTGGCGATACTCCTTGCGCGAGGGTTTTCCGACACGGAAGACGACGCACGAAGCTACGGGGTTAGTTCCCTGCAAGTTAGAGTTATCGAAGCACTCTATATGGCGCGGCTGACGGTCGAGGTGCAACTCGCGCTGCATAGCGTTCATCAGGCGGTCGGTATGGCGTTCGGGATTCTTTATTTCAAGGTTTTTCAACTGCTCGGCACGGTAGATTCTCGCGCTCTTCAACGAGAACTCCAACAATTCGGCCTTCTCACCTCGCTTGGGCGTGGTGAATGTCACGCCATCGAAAAGAATAGCGGCCGAGGGGAGGAACGGCACGATAACCTCTCTCGATAGGTCGTGCGATATATTTTCGACAATATACTGAATAGCAGTCGATAACAACTCCTCGGGCGTGGCGTCAACACCCATCGTAAGGCGTACCGTATGCAGGGCCACAATTGAGCCGTGACGCAGGCGGATAAAGTTACAATAGGCCACATCATCATCCTCCAATAGCGAGAAGATATCGCAATCGACAATCTTCGCACTCACAATCACCGAACGACTCTGATAGTTCTCCAATGCCGCCAGACGCTGCTTGAAGCGTTGCGCCGCCTCGAAGCGCAACTCGGCGGCGGCGGTCATCATATTCTGCTCAAGATATTGGCGCACGGGGCGCAAATCACCCTTCAAAATATCCTTGACCATATCAGTCAGATAACTATACTCCGCCTCATTCTGCGCACCGATGCAGGGGGCTTTGCAATTACCCAAATGATACTGCAGGCAGACGCCATATTTGCCGCGTGCGATAGCTTGCGGTGCGAGGTTTAATTTACACGTTCTCAACGGAATAACCTCGCGAATAAACTCCAATATAGAGCGCTGCATCGACACCGAACCATAGGGGCCGAAATACTGCGAGCCATCGTGGCGCAACTGTCTTGTGGACTCCACGCGGGGAAAATTCTCACGACGTAGAACAATCCACGGATAGGTCTTATCATCTTTAAGCAAGATATTGTATCGCGGCTGGTGGGTTTTGATAAGCGAGTTCTCCAGCAACAGGGCGTCGTGCTCGCTGTTTACCACAATATGCTGAATGGCGCAAATCTGCTTGACAAGCACCCGCACCTTGGGCGAATGGTCCTTATTCTTAACAAAATACGACGATACGCGCTTGCGCAACGACTTGGCCTTACCCACGTAGATAATCTTCCCGTCGCGGTCCAGAAATTGATAGACACCGGGAGCGAGTGGCAAGGCTGCCACCTGTTCACGGAGTATATCTTCGCGGGTAATCATAGTGCAAATTTAACCTTTTTATCGTTTTCCCGCAACAACCTTCTCAACTCTTTTATCGTGCGGCTCGGCGGGGATATCCTCACGTAGCTGACAATCGTAGCAGACGCCTATACAACAGGCACGAAAACCATCTCGCGAAAGGTAGCGGTCGTAATATCCTTTACCACGTCCCAAACGGCAACCATCGGCCGAAAATGCTACACCGGGCACAATCATCAAATCTATCTCCTCGGCACGGCACGGCTCGCCCGACTGCGGCTCGAAAATACCATACGCACCCGACGCCATAGCCTGCGGAACGTAGTCGTAAAACTCCATTTCAGGCGTGCCATCGGCCTTATCACCCACCCTCGGCAACACCACACGACAATCAAGCGAGGTTATCAGCGCAGTCACATCAACCTCGTCGGGCAACGGAGAAAATAGTGCTACGGTTGCGGGATTATACTCCGCAATTAGCACCTTGATTTGCTCGCAAACCTGCTGCGCCTGCTCCTCGCGCTCAGCTACGGACAAAGCCAAAACAGCTTGTTTTACCTCTCGGCGTATCTCTTTCTTTGTTTTTATCATCGTTTTATCGGCTTTAAGGTGCAAAATAGATACCTTTAGGTATTGTTATTCTGCGAACAATTATTATCTTTGCAGAAAATATTTATTCGGCAGAAAAACAATTTCACAAACAAAAATAAACAAAATCTTTTTATTATGAGCTGTTTTTTATGTAATTCATCTCTTGGAAAGAAGTTGGTGATGAGTGTAACAGGTTGTGCACTTGTTCTCTTCCTTCTCTTCCATATGGCAATGAACCTCGTGGCACTCGTTAGCCCTGAGGCTTACAATTTGGTGTGCGCCTTCTTGGGTGCAAACTGGTATGCAGTAGTTGCTACCGTAGGTTTGGCTGCCTTGGTAGTATTGCACTTTGCATACGCTTTGGTTCTCACTTTCAACAACTACAAGGCACGTGGCTCACAGCGTTATGCTGTTACAGTTAACGAGCCCGGCGTTGAGTGGGCATCAAAGAATATGCTTTTGTTGGGCTTTATCGTTGTAGTAGGTTTGCTCTTGCACTTGGCTCACTTCTGGTCAAAGATGATGTTCGTTGAGCTTTTGGGCCAGCACGCTAACAACCTCGGTTTCGAGCCTACAAACGGTGCTGCTCTTATCGCGTTCACATTCTCTAAGTGGTACAACGTAGTTCTCTACCTTGTATGGTTGGCAGCTTTGTGGTTGCACCTCAACCACGGTGTATGGTCAATGTTCCAGACAGTAGGTTGGGCAAACGATACTTGGTATCCTCGTTTGAAGTGCCTCTCAAAGATTGTTTCTACACTCGTAATCGTAGGTTTCGCAGCTGTTGTGATTGCTTACTTCGTATGCCCTTGCTACGGTGAGGCTGCATTTGAGACTATCTGTGCTGCTGAGGCTTGCACCGACGCTTGCTGCGCAGGCCACTAATCAACTTTCATTATTTGAACAATTAAAAATAGAACAGATATGGCTTTAAAGTTAGATTCTAAAATTCCTGCTGGTGCGTTGGCCGATAAGTGGAGCAACCACAAAGCAGCAATCAAGGTTGTAAGCCCCGCAAACAAGCGCAAGCTCGACATCATCATCGTAGGTACAGGTTTGGGCGGTGCATCTGCAGCTGCTTCACTCGGTGAGATGGGCTACAACGTAAAGGTATTCTGCATTCAGGATTCACCCCGTCGTGCACACTCAATCGCTGCACAGGGTGGTATCAACGCAGCAAAGAACTACCAGAACGACAACGACTCAGTATATCGTCTTTTCTACGATACAATCAAGGGTGGTGACTACCGCGCACGTGAGGCTAACGTATATCGTTTGGCAGAGGTTTCTAACCTCATCATCGACCAGTGCGTAGCTCAGGGTGTTCCTTTCGCTCGCGAGTACGGCGGTTTGTTGGCTAACCGTTCATTCGGTGGTGCACAGGTATCACGTACATTCTACGCTCGTGGTCAGACCGGTCAGCAGCTTTTGCTCGGTGCTTATGCTGCTTTGAACAAGGAGATCGCTGCAGGTTCTGTAAAGAGCTACCCCCGTCACGAGATGTTGGACATCGTAGTTGAGGATGGCGAGGCAAAGGGTATCATCGCACGTAACTTGGTAACAGGTGAGTTGGAGCGTCACGGTGCTCACGCAGTAGTAATTGCGACTGGTGGTTACGGTAACGTATTCTTCCTCTCTACAAACGCTATGGGTTCTAACGGCTCAGCTGCATTCCAGTGCTACCGCAAGGGTGCTGGTTTCGCTAACCCCTGCTTTACACAGATTCACCCCACTTGTATTCCTATCCACGGTACACAGCAGTCAAAGTTGACTCTTATGTCAGAGTCATTGCGTAACGATGGTCGTATCTGGGTCCCCAAGAAGATGGAGGACGTAGAGGCTATCCGCAAGGGTACAAAGATGCCTTCAGATATCGCTGAGGAGGATCGCGACTACTACTTGGAGCGTCGTTATCCCGCATTCGGTAACTTGGTACCTCGTGACGTTGCATCACGTGCTGCTAAGGAGCGTTGCGATGCAGGTTACGGTGTAAACGAGACTGGTTTGGCTGTATTCCTCGATTTCAAGACCGCTATCGAGCGTTTGGGTAAGGATATCATCAAGCAGCGTTATGGTAACCTCTTCGATATGTACGAGGAGATTACAGACGTTAGCCCCTATGAGCAGCCTATGCAGATCTTCCCCGCTGTACACTACACAATGGGTGGTATCTGGGTTGACTACAACTTGATGACAACTATCCCCGGTTTGTACGCTATCGGTGAGGCCAACTTCTCTGACCACGGTGCAAACCGCTTGGGTGCTTCGGCTTTGATGCAGGGCTTGGCTGACGGTTACTTCGTATTGCCTTACACTATCGGTGACTACCTCTCAAAGAAGATTCAGGCTCCTAAGGTGTCAACTAACACTCCCGCATTCGACGAGGCTGAGAAGGCTATCAAGGATAAGATCGCTAAGTTGTTCGCTATCAAGGGTAAGCAGTCTGTTGACGATATCCACAAGCGTCTTGGTAACATTATGTGGGACAACGTAGGTATGGCTCGTACCGAGGAGTCTTTGAAGAAGGCTATCAAGGAGATTCAGGCACTTCGCAAGGAGTTCTGGTCAGACTTGAAGTTGGTTGGTACAGAGGATTCGTTCAACGTTGAGTTGGAGAAGGCATTGCGCTTGGTTGACTACCTCGAGTTGGGTGAGTTGATGGCACGCGACGCTTTGAACCGTGAGGAGTCTTGCGGTGGTCACTTCCGTTCTGAGCACCAGACCGAGGAGGGTGAGGCATTGCGTCACGATGACAAGTTTGCTTACGCAGCTGTTTGGGAGTACAAGGGTATGGACGTAGAGCCCGCGCTCACAAAGGAGCCTCTCGACTACGAGTTTACTCACCGTGCACAGCGTAACTATAAGGACTAATTTTTTGACGTTAAACTTTAATATTTATTAGGTATGAATTTCAAATTAAAGATATGGCGTCAAAAGGACGCTAAATCAAAGGGAGAGTTCAAGACATACGAGGTTAAGAACATCTCTGCCGACACCTCGTTCCTCGAGATGCTCGATATCTTGAACAACGATTTGGTACACGCAGGCGAGGAGCCCGTTGCTTTTGACCACGACTGCCGCGAGGGTATCTGCGGTATGTGTTCATTGCACATCAACGGCCACGCTCACGGTCCTTCTCAGGCCGTAACAACTTGCCAGATGTATATGCGTAAGTTCGCTGATGGCTCTACAATCACTATCGAGCCTTGGCGTTCGGCTGCATTCCCCGTTATCAAGGACTTGGTTGTAAACCGTGGTGCTTATGACGAGATTTTGCAGGCCGGTGGTTATGTATCAGTTCGTACAAACTCTGTACCCGATGGTAACGCAATTCCTATTCCCAAGGCTGACGCTGACGAGTCAATGGACGCAGCAGCTTGCGTAGGTTGCGGTGCTTGTGCTGCTACTTGTAAGAACGGTTCAGCTATGTTGTTCGTTGCTGCTCGCGTATCGTCACTCGCTAAGTTGCCCCAGGGCCGCGTAGAGGGTGCACGTCGTGCAAAGGCGATGGTTGCTAAGATGGACGAGCTCGGCTTCGGTAACTGTACTAACACTGGTGCTTGTCAGGCACAGTGCCCCAAGCAGATTTCTATCGCTCACATCGCACGCTTGAACCGCGAGTTCTTGGCAGCGAAGTTGCAGGACTAATACCTTATATTAGTATAAGTAAAGAGGGTGTTCCGTTTGGGACATCCTCTTTTTTAGTTTGAGTACGTATAATAACCCGACCGGCATCTTGCTAATCCCGGCTACCCTGCGGCTTACAGCCGCATTTATAAATCTGACCCACCCCCAACCCCCGCCTCAGGCAGGGGCTTTGGTCGCCGTTTACGGCTCCATAGGTCGAAGAACCATAGGTTGTACAATTTGTGGATATTTACCTTTTGTTAATTGGCTGAAAAATTCTTAACTTTGAGTAATTAAACCCTACTACTATGAAAAAATTACTCCTTTCTCTGATTGCCATCGCTTGTGCCGTCGTATCATACGCAGCCGAGCCACTACGCTATGTCGATGCTACAACGCTTACCGTATTGGGTAAGACACTGCCGACCGACAAGGCCTACAACCGCATAGATACAAATAAATATAAGGTCCCCGATGACTGCGTGGCATATAGCGGCTACTCTACGGGCTTGCACATCGTTTTCAAAACCAACAGCAAGACCATCGCAGCACGCTGGACAACATCCGACCGCATACCCGGCACCAATATGACTCCCAACACGCAGAAGGGCTTGGACCTCTACATTATGCGCGATGGAGAGTGGATTTTCGCAGGCGTAGGCTCGCCTAAGATTTCTGGCACACGCGATACTCACGAGGGTACAATCGTTACCAATATGGCCGAGGGCGAAAAGTTGTGCCTACTCTATCTCCCCATCTTCGACAGCGTAGGTAAGTTGGAGATTGGTATTGAGGAGGGCAGCAACATCGCAGCCACAGAGAATCCCTTCCGCCACAAGATTGTCGTTCACGGATCAAGTATCACACACGGAGCATCGGCAAACCGCGCAGGAATGACCTACCCCGCTATCTTCAGCCGCCGCACGGGTTTATATACTTGTAACTTGGGTTATAGTGGCCGCTCGAAATTGCAGCCCGAGTTCGCAACATTCTTGGCAGAGATTGAGGATGCCGATGCGTTCGTATTCGACACATTCTCAAACCCCAGCGCCGATGTTATCGAGAAGAATTTCGACCGCTTCGTGGATATTATCCGCGCCAAGCACCCCACCACTCCACTTATCTTCACGCAGACCATTCGCCGCGATACACGCAACTTCAACCTCAAAACAGAGGATTTCGAGGCGAAGAAACAGGCTGCTGCCGAGCGTGTTGTGCGCGAGCGTATGAAGCGCGACAAAAATATCTACTTCCTCGACTCTGAGGGTTGGCTTAAGAACGACCACCTCGCAACGGCCGACGGCACACACCCCACTGACCTCGGCTTTATGCGTATGTTGGAGCATATGGAGCCCGCCATAAAGAAGATTTTGAAGAAGTACGGAATAAAGTAAAAGTTCCTGTAAATCCGCTCTTTGTTCAGAGACTTATCTATGGAAATATTTAATTATATATTATTGTCCGCCATTTTCTGTATCGTGCCAGCTGGTGTGATATGGCTCTGTCGTCGGTACTCCGTATTAGGTAAGATTGGGCCTATAATGGTGCTGTATGCCATAGGTATGGTTGTCGGCAATCTGCCCTTTATTCCCAAGGAGATTACCGCCGTGCAGGAACTTCTACCCAACGTTATGATTCCGCTGGCTATACCGATGATGTTGTATTGCTGCAACTTCTCACGTAGCGAGGCGCGCCTGCAACTGAAGGTTGTCGCGAGTGGTTTCTTGTCGGTATGCTTGGCCATTGCCATAGGCTATGTTTTCTTTGGAAAACATCTCGCGCAGGGTGCCGAGGTGGGTGGAATCATTACGGGTATGTACACAGGCGGAACGCTCAACGCAGCTGCTTTGCAGGCTATCTTCCGCATAAATAGCGAAACATATATCCTGATAAACTCATACGATATCATTATCTCGTTCCTCTATTTTGTATTCTTGTTCAGTATCGGCATCAAGCTCTTCCGCCGTATGTATGGTCAGAAAACCTCTTTAGGCGAGCTTTCACAGTGCGACAAGGCAGAGATTCAACAACAAATAGAGCTCTCGCAGCAGAATACCTACCGCAAGATTTTCACACGCGAGGGAATGACGCAGATTGGCAAGATGTTGGCTATTACGATTGTTGTGGTTGGCGTCTCGGCTGGTGTGGCATTGCTAATGCCCGAGGGGTGGTTTATGGTGGTCTTTATCCTTCTGCTCACAACGCTCGG
>JAZRLD010000088.1:0-9403 GCA_045646685.1 Alistipes sp. | reverse complement strand
CGTAAGAAGCGGGATACTGCTCGTTGATAACCTTCATCAACTCCTCAGCCTTAGCCTCGTCGCCCATAGCCTTGTAAGCCAAAGCAGCCTTGCGCAAGTACATAGGAGTAGTGAAGTCGTTCTCGCTAACCTTTGCAGCCTGCTCGAAGAGCTTTGCAGCGCCAGCGTTGTCGCCCTTCTCTACTGCGATATCGCCCTTGATACCAGCAGCCATAGCGTTGATAATCTCACCGGGAACGCCCTTAACGTTCTTGAATGAGTTGATGTAGCTCTGTGCCTGATCGAACTCGCCCAAACGCAATGAGCAAGCAGCTGCGTACATACGAGCCAAGTTACCTGCGGGTGTGTTGCCGTACTGCTCTACAACCTGAGCGAAGCCGGGTGTGTTCTCGTTACCGTTGAGAGCCAATGCGAAGTCTGCATTCTGTGACTCAAACTGATACTGTGCCTCGAAGAGCATCTCCTGTGCCTTAGTCATACGGGGCTCTACGATAACCTTCTTGTAGCCGAAGATCGCTGCTGCCAAAGCAAAGATTACAACGATTGCTACAACTACCATTTTGCTGTTCTTCTCGAAGAAATTCTCGCCCTGTGTCTGTGCTGATGCGAGCATCTCATCCTGGGGTGTTACTACCTCTTTTGCCATAGAATTTATTGTTTTTTAGTTAATATTCACTTGATTCAAAATGCAAAAATATAATAAAAAAAGCAAAAAACACATAAAGTGGCGGCGAAAATGCTTTTCCGGGGGTGCAAAAGTGAATAAAGTCCGCGAAAAATAGTATCTTTGGTGAGAAATAGAGGGTTTTGCGGCCCACTTTGAATAGAATTTACATAAGTACACTATATTATTATGCTACTCAAAAAACTGTTACTCATCAACTTCAAGAATCTCCCGCAGGCAGAGATTACGCTCTCCGACGGGATAAACTGCTTTGTGGGTGACAATGGCGCGGGCAAGACCAACATACTCGATGCGGTGCACTACCTCTCGATGTCGAAGTCGGCCTTTACGATGACCGATGGCCAAAGTGTGCATCACGGCGAGGAGTTTTTCGTCACGGAGGGCTCCTATATGAGTGATGGTGGAGCGATGGAGATGGTCAACTGCTCATTCTCGCGCAAGGGTGGCAAGGTGCTGAAACGCAACGGCAAGGAGTACGAGCGCATTGCCGACCACGTGGGTGGCTTTCCTGTCGTTATCTCTTCGCCGCGCGACACGGAGCTTATCACCGATGCCGCCGAGGAGCGCCGCCGCTACCTGAATGGCTTTATCTCGCAGTTGGATAGGGCATACCTCGTCTCGATGATGCGCTACAATACGGTGCTGGCCGAGCGTAATAAGTTTCTGAAGATGTCGTCCGACGAGGCTATGTTGCAGATTTACGATATGCAGCTCGCCGAGCACGGCACGCGCGTTTATGAGCGCCGCCGCGAGATAGTTGAGCGTATGCAACCTATGGTGGCGGAGTATTATCGTGTGCTTGCCGATGACCGCGAGCAGGTGGAGATGTCGTATCGCTCGGAGCTTTCGGAGATGCCGATGGCTGACGTGTTGTTGCGTTCGCGCGAGCGTGATATCGTCAATCAGTTCACTACCTCGGGCGTGCATCGCGACGATGTTATCTTCCGCATCGGGGGTTACCCTCTGCGTAAGTATGGCTCACAAGGACAACAGAAGTCGTTCTTAATTGCCTTGAAATTAGCGCAGTACCGTCTGCTGGCTGAAGCTACGGGCGAGAAGCCTATACTTTTGCTCGATGACCTGTTCGATAAGTTGGATATGGGACGTGTGGAGAAGTTGTTGGCGCTGGTTGGCGGCGATGACTTCGGTCAGATATTGATTACGGATTGTAATAAGGTGCGCCTGGAGACAACTTTGGAGCGCGCGGGTAAGGAGTATGCGCTCTTTATGGTCGAGGGAGGCGACGTGAAGCGATGAGAAGAACGAAGACAATGCTTATAGGCGACGTGCTGGAGGAGTTTTTCTCTCGCCCCTATGTTGCCGCGAAGGTTGCCGAGGGAAAGTTGCCCGACACGTGGCGCGAAGTAGTGGGGGAGCGTGCCGCATCTCTCACGACGGAGCTACGCTTGGAAAACCACGTTTTGTATGCTCATATCTCGTCAGCCGCGATTCGCTCGGAGTTGTTTTACCGCCGTGACGCACTCGCCGCCGAGATAAATCGCATATCGGGAGTAAGGCTGGTTAATGTGGTGATAATAAAGTAGTATAGCTTTTGTTATACAATTTTTAGGTAAGGAGGTTGCTCAAATGAGCAGCCTTTCTATTTTTTATATCACACCCCAAACAAAAAAAAGGCCCACCCGAAGGTGAGCCTCAAACGTTATATCGTTAAAATTACTTTACGATAACTACACGGTTAGTGTTGTTAGCAGGGAAGATGTTCTCTGTAGAACCAACACCCTTCCAAGTCAACTGATCCTTGTTTACACCGTTCTCGATCAAGTAATCGTAAACAGCCTTAGCACGCTTCTCAGAGAGCTTCTGGTTGTAAGCAGCAGCACCTGTCTTAGCGTCAGCGTGACCTACGATAGTGAATACCTGATCCTTGGGAGCAGCAGCGATAGTCTCCTTAAGAATCTGCATAGCAGACTTAGCACGGTCAGTCAAACGAGCGCTGTCGAAGTTGAAGAAGATAGCTGAAGAAGAAACTACAGAGCTCTTACGCTTAGCCAACTCAGCACGCAAAGCCTCGTTGTCCTTCAAAGCCTGATCTGTAGCAGCCTTCTGAGCAGCCAAACGCTCTGCCAACTTACCCTCGTTGCGGTGAGCGTCAGCCAAGCTTGACTCCAAAGCAGCGATTGATGCCAAGTATGCATCGATCTCCTCCTGTGAGTAAGCCTTGCTCCAGTCACGCTTGTTGAAACGGTAAGCTACACCCAATGTAGCAGAATAAATCTGACCATACTTTGCAGCGCTAGGAGCAACCTCAATAGGCATATCGTGACCAGGAGTAAGGATAGCCTTCAACTCGAGGTTGATATCCAACTGCTTGCATACGCGGAATGTGTTAATCAAACCACCAGTAGCAGCGAAACCATCACCACCATACTCGCCAAAATCTACAACGTGTGCACCGAAACCAGCGAACAATTTAGCATAGTATACGCGGTCCTCGCGGTAGCCACCAATCCAGTTTGAAACGTTAATCAAACCATCTACGTGAGGGAAAATCCACTTGCTTGTCTGATTCAAATCACCTGAAGTGTTCAACTTGCCACCTACAACCTGCAAACGAGCACCAGCGATAGGGTTGAACCACTTTGTCAAGTTACCCTCAATCTGCCAACCGAGATCACCAACAGACTTCTGGTTGTCAACGCCACCCCACTTGTTCCAAGCAGTTGCGTTTACACCACCAGCAACACCGATCTCCCAGTTAGACCAGAAGCCGTTGTTCATAATACCCTTCCAACGGAGCTTCTCTGCTGAATTCTCCTGAGCAAATACAGAGCCCATAGAGAACGCTACAATAGCGATAGAAAGTAAAAGTTTTTTCATAGTCTAATGTTTATTTGTAGTAAAAATTTTGTTTTACACACGTTTAATAAATATATGTATCTTTACTCTTTCGCACTCTTTTTTTGAAAAAGGGGTGGAAAGAGTAGGCAATACACAACGCAAAGATGTAAATAAAAATTTTAAAAACAAAATTTTACCACATTTTTGTGCGTTTTAAGGCCTGTTTTTGAGCCTTTTCTCTAAAAATTAACCGCATTTTGAGAATCCGCACGACATACAGGTGAGGCAACCGTTCTGGTAAGCCATCTCCTCCTGACCGCACTGCGGGCACTTACCCTTCGACTTCGTACCGTCGGCAATATACTGCTTCAGGGCGCGCTGCACACCATTCTTCCAAGTGTTGATGCTCTCGCTATTGAGGTGCAAGCCATCAATCAAGTGTACCACCTTGTCGATAGGCATACCGTGACGCAAAACACCTGAAATCAGCTTCGCGTAGTTCCAGAACTCCTCGTCGAACAAACGTGAAATACCACCGATGGTGTTCACATAACCGTAACGGTCCTTATACTGGAAGTCGTAACGCTTCGAGCCATCCTCCTCGCGCACTTTGATAATCCAACCCTTTGTAATCTTCGGGGGTATGTACATCGCATCCTCCTCAATCTTACCGGTGAAAATCTCGTATGGACGCTCGTCCTGAATACCTACGAATGCAATCCACATCTCGCTACCGTTCTTGAAGCGTACAACGTCGGCGGGGATAGACTTCGGACGCTTGAGCTGTGAAGGCTCGCTGCACTTCTTCGCCTCGCCCTTCTTGCTCTTGGTGTCGATAAGAACGCCCGAACGGCAACCGTCGCGATAAACGGTAACACCCTTACAGCCACACTCCCACGCTGTGCGATATACGTTGGCAACCAACTCCTCGCTCACGTCGTTCGGCAGGTTTACCGTTACAGAGATTGAGTGGTCCACCCACTTCTGGATGGCACCCTGCATACGCACCTTGGCAACCCAGTCGATGTCGTTTGCCGTAGCACCGTGATAGGGCGATGCCTCCAACCACTGCGAGAGCTCATCGTCGTTGATTGTCTGCAACTTTGTTGTATCGTAGCCGTTCTTCTCCAACCACTTAACAAACTGGTGGTGATATACATAGTACTCCTCGAACTTCTCGCCCATCTCGTCGATGAAGTCGGCCTTCTTGCCTCTATCCGAGGGGTTAATCTTGCGGCGACGCTTATATACGGGGCGGAACACAGGCTCAATACCCGATGTTGTCTGCGACATAAGTGATGTTGTACCTGTAGGCGCGATTGTAAGCATAGCGATGTTACGACGGCCATACTTAACCATCTGCTCGTAGAGCTCGGGGTCAACCTCCTTGATACGCTGAATCATAGGATTCGAAGCCTCACGTGCTGCATCGTAGATGGGGAACGCACCACGCTCCTCGGCCATCTTAACAGATGCGCGGTAAGCCTCTACGGCCAATGTGCGGTGTACGCTTACGGCGAAGTCGATAGCCTCGTCCGAGCCGTAGCGCAAGCCCAAAGCGGCCAACATATCGCCCTCGGCAGTGATACCCAAACCTGTACGACGACCGCGCAGAGCCATATCCTTAATCTTCTTCCACAACTCGTGCTCGACGTGGCGGATATCTGCCTCCTCGGGGTCGCTTGCAACCTTATTTATAATCTGCTCAACCTTCTCCAACTCGAGGTCGATGATGTCGTCCATCATACGCATAGCCTTACCCACGTGCTCGCGGAAGAGGTCGAAGTTGAACTTAGCATCTTTGGTGAAGGGGTTCTCCACGTAGCTGAGCAAGTTCAATGCCAACAGACGGCAGCTGTCGTAGGGACACAAAGGAATCTCGCCGCAGGGATTAGTTGATACTGTATTGAAGCCGAGGTCTGCATAGCAGTCGGGCACACTCTCGCGAATGATAGTATCCCAGAACAGGATGCCGGGCTCGGCTGACTGCCAAGCGTTGTGGATAATCTTGTCCCACAAAGCCTTAGCGTCAATATCAGTTGTCATCTTAGGCTCGGCGCTGTTGATGGGGAACTGCTGGCGGTATGTGCGGCCCTCGTGTGCTGCGCGCATAAACTCGTCATCAATCTTGATTGAGACGTTCGCACCTGTCACCTTACCTGACTGAGTCTTTGCATCGATGAAACGCTCTGCGTCGGGGTGCTTGATAGAGAGTGAGAGCATCAATGCTCCACGACGACCATCCTGCGCAACCTCGCGTGTAGAGTTTGAGTAGCGCTCCATAAAGGGAACGATACCTGTCGATGTAAGAGCCGAGTTCAATACGGGTGAGCCTGTGGGACGCAACTCCGAGAGGTCGTGACCTACACCACCGCGGCGCTTCATCAACTGTACCTGCTCCTCGTCCATACGGAAGATACCGCCGTACGAGTCTGCGTGCTGACGGTTACCGATAACGAAGCAGTTTGACAGAGAAGCCACCTGCAGGTTGTTACCGATACCGGTCATCGGGCCGCCCTGCGGAATGATGTAACGGAAATGGTCGAGCAGCGAGAATACCTCCTCCTTCTTCAAGGGGTTGGGGTACTTCTCTTCGATACGCTCAATCTCGGCAGCGATACGATGGTGCATATCCTCGGGTGTGCGCTCATAGATATGGCCGTAGGAATCCTTCAGCGCATATTTGCTCACCCAAACGGTAGCAGCAAGGTCATCACCAGCGAAATACTCTTTCGACGCAGCTACGGCGTCGTTGTAGCTCACTTCGGTGAGGTTTTGTGGGTTTTTAGACATAGTGATTATATTTTTTTGTATTTATTTTTTAGGTAAAGTGTGTGTGCGAAAAAAAATGGCGCGCGAAGCACCAATACAAAGGTCTTAAAAAATCTCTCGGAAAACTAATTTTTCGGCCGCTATTTTTCGACAACTTTATTAACAATTTTGAAAAGCGCTCCCAGAGGTGGCTGTGGGGCATTTTTTAACTTTTTAGTTGTCGATTTTTCTTCTTAAAACAACTCCAACTGTCCCTCCGAATGGTTGAACGATAGGCGGTGGTAGGGTGTGAGACCATACTCACGAATGGCCAAGCGGTGCTCCCGCGTAGGGTAACCCTTGTTGCGGTCCCAGCCGTAGTTCGGGAACTCGTTGTGCAGGCGCAACATATACTCGTCGCGGTGCGTCTTCGCAAGCACCGAAGCCGCCGCTATGTCGGCATACTTGCCGTCGCCCTTGACTATACATTTATAAGGTAGTCCCACGTGCGAGATGAAGCGGTTGCCGTCGATGGCCAGAAACTCTGCCGCCACCTTCAGATTTGCCGCCGCTATGTTCATACCCTCGATTGAGGCCTTCAAGATGTTTATCTCGTCGATGCGTGCCGCCGTAACCTCCGCCACAGCCCACGCCACCGCCTCGCGCTCGATAACCTCGCGCAGGATATTGCGGGCACGCTCGGTCATCTGCTTCGAGTCGTTGAGCAGCGGATGGTGGAAGTCGGGTGGCAGAATACCCGCCGCCGCAAAGACGCTGCCAGCCAAACAGCCGCGTCCCGCCTCGTCGCAACCCGCCTCGATGAGTTCTTGTTGATAGGTATTTTCTAACATAGCGTAACAAAGTTACAAATATTTTCTCGTGTTGCGCTCTTTTTTCGTATTTTTGTCGTTCGGGGGCAAATCAAACCCCGCAAAAAAAGATATGGCACGCAGAAAGATAGTTCAACATCGTATATTAGACCTCTCGGCAACACTATTCGTGATTGTCCTCATCGCCACGCTCCGTTCGGCATTTTTTCCCGTCGGTGACGAGGCAATAGCCAACATAGCTACACCTGTCGGCTCACTGTTGCAGAGCCTGCAGCAACGTATCCCCACACTCTCCATCTTTGTTTGGGGCGTGTTGCTGATGTTTGCCGGCTTGGACGCAGGTCGCTATGGCCCGAAGTTCTCGCTCTACCCCGCATATACGCTTATGGCTATCCCCGTTTTCGGTATTGTAGCCGGTGCGGTGATGGTCAGCGGAGAGTATCTGCTCTCGGCTGCGGCTATGATGTTGATGTTGCTGGGTACGAAGTACCTTCTGCGTTGCATTATGCGCACGGATAGTTATAACGACCTCTCGCTCGCGATGCTCTGCTATGGTACTCTACCTCTGTTGTTTGCCCCTGCGGTCCTGTTGTATGCGGCTCTACCCGTGCTGGTGCTTGTGGTGCGTAGTATGTGGCGCGATTGGGTGGTGAGCGTGGCAAGTCTGCTCTTTCCATTGCTGTCGGTGAGTTATTGGAGCTGGTGCGCAGGCAACGGATTCCTCTCTACGGGCAAGCAGTTGTACACCTCTATGCTCACCCCAAGCGAGTTTGGATTCTTCTCTACGCTTAATATTGTAGGCATAGCACTCTTGGGCATAATAATAGTAATGGTATTGTGTGCCGTTTCGCTTATCATTTCGGACCGCCATTCGCTCAAGGTCAAGTCGCGCGCGGTGATGAAGTATAACGCCTTTATGTTGCTCGTGACGCTGGCTATGTTTTTTATGCCGAGCTGCACGGCTACGCTCTTCGCCATCGTGGCAACGCCCGTAGCTATACTCACACCACTTATCTTCGTGCGTATGGGTATGGGCTTTACGGAGTCGCTCTACCGCTTCCTGTTGTTGGCTGCGGCGGCCAATCTGGTGGTTATGTGCCTGTAAAATGGCTTCGCGAGAGGATATTTTGCTGAAAACGAGGCAAATTTTGAATCGCTAATTTTGATTTTTGAATTTTAAGCAATACCTTTGCACCCCGTATCAACCTCTTATATTGGGTGTCGGACCATAGAGTCGGGGTAGCTCGGCTCGGGATTACAAGTCAATGGGCTGTATGGTAGGTCTAACGCAGCGATAATGTTGGACGTTTAATTTTTTAAATTTGTTGCAACAATGAACAAAGACGCAATCATCAGACTCGTGAACGAGCAGATGTGGACTAAGACCGATGCGGATGTTCCCGCTTTCGGCGCAGGTGATACTATCACCGTAACTTATCGTATTGTCGAGGGTAACAAGGAGCGTTTGCAGAGCTTCCGTGGTGTAGTTATCCAGATCAAGGGTACAGGCAAGACTAAGATGTTTACAATCCGTAAGATCTCTAACGGTGTAGGCGTTGAGCGTATCTTCCCTCTCTACTCACCCCACATCGACAAGATCGAGGTTAACAAGTATGGTGTTGTACGTCGCGCACGTATCTACTACCTCCGTAACCTCACAGGTAAGAAGGCTCGCATCAAGGAGCGTCGTATCGCGAAGTAGTCTTTTCTACCAACCACAAGGGCTGTCCACAAGGGCAGCCTTTTTTATTTTTTCACCTGCGGCACAACATTTTGCCCCCTTTTTTCGTATATTTGTCACTCGTATAAGGTTAAATGGTTATGAGCAACGAAACAAGAGCCTCGTTTGGAGGCAAGCTGAGCGCCATCTTGGTGGCGGCTGGTAGCGCAATCGGTTTGGGTAGCATTTGGCGATTCCCATATATGGCTGGCGAGCACGGTGGTGCCGCATTTTTGTTGGTGTATCTACTCTGCGTCTTTGTGGTGGGTATCCCCGTTATGTTGGGCGAGTTCGCCGTGGGCCGCAAGACGAAGATGAATGCCGTTGGTGGCTTCCGTTCACTCTCACGCCCGTGGCGTTGGCTGGGTTACAACGGAGTGATTGGCGCGCTCTTTATCTCGGGTTACTACTACATCGTGGCTGGCTGGTCGTTAGAGTATATGGTGAGCTCTATTAGCGGCTCGCTCTACTCCTCTGCGGATGGTTTCTCTACGCAGTTCGCCTCGTTTCAGGATTCGTGGCGACAGATTTTCTATACCGTTGTCTTTATCCTGCTCACGCACCTAATCATCATTCGTGGCGTGGAGAAGGGTATCGAGAAGGCCTCGAAGGTGATGA
>JAZRLD010000087.1:0-9198 GCA_045646685.1 Alistipes sp. | reverse complement strand
CGTTTTATGGTTTTGAAGCGCTACGACCACAACATCGACGAGGACGCCAACAAGGCTTCACTCTACTTCAAGACCGACCACACAGAGGGCTCGCTACTCAAGGCTTTGAACTGTTTGAAAGGCATAAACCTGTCAAAATTGCAATCTTATCCGATTCCGAGCGAGCCGTGGCACTATTTATTCCATATAGATTTGGAATTTTCGTGTTTAGATGATTATATTCGCAATCTGAATAGACTGCAAAACGTCACAAAGGAGATGCACGTATATGGCGTCTATGGCAGTGGCAAATAAAATGAAGAGAATTAAAAATTTATAATAAACTTAAAAACACAAAACTATGGCAAAGGTAGAGATCGCTCCCTCGCACCGTATGGATAGCATTAAGGAGTATTACTTTTCAAAGAAGAATCGCGAGATAGCAGAGCTTCGCAAGGCTGGTCGCGACATCATCTCACTCGGTATCGGTAGCCCCGATATGCCCCCCGCACAGGCGGTAATCGACCGTTTGGCAAAGGAGGCACAGCGCCCCGATGTACACGCATATCAGCCCTACAATGGTAGCGAGTTGTTGCGTAAGGCTTACGCCGATTGGTACGAGAAGTGGTACAACGTGACACTCGACCCCAAGAGCGAGGTGTTGCCCTTGCTCGGTTCGAAGGAGGGTATTATGCACATCTGTATGGCATTCCTTGACGAGGGTGACAAGGTGTTGGTTCCCAACCCTGGCTACCCCACTTACCGCGCGGCTGTAACATTGTCAGGCGGTGAGGTGTTGGAGTATCGCTTGAATGCCGCGAACGGCTTCTATCCCGACTTTGAGGAGATTGAGAAGGAGGATTTGAGCAAGGTTAAGTTGATGTTTGTCAACTACCCCAATATGCCTACAGGAACTCACCCTACAGTTGAGTTGTTTGAGAAGTTGGTTGCCTTCGCTGGCAAGCACAACATTCTTTTGGTACACGACAACCCCTATAGCTTCGTGCGTAACAACCTCCAGCTTAGCATCTTCAACGTAGAGGGCGCAAAGGACGTGGCTATCGAGATGAACTCTACAAGTAAGGGCCACTCTATGGCTGGCTGGCGTGTAGGTGTTGTGGCTGGTCGTGCCGACATCATCAGCGACATTCTTCGCTTTAAGTCAAATATGGACTCTGGTATGTTCTACCCCGTGCAGGCTGCTGCTGCCGAGGCTTTGGCTTTGGGCAACGAGTGGTTTGATGAGTTGAACGCTACATATTACGAGCGCGAGGCAAACGGCTACGCATTGCTCGATGCACTTGGATGCGACTACGTTAAGGGTCAGGCTGGTTTGTTCGTATGGGCCGCTATGCCTGCTGATTTCGAGGGCGACTGCTTCGCATTCTCGGATAAGGTCTTGAGCGAGTGCGACGTATTCGTAACACCGGGCGGTATCTTCGGTTCGGAGGGTACGAAGTATATCCGTATCTCACTCTGTATGCCTGCGGCACGTTTGGCTGAGGCTGCCGAGCGAGTAAAGGCACGTTTTAACAAATAGGAATTGGCAATGAAAGCAACCATCATAGGTCTTGGCCTTATCGGAGGCTCGTTTGCCTTGAGCCTCAAGGATAATGCACTATGTGAATATGTTATGGGCATTGAGCACTCGGAAAAGAGTGCTCAACGTGCCCTCGATTTGGGACTCGTAGATGCTATCGTTACGCTCGACGAGGCAATAGAGAAGAGCGACCTTATCGTGTTAGCAACGCCCGTGGACACTCTGCCTGTGATGGCTACAAAAATCCTCAACCGCATACGCCCCAACCAGATTTTGATGGATATGGGCTCTACGAAGCAGGAGCTATGCGAGGTTACAATGATGCACCCGCATCGTGGCCGATTGGTGGCTACGCACCCTATGTGGGGAACAGAGAACAGTGGTCCCGATGCCGCCGTGCACGGTGCCTTCAAAGGCCGCACGGTAGTAATCTGCGACCGCCATCTATCAGACGATGACGCTGCAGCGCAGGTGGAGCATATCTACCATACGCTGGGTATGCCCATAAAGTATATGTCGGCCGAGGAGCAGGATATGCACTGCGCCTACATCTCGCACATCTCGCATATCACATCGTTTGCGTTGGCACTCACGGTGTTGGAGAAGGAGCGCGAGGAGGAGCATATCTTCGACCTTGCGGGCGGAGGTTTTGAGAGTACGGTGCGTCTGGCAAAGAGTCTTCCGCAGACGTGGGCACCGATATTCTTGGAGAATAAATACAACATCTTGGACGTGCTGCGAGAGCATATCCATCAGCTGCAGATTCTGCGCCGTATGATTGAACGCGATGACCGCGAAGGCTTGGTGGAGGCGATGCAGAAGGCCAATAAGATTAGAGAAATCCTGCATTGATATGCGCCGACCGCGTGCGCTATCCCATTCGCGCCGCGCTTTAGGAAGCAGGAGAGAAGAGGTTAGAAAATAGAGTTTAGGTTATGGGAAGATTTATTCTTGGGGAGAAGCGTCCCCTTATCATATCAGGTCCGTGTAGCGCCGAAACGCGCGAGCAGACCGTAGGAACTGCTATGCAGTTGGCCCGTTCGGGCAGAGTAGATGTCATTCGCGCTGGCGTATGGAAGCCCCGCACAAACCCCGGAACATTCGAGGGTATTGGCGAGCCCGCATTGGTGTGGCTGCAGGAGATTAAGGAGCAGACAGGTCTGCCTATCGCCGTAGAGGTGGCCAACAAGGCACACGTTCAGCTGGCGTTGAAGTATGGCGTTGATATTCTGTGGATTGGCGCGCGCACAACCGTATCGCCATTCGCCGTTCAGGAGATTGCCGAGGCTCTGCACGACAATAAGGATATTACCGTACTGGTGAAGAATCCTATGACGCCCGACATCGGCTTGTGGGCAGGTGCCGTAAACCGCCTTATCAACGAGGGTGTTCCGCAGGAGAACATCGGCTTGATTCACCGCGGTTATGCCTACTTTGGCGATAGCAAGTACCGCAACCCGCCTATGTGGCACACCATCTTCGAGATGCGTAGCCGCTTCCCCGAGATGATGATGATTTGCGACCCGTCGCACATCTGCGGTTGTCGTCCGCTGTTGCAGGGCATTGCGCAGCAGGCTGCCGACCTCTGCTTCGATGGTATGATGATTGAGAGCCACATCACGCCCGACAAGGCGTGGAGCGACGCCTCACAGCAGGTTACGCCGCAGGACTGCATCACTATGCTCGACAACATTATGTGGCGCGCGAAGTCGGCTGATGATCCCGAGTTTAACGATGAGCTCAACATCTGCCGCCGCCAGATTGACCAGATTGACGCCGAGATTTTCGACCTGCTCAATCGCCGTATGCACACCAGCGACAAGATTGGCGAGATTAAGAAGGCTAACAATGTGGCAATACTGCAGAGCAACCGCTGGGAGGATATCTGCCGCCGTATGCTCACCATCACACGCCGTATGGGGCTGAGCGAGGAGTTTGTCCGCACGGTGCTGGAGGCTATCCACGTGGAGAGCATCAACCGCCAAAATGAGATTATGAATAAGTAATCTAGTCCAAACAAAAAACAACCAGCAGATTCTTTCGAGAATCTGCTGGTTTTGTTTACATAACCTGCAAGAGATTAGTGGTTAGTACTTACATTTGTCTTAACAGACTCACCATCTGTAATTTCAACATCGGGATTTGCATCATCACCCTCTGTAACAGGCGTATCATCTATTTCAAAGCCCAACTCACCCTTGTTAGCATCATTCTCAATTGTCACCTGAACTACGGTTGTTGCATTTCGCTTGAAGCTCACCTTGTGAGTATTAAGGGGAACAACTGTACCGTCAGTACGAGTCCAAGTAAGAGTTACATCAATAGTTTCGCTGTACTGATTATCAGCCCACGCTGCATCAACATCTGAGAATGTAAACATATCAGAAATCTGCTTATTGCTATTGCTCAGTGCCAAATTCATATCTGGAGCATCAGTCATCATAATATTCAGTGTACCCGATGTAGCCAACTTACCCTTAGCAATAAACTTCGCCTTAAAGCTGGTACGCTTCATATGAATCTTTGCCTTATTTCCATTTGACCCCGGAACATAATCTACTAACTCACCATAGAAACGCTCTGTATTGGGTCTATTGTAATACTGTTTAGGATTTGTCAAATAGGTACTACCAGCACCCAAGCCACCCAAACCATATTGCGAGCTAAAATTAAATTTATTAAGTTCATTAACACGCACATTCGTGGCTACAGTAAATGGGCCAAAATATCCATCAGTTTTTACTATTCTATTCATACCATCGACCACCATTGTAGCTACAAATTTGTACTTATAGCCTTTCAAAAGGTTAATCTCAATGTTATCAGCATCTTCGAACACACCGTAAGCGAACTTAGTCCAAGTTGGCGTTGCGGCATCATCGTTGGGCGCAGAATAGACCTGAATACCATAGAGGTCATCAGTAGTTGCGCGAGTTGCCAAAGGCTCATACGACACATCGAGGATTTCGCCCTCCCAACCGAGCTGTACGGTGTAAACTTCGGGCTCGGGAGTTTCGATTACATCGTTATTACACGCTGTAAAGCCGATACAAGCGAGCATTGCAATAGCGATACTTCCAAAGATTGCAATCTTTTTCATAGTAATAGAGTTTATTACCACCCGCACCTCGATAGTGATTTATGAAAATAAGAAAAGCGTGGTGCTGAAAACTTACTTTAGTTATTGAGGTCGTAGGAAGTACCTTGTAGATAAAATAAGAGACAGCCCACGCCGAAATCCATAATGGATACGACGCGGCAAAATGTCTGCCTATTCCTTCTACTGCGAATTTCCTACGTTCCAATAACAAGAATAAACTTACACTTTCCGTGTTAATTAGTATGTGAAAACAAAGGTAGCAAATATTTTCAGTATATATTCACATAAAAGTCGAAAAAATCGTTTCGAGAAAGAAATCGGGCGCAAGAATATCGCTATTGACGAAAAAAGAGTTAAATTTGTAGATTGAAACTATGGATAAATTTTTCACATACAACGGCATTCGTCTTCACTACGAGGATTGCGGCGAGGGACACCCCATTCTGCTACTGCACGGCTGGGGCTGTAACGCGACGACTTTCAACGCTATACGCCCATTTTTGGAGGCGCGTTTCCGCGTGCTGACCGTCGATTTTGCAGGCTTCGGCCAGAGCGACGAGCCGAGCGAGGTGTGGGGTGTGGAGGAGTACACGCGCTCAATCGAGGCATTGGCACAGGCAGAGGGTGTGGAGAATCCAATACTGATTGGCCACTCATTTGGTGGTCGCGTGTCGATTGTATATGCCTCGCGCAACAAGGTGCAGAAGGTGATGTTGGTCGATGCGGCAGGCGTGAAGCCCAAGCGTTCGCTCACCTACTACCGCAAGGTTTACACCTTCAAGCTCATCAAAAAGTTGTTGCCATTGGTTGTTGGCAAGGCACGCGCAGAGAAGATTATCGAGCAACGCCGCGCGAAGGCTGGCTCTTCGGATTACTCGCAGGCTACGCCTATGATGCGCGCCATTCTGTCGAAGGTTGTAAATGAGGATTTGTGCCACCTGATGCCGAAGATTGCAGCGCCCACGCTACTCTTTTGGGGCGAGAACGATACGGCAACGCCATTGGCTGACGCGAAGAAGATGGAAAAATTGATTCCCGATGCAGGATTAGTTACGGTAGCGGGTGCGGGGCACTATGCATTTTTGGAGAACACACCGCTGTTCCTGCGCGTGGCAGAGAGTTTTTTGGCAAAGGAGATAAAGAGGTAAGATATGATGCTTTGGTTTAACATATTTTGGATTCTATACGCTGTGCTGTGGGCGGCTGTAGTGCGCTACGATGTGCATATGTTCCAGCACAACTCATACCGCGTGGAGCGTTACGCACGTTGGTTTCGCGGAGGATATAAGTTCGCACGCGCGGCAGTGATTGCGGCATTGGCTATTGTGGGCGCTATTGGAAATCTTGTATTTTTAGGTTTTTCGATGGTATTTATGGCCGTTATGGCGTGGCGAGAGTTTCGCACGGTGTATAAGAAGCCGATTGTATATACGATGCGCGTAAAGCGACTCTTTGTAACGGCGGCGATTTTGACTGCGGCGGTGATTGGAGCAGCATTGGTATTTATCCCTGTATATGCCCACGCGGTGGCTTTGGCGTTGCTGGTAATGCCCGTTGTGATGCTCGCGGCAAACCTCGTGAACAAGCCCTTGGAGGCGGCTATTTCGCGCTGGTACTACAACGACGCAAAGCGAATCCTACGCTCGATGCCCGAGCTGAAGATTATCGGAGTTACGGGCAGTTTCGGCAAAACATCGACAAAGCACTACCTCTACCGCATACTCTCGGAGCGATATAATGTGCTGATGACACCGGGTAATTTCAACACAACGCTGGGCGTTATCCGCACCGTGCGCGAGCACCTGAAGCCTCATCATCAGATATTTATCGTTGAGATGGGAGCAAAACAGGTGGGCGACATCAAGGAGATTTGCGATCTTGTACACCCCACAATCGGCGTTGTTACGGCCGTAGGTGAGATGCACCTCGAGACCTTCGGCTCGTTGGAGAATGTTCTGCGCACGAAGTTCGAGTTGATAGATGCTTTGCCCGCAGATGGATTGGGTGTGATAAATATGGACTCAGAGCCCATTGCGGCGGTAAAACTCAACCACCCTTGCCGTGTGGTTAGCTATAGCGTAGAGAACAAGGTGGCTGATTATCGTGCCGAGCAGATTAACTACACACCTGCACAGACCACGTTCGCCATAAAGAATGACACTACACTGCGTGAGGGCTACTCGACACACTTGGTTGGTCGCGGAAATATCCTCAACCTTTTGGCGGCTGTGGCTGTAGCAGATGCGATGCAGGTGCCCGAGGCACAGCAGAAGCGTGCTATGCGCCAGATTGAGCAGATTGAGCACCGCCTGAGCATAAAGCGCACAGCGGGCGGCATAACAATCATTGATGATGCCTACAACTCAAATCCTGCTGGCGCAAAGATGGCACTCGAAGTGTTACGCGACTTCAACACAGAAGGTAGAAAGATAGTTGTAACGCCCGGATTTGTGGAGATGGGCGATAGTCAATACCGCAACAACAAGGAGTTGGGCGTGAACATCGCCGCGGCGGCAAATATTGCCATCGTTGTAAACCGCATAAACCGCGAAGCTATCGTGGCTGGACTTACGGAGGCGGGCTTTGACGCGAAAAATATCGTTCAGACCGACTCATTTACCGAGGCATCGGCATACTTGGCCACAACGATGCGTGCAGGTGACGTGATACTATACGAAAACGACCTGCCCGACTCATTTAAATAGTAAACAATTAACTCAAAATAAGATGAATAGCAAAATCAACGTCGGCGTAATCTTCGGAGGCCGTTCGGTGGAGAACGAAATCTCGGTACTCACAGCAATTCAGGCTATGGAGGCCATCGACACTACTAAATACGACATCACACCCATATACATCTCAAAGGAGGGTGCTTGGTATACAGGTGCAGAGTTGCGCAACAGCGCCAATTACAAGAATCTCGACAAACTCTACGCTGCGTGCGAGCAGGTTTACCTGCGCCCCATTTATGGCGACAACCATCTCTATAAGGTGCGCAAGCCAATGTTTGGTAGCGATGTAGCGGCTACGTTGGATGTTATCCTTCCCGCCCTGCACGGCACAAACTGCGAAGATGGTTCGTTTCAGGGTACAATCGAGATGACAGGTATCCCCTATGCTGGTTGCAACGTATTGGCGTCGGCAAACGGAATGGATAAGATTACGATGAAGATGATTCTCTCGGCGTGCGGTATTCCCGTTATTGACTATGCGTGGTTCTCGGACAAGGAGTGGTTCGATGCACAGCAGCAGGTCGTAGAGCGTGTGGAGGCAAAGCTCCCCTACCCTATGATTGTCAAGCCCGCAGACTCAGGCTCAAGCGTAGGCATCAAGGCAGTACACAACCGTGAGGAGTTGCTGGAGGCTGTCGAGAATGCCATCTCATATTCAAAGCGTATCATCGTGGAGAAGCTTGTGGAGAAACTCAAGGAGATTAACTGCTCGGTTCTGGGTAACTACTACGAGTGCGAGGCATCGGTATGCGAGGCTCCTATTCGTAGTGGCGAGATTCTCAGCTACGAGGATAAGTATCTCGGTGGTGGCGCAAAGGGCGGAGCGAAAGGTGGCGTGAAGGAGTCACGTGGTATGCACTCAACGGTGCGAGAGATTCCCGCCCGACTGCCCGAGGAGCAGACCAACTTTATCCGTCGCACAGCAGTAGAGACCTTCAAGGCGTTGAACTGCGACGGCGTATCACGTATCGATTTTATGATTGATGAGGCTACGAATATGATTTATGTTAACGAGATAAATACTATTCCCGGCTCTTTATCGTTCTATTTATGGGAGGCAACAGGTATCTCGTTTACACAGTTCACTGAGCGTTTGATCGATATCGCATTCCAACGCAAGCGTGACTCTTCGTTCAAAACTACGAGCTACAAGGAGAATATCTTTAACTACTCAATCTCAGGAGCCAAAGGCGCCAAGGGTGCTAAACGCTAAAGATTAGCTATTGTGGTGAGATTGGGAGGTGTCTCGCCAAATTAACGGAGTGCAAACAGTTAAAAAACAAGAGCTATGAAACGACTGGCAACAATTCTTTTGGGTCTTATGCTCACATCGTGCAGCATAGGCTACTACGACAGCGGTGTTCTCCTTGCAACCACTGCAAACATATCTGTGCAGCCGGCGTGGGGTCCTGCGGGATATGACTGCGCTCACTACTATTACTTCCCCGACTATAACTTCTACTACGACGTAAATCGTGCTCTGTTCTACTACCACCACGGCAATCGTTGGCTCTCGGCACGACAGCTGCCCTACCAGTTAGGCTATCCGAGAGATTTGTACAAGTTCTATAAGGTGGTGCTGAACATCCGTGACCCGTGGAACTACAATCGTCGCCACATATCGGAGTACAGACACTTCAAGGGTATGCACAACCAGCCCGTGCTGCGTGACAAATACCCCAACCGCTACCCGCATAACAACCACCGTCCGCCACAGGTAACGCCTCAGCCCAAACCTCAGGTTAAACCGCAGGCAAGACCGCAGGGCAGTGGAAATAGATATAACGGACAGAGTTCGCCCAACACGATACGTAACTCACGCAATAACAACACATCACGCAACAACG
>JAZRLD010000086.1:0-26620 GCA_045646685.1 Alistipes sp. | reverse complement strand
TAGATCGTCGTGAATTCCTCAAGCGCCTCGGCGCAGGCTCACTCGTTACGGCTGCGGCTCGTACGGGTTGCAAGAGTAGCGGATTAAAGATGGGCACAAGACGGATCGTAGCCATGTCGTTCTGTGTGCCAAGGAGTTGATCATTTGGTTTGTCTTCCTAAGACCGCTTGGCCTCCGACTTTAGATCGTCGTGAATTCCTCAAGCGCCTCGGCGCAGGCTCACTCGTTACGGCTGCGGCTCTTACGGGTTGCAAGAGTAGCGGATTAAAGATGGACACCTCTGCTTTGGGCGAGGTGCCGACCGACAAGATGACCTATCGCACCAACCACAACTCGGGCGACAAGGTATCAATCCTCGGCTACGGCTGTATGCGCTGGCCGACCATTGATGGTGGCAGTGCTCGCGACAAGAAGACTCAAATCGATCAGGAGGCTGTAAATGAGCTGGTGGATTTTGCTATTGATCACGGTGTTAACTACTTCGACACATCGCCCGTATATTGTCAGGGTATGTCCGAGGAGGCTACGGGTATAGCCCTGAGCCGCCACCCGCGTGAGAGTTATTTCATCGCTACAAAGATGTCGAATTTCTCGAACGCTTCATACGAGAATTCAGTTGCGATGTACCACAACTCGTTCAAGAAACTTCAGGTAGATTATATGGATTACTACCTGCTGCACAACATTGGTAGCAGTGTGGAGGTTTTCAATCGCCGATTTATCGACAACGGCATCCTCGATTTCCTTATTGAGGAGCGCAAGAAGGGAAAGATTCGCAACCTCGGCTGGTCATTCCACGGCGACAAGGCAGTATTTGACCACATCCTCGCATACCACGAGAAGGTGCATTGGGACTTTATCCAGATTCAGATGAACTACTCGGATTGGCGTTGCGCACGCGGCAACAATGTAAATGCAGAGTACCTCTACGCCGAGCTTGAGAAGCGCAATATCCCCGTAGTTATTATGGAGCCGCTGTTGGGTGGCCGTCTGTCAAACGTTCCTAACCACATCGCAGCACGTCTGCAGGAGCAGGAGCCCGACCGTAGCGTAGCTTCGTGGGCATTTCGCTTCGTGGGCTCATACCCGATGGTACTCACAGCGCTCAGCGGTATGACATATATGGAGCACTTGGAGGATAATATCCGTTCATACGCTCCTCTGGAGGAGTTAAGCAACGAGCAGAAAGAGTTCTTGTTCGAGACAGCCGAGCTGATGTTGCAGTATCCGACAATTCCTTGTAACGATTGTAAATATTGTATGCCGTGCCCCTACGGCTTGGATATTCCCGCCATCTTGCTCCATTACAACAAGTGCGTAAATGAGGGTAATCTTTCCAAGACTTCGCGTGACGAGAATTACAAAAAGGCACGCCGTGCGTTCCTCGTTGGTTATGACCGCGCCGTAGAGAAGGATCGTCAGGCCGACCACTGCGTAGGTTGCAAGCAGTGTAATCATCACTGCCCGCAGCGTATCGACATCCCGAAAGAGATTCGCCGCATAGACGAATATATCGAGAAATTGAAACAAGGCCTCGAATTTTAGAATGGAGCGACAAGAGCTAATAACCCAACTACACGCCCTGCAATGTTCGTGCATCATACACAACAACGGCGCAACTCGCACATTTCACGAGCGTGGCGTAAAAGATTTACATAGGCTACTAACCCAGGAGCCCGAGATATTAAGAGGAGCCTCGCTTGCCGATAAGGTTGTCGGCAAGGGGGCTGCCGCCTTGATGATTGCGGGTGAAGTAAAGTGGGTTTATGCTGATGTAATAAGTAAGGCTGCAATGGTGTTATTTGAGCAAAGTCGGGTAGAGGTGCAGTATGGGGAGATTGTGCCCAACATTATAAATCGCGCTGGTACAGACATCTGCCCCGTAGAGAAATTGTGCCAAGAATGTAAAACCGCAGAGGAGTGCCTGCCGCTGATTGATAAATTTATAACGGAGATGAACAGATGAGAATCTTTACACGATATATCCTCCTCGCCGTGGCCGCAATGGTGCTACTCATTTCGTGCAACCGGGCAAACCCTACGCACACGAAGATTCGTCAATCGGTAGAGCGCCAGCTGGAGCTATACCCCGAATCCACGTTGCGCGACCTATATAAAAACTTCTTTCAAGACCGCTTTGGCCCGGGACATATCATAGCCGACAACACGGCAGCCGACAGATATCTGCGATATGAGCTGAACGCAGCCGAAGGCCTTGAGGGGTTGGATTATGAGCCTACGGGATACGAGGGTCGATTCTATCGCGTGAATTTAGGCGTCATTGCCGACGGCCGCGTGCCATACGATAAATATTTCGATGCCTTTGTGCGTAGTGTGAATGGCATCAAGCCGATAAGCATCGAGCAGTGGCGCACCGAGTGGCACGAGATAGACTCCGTGATAATGAGTATGGGGCTGCAGCTAGAGAATTATTCGGCTGACCGCGCAGAGATTAAGGCGCTGATTGAGGGTGGAGATTATGTTATGCACCACAGCCAGCGTTTCAACGACCACTACCAGCCGCACTACCGCATTATCGAGCGCACGATTTTTGAAAACGAGATATTACCGCTATTGAGCAAATAGGTTCTGCAACATTTTTTCGAAAAGGATTCCCCGCAAACATTTGTTTTACGGCGAAAATTACTATCTTTACTTGTTGTACACGAACCATCAACTTTTTGGCACGAAATATGCTCCTCTGAAGACGTGTTTACGTTCGCAGAGTTGCCCGCAACCCGACAAAACGCCGACACGAGTAGCAAATTTGCCAACACTGAAAACTGAATAAAATTTAACACATAAAAATTAAGATTATGCAAACATCAAGTATTAAACTCTATTCGTTGAACTACAACGAGAGCAAGACTTACATTGCTGCAGCATTGTTTATTTTGGGCAATATTGCCCTTCCCCAGCTCTGCCATATGGTGCCGCAGGGTGGTATGATTTTGTTGCCTATCTACTTCTTCACACTCATCGGTGCTTATAAATATGGCTGGAAGGTTGGTCTTATGACTGCCATTCTCTCGCCCGTAATCAACCACTTGGCATTCGGTATGCCTGCGGCAGCAGTATTGGTACCAATCTTGGCTAAGTCAACAATCCTTGCCCTCACAGCAGGTTATGTAGCTTCTCACACAAAGAAAGTTACAATCGCACTCTTGGCTGGCGTTGTTCTCGCATATCAGATTGCTGGTGGCGCATTCGAGTGGGCATTTACAGGTAGCTTCGCCGCAGCTGTTCAGGACTTCCGCCTCGGTGTTCCCGGTATGTTGTTGCAGATTGCTGGCGGTTACTTGTTCATCAAGTATTTGTTGAAGAAATAACCAAATCTGATACACACAATAAAGGGTGCTAACTATTGATGTTAGCACCCTTTATTATTTTGTTATCATCTCTATGGAGTTGTATAATATGAGCTATTTTGAGACCGATCGAGAGTCGTGGTAGCCTGAGCATACCAACACATATAAGCTCCCCAACACCGAGCCAAACACCCAAATAGCCATATTAGGCAACTTATTTAGTCATTAGGATATGCCGCAATAAATACATCACGTTTGCGCAACTCGTCCTGAATCTTATGCAAGTCGCGCAAAGAGACAGTACCCACAACGTACTTATACTCGTCAGAAATGTAGTTCTCAAGCACGGTATCGAACTTAATCAAATCCAAATCGGCATAATCCGAGTAGCGGTAATATACGCGGAACTTGTAGTCGGTGGTGTATGTTGGCAACTGCGAGTCGTTACGCTTCTTATACTCGTACTTATAATCGTACAGACAAGCGGTAATATCGCTCAACACAGCCGAGCCAGTGGGGTAGCCACCCGCACCTCGACCGAACATAAACTGCTTATCGTAGAACAAGCCCTTGATAACCACACCGTTAAACTCATCCTCCACGCTATAGATATACTTATTACGTGAGATAAGCTGAGGCATTACACTCATTATCAACTTATTATCATTTACTTTCTCGACGTGTGCCACGAGCTTGAAGCGGCGCTCCTTCTCATTAGCAAAACGGATATCATCGTCGTTCATATTAGAGATTCCGTATGTAAAAATCTCTTGCGGGGGAACATACAAACCGAAGGCGTGAACAGTGATGATAATCAACTTAAAAAGCGAATCCCAGCCGTCGATATCGAGTGTAGGATTACTCTCTGCAAAGCCCAAATCCTGCGCCAACTTCAGGGCGTCGGCATAGGACATCTTCTCGTTAAAAATCTTTGAGAGAATAAAGTTTGACGAGCCATTCAAGATACCCTTAACAGAGGTGAGCAAATCGTTGTCGTAGTACTCCTCAAGGTTACGGATAACAGGGATACTACCACACGCCGAAGCATCGTACAATAGAGCCACGTTATAACGCGCCTGCAACTCGATAAGCTCTTCAATGTGGTGAGCCAACATCTTCTTATTGCCCGAAACAACGGGAAGCTCCATCTTCAAGGCACGTTTCACGATATCGTATGCCGCGTCAGCATCGTCAATCAACTCCACAATAAAGTTGATATCAGGGTCGTTGAAAATATCATCTGCATTGTTGGTAAACTCCACATTTACACCACGATCCTTGCTCAAATCACGAACGCACACGCGCTTAATCTCCACATTCTTCGAGCCAATACGCTTCAGCACGTCATAAAGGCCACTACCTACGGTACCGAAGCCAAAAAGGCCGATGTTTAGTTTCTTTCCATTCATAATTATATCTTTTTTCGTTACTCTTTCAAGAAATTCAAAATAATATCATTCAACTGCTTATGCTCAACCAAGAAGCCGTCGTGGCCAAAATCCGAGTCGATGAGATGGTACTCCACGTTGGGTATATTCTCCACCAAAATGGTATGATCAGAGGGTGGAAACAAAATATCCGATGTGATAGCCACCACCAAGCTCTTCGCTTTGATTTGTTGCAACACCTCTTCAACGCTACCGCGACCACGTCCCAAGTTATGCGAATCCACAGCCTGCGATAGGCGATAGTATGAGTAGGCATTAAATCTGCGGCGCAACTTCTCGCCTTGATAACGCTGATATGACAACACTCTGCGCTCGAAGCCAACATCATCGGGATTCTCATCCTCCTGCGTCTTATCGTATGCCATACCACCACGATAGCTCATCAGCGCTATGCTGCGTGCCGTAGCCATACCGTTTAGACCCGCCTCGGCAGAACGCTCGCCATAGGTAGGGTCGCACTCGATAGCCATACGCTGCGACTCATTAAATGCCGACGCCCACGGTTTGGTGCGAGGTGTGGTAGCAATAAATGCCGCACGTTCCGCAAAATCGGGTTGCATAACGCTCCACTCCAAACATTGGAAGCCTCCAATCGAGCTGCCAATAAGCAACTTCACGCGCTCAATACCCAAATGCTCGGCAAGGAGTTGATGCACACGCACCATATCGCGCACCGTAACCTTCGGGAAATCGCCATACCACGGCTCACCCGTTGCAGGGTTTACCGACAGCGGACCCGTAGTGCCATAGTGTGAGCCGAGGAAGTTTGCACACACGGTGAAATACTTCGCAGGATCCAGAAAACAACCCTCCTCCACGGTATGTGGCCACCAATCGGCTACATCCGAGTTCGCAGTCAAGGCGTGGCACACCCAAATGACATTACTACGCTCCGAGTTCAACTCTCCGAACGTATCATAAGCAATTGTCAGCGAGGGCAACACCTCACCGCACTCCAACTCGAAAGGTTTGTCGTATGTAAAATATTTAGCCATTATTCTGCTTGTGCAAAAGCCTGCTCAAAATCCTCAATAATATCCTCCACGTTCTCCAGTCCGAGCGAGATACGCAAAAGGGTAGGCGTAACACCCGCAGCCTTCAAATCCGACTCGCTAAGCTGCTTGTGTGTTGTAGATGCGGGGTGGGTAACAACCGTGATTGAATCGCCAATCATAGTCATATTGGCTGCCAGCTTCAATGACTCCACAAAGCGCACTGTGCTATCCAACGAGCCCTTCAACTCAATAGCAAACACGCCCGATGAACCATAGCGGTAATACTTTTGCGCATTCTCATAACCCGCGTGGTCCTCAAAACCTACAAAGCTAACGCGCTCCACCTTGGGGTGGTTGCGGCAATACTCCGCCAACTTCCACGTTGACTCTACCTGATGCTTTACACGCAAAGAGAGAGTCTCCAAGCCAATCATCATCAAATATGAATCAAACGATGAGGGACAGCAACCGAAATCACGCAAACCATCCACGCGACACTTTACGATAAATGCTGCATTGCCAAACGCCTCGTAAAGATTCAAGCCGTGATAACCCTCCGACGGGCCATCAATCTGCGGGAATTTACCATTAGCCCAATTATAATTACCTCCATCGACGATTATTCCGCCCATAGCCGTACCGTGACCGTTAATCCACTTTGTAGCCGAATCAACTACGATATTTGCGCCCCAATCAAACGGATTGCAGAGGAAACCAGCCGCGCCGAAAGTATTATCCACAACAAACGGCACATCCTTACGCTTGGCCAACTCGCCCAAAGCCTGCAAATCGGGCACGTGGCAAGTGGGGTTACCCATACTCTCGACGTAAATCATCTTGGTCTTCTCGTCCACCAACGCCTCAAAATCCTCTGCACGCTCGCTCTTAGCAATACGACAGTCAATACCCAACTTACGCAGTGAGATACGGAACTGATTATACGTACCACCATAGAGATAGGGCGAAGCCACAATATTATCTCCTGCCTCAGCCAAAGCCGTAACGGCAATCAAAATCGCCGACATACCCGACGCCAATGCCAAAGCACCTACGCCATTATACAACGCGGCGATACGCTCCTCGTATGCTGCGGTTGTCGGATTATGCAATCGTGTATATATGTTACCACCCTCGCTCAACTCAAACAAGCGGGCAGCGTAGTCACAGCTCTTGAAATGGTAGGCAGCCGTAGGGTAGATAGCCACACCGCGTGAGCCTGTCGCATCTACGTGATAACCGCCGTGAATCTGTTTTGTCTCAAAACGCAATTTATTCTCTGACATAAATTGAAATTATATTTACATTCGGTCATAATTCGCCGAATATTCAAGTTCATTTAATATAGCTTAAAGGATTTTAGTGTTATCAACACAAGGTAGCACATAACCACCAACAGATATACGCGTGCCTATCGGCACATTCGCATCCAGCACTTAGGCATATAGTGCTTCATAGAGAAGATAAACAATATGTTGCAACGATTGTTCATTTGTTTGCTTTTATCTTATGCAAAGATAATATTATTTTTTAATATTTATCCTCCCGACAATAAAAAAGCGAGATATTTTTTCATATATTTGCTAAAGAATTAAACACCCAAACTTATTATGATTCGTATCGCTATCATCATCCTATCGCTATTGTTTGCCGCTTGTTCGGGCAATCAGTCCAAAAATAACCCCGAAAATGCAGCCATTCATTGCCATATCGAGGGCACTGTTCACAACCGCCCCGATTCGGATAAATTACTACTATTCGTCGGAATTAGTGGTTATACCTCACAAGCTACAAAACCATACGCTGAGATTGACATCAAGAATGGCAAATTCTCTTGCGACATCTACATTGATGAGGCGCAATATTGTGAACTCATTTTTGAAGAGGAGATTCAAAGCGGCTATTGGCAGGCCATTGACTTTGTGGCAGACAACAACGCAATAAAGATGGAGCTCTACCCAAGAGAGGAGAGTGGCAAAAACCGCATTGAAAGTACAGGCTCAACAGCCGAATATCAATCCTATAAAATCACTCTGCGCGAATTGCAAGATAAGACCAACAAGTTACGCGACAAACTCAAAAGCAATGGTATCTGCTACACCGAGGAGTACAACTCACTGATGGCGAAAATTGAAGCCTCCACAAACAACTCGCCCGAGCAGGCAAGACTCCTCGAGCAATTGCAGTCAATAACCGAGGAGCAGCAGTATGCTCCCGAATTTTTAGCCGAAAGAAAACGCTATCAAGCTGAGCGTAAAGAGACTCTACTTAAGATAGTTAGCGGGGAGCTGTCGATTGCTCGTTTTTCTATTTTGGCACGCTTGATGGTCTTTAATCTTCCCGACGGAGAATTTATCGACGTATTCAATAATATCTACGCAAAGGCTATGCCCGACAACGCGACAACCGCCTTCTGCTATCGCCAAATTAACGGTCATAAACTACAAATCGGATCGCGCTACATCGACTTCGAGGCACCCGACCTCGATGGAAATATGCACCGCTTTTCGGAGATGATTGATGGCGCAAAAATCGTTATTCTCGATTTATGGGCATCGTGGTGCGCACCCTGTCGCAAAGCATCTATGGAGATGATTCCTCTATACGAACAGTATAAAGACAAGGGCTTTACCATTATTGGTGTTGCCCGCGAAAAAGACTCTACGAAAGCGATGAAAAACGCCATCAAAAAGGATGGTTACAAATGGCCACAACTCGTTGAATTGGACGACCGTGGAGGCATTTGGGCAAAGTATGGCTGCATCAACTCTGGGGGTCGTCGCATTTTACTGGATTCCGATGGCCGAATCTTGGCATTTGACCCAACAATAGAGGAGCTCACAACTATAATCGAGAAAAATTTAGGAAAATAAAATAACTAACAACCAAACAATTATGAGAAACCTTACACTTTTATCTTGTTTATTCCTGCTCTCTTGCGGTCCGACCGACAAGGTAGGCGAGCCGTACCGCGGATGGAAGAGCGGCGAGCTGGATATTCACCACATCTACACAGGTCGTGGTGAGGCAAACCTCTACATTATGCCCGATGCAACGACTATGCTTGTCGATGCAGGTGACCATCAGGCAACAGTTCCTATGACCGACCCCAAGCCCAACCTCTCACGTCGCGGCGGCGAGTGGGTAGCACGCTACATCGAGAGAGTAAATCCTCACGGCACGGATGTTGATTACTTTATGCTCTCACACTTCCACGACGACCATATGGGCGCAGCCGATTTGGATGTACCCGTAACCGAGGGCCGTGGCGAGGATTACAAATTAGTAGGTGTTGCAGACGTTGGCGAGACAATCCATTTTGGTCAGTTCTTCGACCGTGGTTATCCCAACTACAACTATCCCGTTGAGATAAACAGAGATTCACATATCGACAACTTCCTGAAATTCACCAACTACCACAAGAAGCAGTTCGGTGCTGTGCAGGAGCAGTTCAAGGTAGGCGCATTGAATCAGATTGCGATGAAATACAACGCAAAGAAGTATTCAAATCTCTTCTCCGTTCGCAACATCGCTGCCAATGGCGAGATATGGAGTGGCGAGGGTGAGAATACTATCCGCTACTACGATATGAACCCCGAGAACACTGCAAGTGCAGGCAATGAGAACACCAAGAGTATGGCATTCCGCATCGACTACGGTCCATTCTCTTACTTTGCAGGTGGTGACATCACGGGCAACTTGAAGAATGCCGAGGGCGAGAAAGTAAACATCGAGGCTAAGGCAGGTGAGGCTTGTGGTCAGGTAGATGTCAGCAAGTGTAGTCACCACGCATACTTGGACTCTATGCACCCCGACTTCTTACGCGCAGTAAAGGCGAAGGCTTATATTGACTGTGTATGGGACCAGTATCACACACAGGAGTCTATCATCAGCCGTGTACTTTCACAGGATATCTACGAAGGTGAGCGAATGTTCTACACACAGTATATCGTAGAGAAGGCTCGCAAGGAGCACGCAGGCAAGGATTGGTATGAGAATGGTGTTTGTCCTTACGACGGACACATCGTAGTTAAGGCTTATGACAAGGGCCGCAAGTACAAGATTTACCGCCTATCGGCCGAAAATGAGCAGATGATTGTGCAGGCCATTTATGGACCGTTTGATGCAGAGTAAGAACAAAAAAATGGGGCGATTTAATTCGTCCCATTTTTTATAAATTTACATCATTTTGGTCAAGTAAGTTATTAAGGAGAGCATATACCGTCAAACCCGCAACAGACTTAATACCCGTCTTGTGCGTGATATTTTTTCGATGCGACATAACGGTATGAATCGAAATATTCAACTGCTCGGCAATCTCCTTATTTGCCAAACCTTTGGCAACCAAAATTAGCACATCACGCTCGCGTTCCGAGAGATCGTGACTATCGCTATACGGATTTGTTTCGCCCTGCTCAACGGCAGCTTGTAATTTTCTGATTATCTGCACCTGACCATCATAGATATTCACCACGCCATCAAACTGACGCATAATCTCCTCGTCGCACACCGTAGTCGAGAGCAACGCCAGCGCCACGCCCTGCAAATCGGGATATAACGAGCGCAAAGGCTGATTCAACCCACCCACAAGCTGCGAACCCACAACAACCATGTCTGGTTCAACCACAGCAAATCGCTCCACCAACGTGCGCAAATCGCCATCCGAGTAGATCACCTCAAACTCGCCGCTACGCCCTGCAAGAGTAGCAAAACCCTCGGCAATTATCGACGACGGCTCGATTATAGCCACGCGCAACCTTCTCATCGCTGTAACCTCCTCTCCTCTGCAATAACCATAGGTGTCAGCAACTTCAGCTCGATGAGCGTATGCTTATCCAAATCATCGCGCATACGGAACAAATCGAAGAGTAAATCGCAACGCTCCGCAGTAGAACACGACTCGGGCAGGTACTTTATTATGATACTCTTTATATCGTCTATCTTGTCGCAGATATTCGTATGTTGCGCCATCAACGACGACATAGATTTTTGGCAAACCGCACCATCAACAAGTCCCTCAATATAAGGGAATATAGCCGACTCCTCGTAACTCAGATGAGCACTCACCTCATCGGCATAATCCCTGTAAAACTTGCTCAAAATCTCACTTTTCGCTGCATCGCACCCCTCCAAAACTCTCTCTACGCCCTTTGCAATGGTGGGCAAAACCGACTCCAGATAGTAGCGGTGTGAAGCGCGCAAATAGCGTATAATATGGCGTAAATCATCTTTATCCAAAACCGTCACATCGGGCTCAAAATCGGGGCAGGCATATATCTGACAAATCATCAAAAAGAGCGTCGGCGACATATCGTAACGCTGACACATCTCCTCCACGGAAACATCACCAAACGGCAACTGTATATCCATACGCAGGAAGAGTGTAAGCAACTCATAGTCAGCGTCAATCAGCTCTATGAGTTTCATATCCTTAGAGTAAACTATACGATTATTTCCATCCCTTTTATAACTCTTCATCTCTCAACTTTTTATAATCCTAAAAGTCCACCAATATGATATGCAGCAAAGGCTACAACCCACGCCAAAGCGGTGTTATACACCACCGAAAAGAGTGCCCATTTCCAGCCTCCTGCCTCCTGCGCTATGGCCGAAATCGTAGCAATACAGGGGAAGTAGAGTAGCACGAAAATCATCATCGCCAACGCCGCCGCACGTGAGTAATTTCCCGACGCAATAAGGTGCTGCGACAGAGATACACTATTACTCTCGGCATCCTCCACCGAATACAACACTCCCAATGTTGACACGACAATCTCCTTAGCCGCCGCGCCCGACAATAGTGACACACTTGCTCGCCAATCCAAACCCAACGGCTTCATCACGGGCTCGCAGAATTTACCGATGCGACCGAGATATGAATACTCCGACTGCTGAACGGCTGCATCTGTTACAACATTCTCAACCACACCAACCGTCGCAGGCTCATACGTCGCACGAGGGTAGTAACTCAAGAACCATATAACGATGGCTGCAACCAAAATAAGGCCACCTATCTTCTTCAGATACTGCTCACTGCGCTCCCACATATGGCGCAACGTAGCATTAAGCGTAGGGATACGATAGGGTGGAAGTTCCATCACGAAAGGAGTCTCATCAGCACCAAACATAAAGCGTCGCAAAACACGCGCCGTAAAGACCGCCATAACTCCACCGAAGATGTAGATACCAAACAACGCCACACCTGCATATTCGGGGAAGAATGTTCCCGCAAGCAAGATAAACACCGGCAGACGCGCACTGCACGACATAAAGGGGTTGATAAGAATTGTAATCAAGCGACTGCTTCTACTCTCGATAGTTCGCGTAGCCATAATAGCTGGCACATTACAACCAAAGCCCATCACCAACGGAATAAACGACTTGCCGTGCAGGCCTGCCAAGTGCATCAATTTATCCATAATAAATGCCGCACGAGCCATATATCCCGAGTCCTCCATTAACGATATGAACAGATAGAGAATCAATATGTTAGGCAGGAACACCGCAACCGATCCTACTCCTCCGATAATACCATCTACGATAAGGTCGCGCAACGGGCCATCGCTCATCATTCCTCCAACAAATTCGCCCAACCACGCAAATCCAGCTTCAATCCACTCCTGCGGATAAGCACCCAGAGTAAAGGTGCTCCAGAACATTAGAAACATCACCAGCAGGAAGAGCGGAATACCGAAATACTTGTGCGTAACAACGCGGTCAATCAACGAAGTTTTACGATTATTATCGCCGCTACTCGGCGTATAAGTTTCCGCCAAAGCACCCTCGATAAAACCATATTTTTCGTTTGTCACGGCACTTTCGACATCCTCACCCAAAGCTGTCTTTATTCGCACGACGGCTCTATCTCTCTTCTCTCGCCACTCATTGTAATGCTCCGCACCCGAGAGTAACGACTCCACGCTACGATCCTTCTCAAGCATCTTTACCGACCAATAGCGCGGCGGGAAACACTTGGGCAACTCCTCTGCGTGTTGCTTCATCAAGCTCGCAAGAGAACTTACCTCACTCTCAATCGAAGAGGAGTATTGAATATGAATATGGCGCACCTTAGGATTCTCATTCTCAAAGGTTAAGATTACCTCATCTAACAACTCATTCAAACCCTTTCCGCTACGCGCCACAATAGGCACCATCGGAATACCAATCATACGCCCCAGACGTTCATAGTCGAGTTTGGCTCCGCTCTGCTCCAGCTCGTCGTACATATTTAGCGCCACAACTATCTTCGGGTTTAGGTCGATAAGCTCTGTTGTAAGGAAGAGATTTCGCCCGATATTCGACGCCACCACAGCATTGATTACCACATCAGGCATCTTGTCCATCAGATGGTGACGCACATACATCTCCTCGGGAGTATATGCCGACAGAGCATACGTTCCGGGCAGATCCGTAATATTGATTCTGTAGCCACGATAATGGCAAACGCCACCCTTCGCGTCAACGGTCACTCCGCTATAGTTTCCCACGTGCTCGTGACCTCCCGACAAAGCATTGAACAGCGATGTCTTGCCACTATTGGGATTACCCACAAGGGCAACATTTATCTCGCGTATCTTCTGATTGATTACCTGCTCTATATCGTCATCGTTAGGAGATGTTGTCACCCCCTGATCCTGCTGCATACGCTGCGCTCGCGCCTCCTCCAAAGTGATGACTTCAACCATTGCAGCCTCGCTACGTCTGAGCGACACCTCATAGCCCATCAATCCGTACTTTATCGGGTCGCGCAACGGAGCATTGAGAACAGCCTCGACACGCTGACCGCGCACGAAGCCCATCTCAAGTATTCTGCGTCGAAAACCGCCGTGTCCCAAAACTTTCACAATGACGGCCGACTCTCCGGTTTTTAAGTCCGATAATAACATTATTCACTATTTTTGCTTGCAAAAATAATGATTTTTTACGACATTTCCCAATCACTACATATAGTGAAACACCAACTACGAATAACTATTTATCGGGATTGCGTTAAATAAATACTATAACGATCTTTGCATTAACAAGATGTAGGGTTTATTTTGTTTGTTTTATGAATATCGCCGTGATGATTTTTTCTACAATCCGAGAGTCATCACACAGCCCTTAATCGGGCTACGCGCAACGCCGATTTTGATTGCCATAAATACCGAAATCGGAAGCGCAAAAACGGGAGGTTTTCACGCTTCCCGTTTTGTTTGTACACGCCATCTGCCAACTCGCCTAAATTATTGCAATAAAAAGTTTACCCAGTATAATAAATTGTTAATATTTCTGCATCGAAAAACTTTTTCATTTAAATTAAATAATGTATCTTTGCACATAATAACCCCAAAAGTACTTTTTACCGTGACAATACACCCAAATCAAGCATTACAAATATGCCTCTACACGACTCCTATCAACATAGGAAGAGATGGTGCATTGTGCGGATACATTACATCGAAATATAGACAAATTTAAGTATAATAGTGGCCGTTGCATTCTATTGCTGCGGCCACGTTTTTAAAATTACACATTGAGAATATGAAAGTTGCAGTTATTATGGGCTCAACAAGCGACTGGGGAGTTATGTCGGCCGCTTGCGAAACTTTGGAGCAGTTGGGAATCGAGTACGAGAAGCGAGTTATCAGCGCACACCGCACACCACACCTTATGGTGGAGTATGCTGAGTCGGCTAAGGAGCGTGGCATTGGCGCTATCATCGCAGGTGCAGGCGGTGCTGCTCACGTAGCTGGTGTAACAGCTGCATTGACTACCGTACCCGTTATCGGTGTACCCATCAAGACATCGGCATTGGGTGGCTTGGATTCATTGCTCTCTATCGTGCAGATGCCCGGCGGTATCCCCGTATCTACAACAGCTATCAATGGTGCAAAGAACGCAGCTCTGATTGCAGCATCAATCTTCGCTCTTACAGACAAAGAGCTCGAGGCTCGCTTGGTAGAGTTCCGCAAGAAGCAGACAGAGGTAGTGCTTGCCGCTGAGTTGTAATGCGAGTAGAAGTATCCAAAACAGACTTTGAAAAATAACAAAATCAGATATGAAAAGTTACCGTATTTTTGTAGAGAAATATCCTCGATTCCAAGTCGAGGCTGAAACACTCCGCAAAGAGCTGAACAACAACCTCGGTTTGAAGTTGGCGTCATTGCGCCTGCTCAACGTATATGACTTGTTCGGTTTCTCGGAGGAGCTTTTGGAGAAGAGCCGTTACGCTGTTTTCGGCGAGATTGTTACCGACTGCGTTAGCGACGAGTGCTCATTGGAGGGCAAGAAGTTCTTGGCCGTTGAGTATCTTCCCGGTCAGTTCGACCAGCGTGCATCGTCGGCTGTTGATTGCGTTCGTTTGATTGAGCCCACAGCTAACGTACACATCAAGTCTTCAAAGTTGATTATCTTCGACGACGCTATCACCGAGGAGGAGATGGCTCGCGTTGAGCGTTATTACATCAACGCCGTAGAGTCACGCAAGAAGGATTTGAGCGTACTTACAGATATGGAGGATGCCGAGGTTAAACCCGTACCCGTATTGCACGGCCTCACCGCACTCAAGGACGAGGAGTTGGCCGACTACTGCAAGCAGTATGGCTTGGCTATGAATGCTGATGACTTGCGCGAGGTTGTAAACTACTACAAGGCCGAGGGCCGCGATCCGTCGGAGACCGAGCTTCGCATCCTCGACACATATTGGTCAGACCACTGCCGCCACACAACCTTCACAACTGAGATTACTGAGATTACCATTGACGAGTCATTCCTCAAGGAGGAGCTTGGCGAGGCTATCGAGTCTATGCACAAGATTCGCGAGGAGTTGGGCCGCTCGGAGAAGAGCCTCTGCTTGATGGAGCTTGCAACGTTGGGTGCGCGCTACCTCAAGAAGACTGGCGTATTGGATAACTTGGAGCAGTCAGAGGAGAACAACGCTTGCTCAATCTACGTGAATGTCGATGTTGATGGCGAGATGGAGAAGTGGCTCTTGCAGTTCAAGAATGAGACACACAATCACCCCACAGAGATTGAGCCCTTCGGTGGTGCTTCAACCTGTCTTGGTGGTGCTATCCGCGACCCGTTGTCAGGCCGCAGCTACGTATATCAGGCTATGCGCGTAACAGGTGCTGGTGATATCTATAAGCCCGTAGCAGAGACTATGGAGGGTAAGCTCCCGCAGCGTATTATCTCTGCGAAGGCTGCTGCAGGTTATTCAAGCTATGGTAACCAGATTGGTTTGGCTACAACTCACGTACGCGAGATTTACCACCCCGACTACGTTGCAAAGCGTTTGGAGGTAGGTGCTGTTGTAGGTGCTGTTAAGGCCGAGAATGTACGCCGTGAGTCACCCGCTGCAGGCGATGTAATCCTTATGTTGGGTGGTCGCACAGGTCGTGACGGTATCGGCGGTGCAACAGGTTCATCAAAGGAGCATAACGTAAAGTCTATCGAGGAGTGCTCATCTGAGGTACAGAAGGGTAACGCACCCGAGGAGCGTAAATTGGGGCGTCTGTTCCGTCGCCCCGAGGTTACGAAGCTCATCAAGAAGTCTAATGACTTCGGCGCTGGTGGTGTCAGCGTAGCTATCGGTGAGTTGGCTCCCGGTTTGGATATTTACCTCGACCGCGTTCCTACAAAGTACAGCGGTTTGAACTCTACCGAGCTTGCCATCAGCGAGTCACAGGAGCGTATGGCCGTAGTTATCGAGGAGAAGGACAAGGAGGATTTCATCAAGTATTGCCACTCGGAGAGCATTGAGGTTACTCACGTTGCAAACGTAACAGATACAAACCGTTTGAAGATGTTCTACAACGGCGAGATGATTGTAAACCTCTCACGTGAGTTCATCGACTCGGCTGGTGCAAAGCACTACACCAAGATTCGCGTAGCGGCTGTTGAGGATAAGAATCCTTTCGCTCGCGAGGTAGAGGGTGCAACACTTAAGGAGAAGGTTGAGAACAACCTCAAGGACGACAACGTTGTTTCACAGCGCGGTATGATTGAGATGTTCGACTCTACCATCGGTGCTTCGACCGTACTTATGCCTTTCGGTGGTAAGACTCAGAATACCGAGACACAGGTATCTGTTCAGAAGTTGCCCGTAGGTAAGGGCCACACCAATACTGCAAGTATTATGGCCTTTGGTTATAACCCCTTCATTACATCGTGGAGCCCCTATCACGGCTCTGCATACGCTGTAATTGAGGCTGCCGCAAAGGTTGTTGCTGCGGGTGCTCGCTACGATAAGATGCGCTACTCATATCAGGAGTACTTCGAGCGTATGAACAGCGAGACATCTTGGGGTAAGCCTTTGACTGCTCTCTTGGGTGCATTGAAGATGCAGGTTGAGATGAGCTGGCCATCAATCGGTGGTAAGGACTCAATGAGCGGTACATTCCAGGATATCAACGTGCCTCCTATGCTTATGGCATTCGGCATCACAACCGTTGATGCTCGCACCGTTATCAGCCCCGAGTTCAAGGCTGCAGGTCACAAGCTATATATGATTAAGCACACACCTTTGGCAAACTATATGCCCGACACTGACCAGCTCAAGCGTAACTTCGATTTCGTATCGTCGGCTATCGAGCAGGGTAAGATTGTAGCTGCTTACGCCGTAGGCTTCGGTGGCGTTGTGGAGGCTGTTGCAAAGATGTCATTCGGTAACTGCATCGGTGCCGATGTTAAGATGGACGAGCAGGCATTGTTCGACTACGCATACGGCTCATTCGTTGTTGAGGCTACGGAGGATCTCGTATTTGACGCTGCCGAGGTTATCGGTCAGACCGTAGAGGCTGCCGAGGTTACATTCAACGGCGAGAAGTTCTGCGTATGCGCTTTGCAGAAGATTAACTCTGAGAAGTTCTGCCAGATCTATCCCGACCGTGGCGTAGAGGGTGGCACAACTCGCAAGAGCGAGCCCGAGAAGAAGGCAATCAAGTACACAGGTGCTCCCGTTGAGCAGCCTATCGTTTACTTGCCCGCATTCGTTGGTACTAACTGCGACTACGATACAGCTAAGGCATTCGAGCGCGCAGGTGCAAAGACAACGACAAGCGTATTCTGCGACCTCACACCCGCAGACATCACAGCATCTATCGAGAAGATGAAGAAGCACATCGACGAGTGCCACATCTTGGCCCTCAGTGGTGGTTTCTCTGCTGGTGACGAGCCCGACGGTTCAGGTAAGTTCATCGTGAACGTACTTAACAATAAGGTTATCACCGATGCTATCCATGCATTGTTGGACCGCGGTGGTTTGATTCTCGGTATCTGTAACGGATTCCAGGCATTGGTTAAGTCAGGTTTGTTGCCTTACGGCCGCTTGGGACAGGTAGTGAAGGAGTCACCCACTTTGTTCCGCAACGATATCAACCGTCACATCTCGCAGATTGTATCTACACGCGTAGCTACAACCAACTCTCCTTGGCTCTCTTCATTCGAGCTTGGTGAGCAGCACTCAATCGCTGTCAGCCACGGTGAGGGTAAGTTCGTAGTAAGCGACGAGATGGCTGAGGAGTTGTTCGCAAATGGTCAGGTAGCATTCCAGTATGTTGATCCTGCTGGCGAGGCTACATTGTGCGCTCCCTATAACCCCAACGGTTCAAGCTATGGTATCGAGGGTATCATCAGCGCGAACGGTCAGATTTTGGGTAAGATGGGCCACACCGAGCGTTTCGAGGAGAACCTCTTCAAGAATATCCACGGCAACAAAGCACAGGGTATCTTTGCCAACGCCGTTAACTATTTCAAAGGCGAGTAATTAAGTATGAATACTCCAAAAATTCTCCGCACCATTGCTACGGCAGCCTTAATGGTTGCCGTGGCGGTCGGTTGCGCCAGCAAATCGGAAGCCGAGGATACTACATTACGTGTCCTATATTGGAATTTCCAGAACGGAATGTGGTCCGACGAGCCTAACGGCTATAATAATTTTGCCGCTTGGGTTAGACGCTACGATCCCGACGTCTGCATTTGGTGTGAGGCGCAGACTATCTACAAGCCCTACACTAATGAGGCGTGCGCACCCGAGGAGCGTTACCTGGTGGAGAACTGGGATAAGTTGGCTGCGAAGTATGGCCATACTTATTGGGCGATAGGTGGTCACCGCGACAACTATCCGCAGGTGATTACATCGAAACTACCCATCGAAGTCGTTAGCCAGATTGTAGGCGAGGAGCCCGACAGTGTGGTAACTCACGGTGCTGGACACTTCCGCGTGGAGTTCAATGGCAAGAAGGTAAACATTGTTACCCTGCACACCTGGCCACAGAAGTATGCCTACCGAGCAAAGGATAAAGAGGCAAGCGCGGCTGAGAATGGCGGCGATAAGTATCGCCTGAAGGAGATGGAGTATATCTGCAAAAATACTATCGAAAAAGTTGCTGACGCTGATAAGGAATATTGGCTGATGGCGGGTGATTACAACTCGCGAAGTAGGGTAGATAATCACTTCTACAAGTGGGCCGAGGATGACACACGTTTCCTCGTTCACGACTACATTCGCAACAATACACCTTATATAGATATTATAGCCGAGCGTTTCCCGGGCGAGTTCCACACGACAATCGCCGGCAAATCGCGCATCGACTTTATCTATTGCACAGCACCTCTCTACGAGCGTATCGTTGATGCATACGTCGTAAATGACGCCTATACGAAGGATCCCGTTCGTGATGAAAAGACGAACTTCCACTTCCCGTCGGATCACCTTCCGATTTTGGTGGATTATGAGATGAAATAACAAAACAAAAAATAATAATTCAAACTTTTATAAAGACTATGGCAAAAAGTTATGAAAATGCCGGTGTAAACCTTGAGGCCGGATACGAAGTAGTACGCAGAATCAAGTCGCACGTAAAATCTACCTCACGCCCTGGTGTTATGGGTAACATCGGTGCTTTCGGTGGTATGTTCGACCTCGCATCACTCGGTTACAAGGAGCCTATCCTTGTTAGTGGTACTGACGGTGTAGGTACAAAGCTCAAGCTCGCATTCGAGATGGACAAGCACGATACTATCGGTATCGACGCTGTGGCAATGTGTGTAAACGACGTATTGGCACAGGGTGCAGAGCCTCTGTTCTTCTTGGATTACGTAGCTGTTGGTCACAATGAGCCCGCAAAGATTGAGGCTATCGTAGCATCAGTTGCAGAGGGTTGCCGTCAGGGTGGTTGCGCCTTGATTGGTGGTGAGACTGCCGAGATGCCGGGTATGTACGGCGGTGGCGAGTACGATATCGCTGGTTTCACTTGCGGTGTTGTAGAGCGCGAGAAGCTCATCGATGGCACAAAGGTTAAGGTTGGCGACGTATTGGTAGGTATCGCATCAAGCGGTGTTCACTCAAACGGTTTCAGCCTCGTGCGTAAGATTGTTAGCGACAACAACTTCGACTTGCATCAGCCCCACGCTGACCTTGGCGAGAAGCCTCTGGGCGAGGTGTTGCTCACCCCCACACGCATCTACGTTAAGCAGGTATTGGACGTAATCCGCCAGTGCGACGTTCACGGTATCAGCCACATCACAGGTGGTGGTTTCGACGAGAACATTCCCCGTATCTTGACCGAGGGTCAGGGTGTAGAGGTTACCGAGGGTAGCTGGGAGATTTTGCCCGTATTCCGCTTCTTGGAGAAGTACGGCAACGTTGCTCACCGCGAGATGTTCAACATCTTCAATATGGGTATCGGTATGGTTATCGCACTCGACGAGTCTGAGGCTGAGAAGGCTATCGAGATTCTTGCAGCACACGGCGAGAAGGCTTCGGTTATCGGCCGCATCGTAGAGGGCGAGGGTGTAACTATCAAGTAATATCGTGGCTGTAAAACATAAGATTGCCGTTTTTGCAAGTGGTTATGGCTCCAACTTCGAGGTTATCGCACGAGCAGCTAAGGCAGGAGAGATTCCTGCCGAGGTGGTGTTGTTAGTGTGCGACAAGGCCGAGGCCCGAGCGTGCCAGATAGCCGAGCAGATGAATATTCCGATGTTTGTCTTTTCGGCTAAAGAGTACGCCTCAAAGGCGGAGTATGAGGCGGCCATCGTAGAGCGATGCAAGCAGGCCGAAGTAAAGTTAATCTGCTTGGCGGGTTATATGCGCATCGTGGGCGAAACGCTGCTTAATGCATACAACGGACTCATTATCAATCTTCACCCAGCGTTGCTACCATCATTCAAGGGCGCAAAAGCTATCGAACAGGCCTTTGAGTATGGCGTAAAAATCTTCGGCGCGACGATTCACTACGTTGATGAGTCGTTGGACGGAGGCAAGATTATCGCACAGCGTGCCGTTGAATACGATGGCGACAGTTTGGAGGAGATTACGGCTATGGTTCACAAGGTAGAACACCAACTTTACATAGAAACAATCAAAAAAATATTAGACAAAGAATAAATATGAGAGCATTAGTAAGTGTCAGCGACAAGACAGGCGTTGTGGAGTTTGCACAGCAGCTTCGTTCTTTGGGCTGGGAGATTATTGCCACAGGTGGCACAATGAAACTCTTGCGCGACAGCGGCGTAGAGGTTATCAACATCAGCGACGTAACAGGTTTCCCTGAGATTTGTGACGGTCGTGTAAAGACTTTGCACCCCAAGGTACACGGTGGTTTGTTGGCTCGCCGCGATGACGAGAGCCACTTGGCTGCATTGAAGGAGAACGAGATTGAGTTCATCGATATGGTTTGCGTAAACCTCTATCCTTTCCGTCAGACTATCGCAAAGCCCGATGTTACAATGGAGGACGCTATCGAGAATATCGACATCGGTGGTCCCTCAATGTTGCGCTCGGCTGCAAAGAACTACAAGGATGTAACCGTAGTGTGCAACCCAGAGAACTACGCAAAGATTATCGAGGAGATTAAGGCAAACGGCAACACAACAGTTGAGACTCGTTTGCAGCTCTCGGCTGAGGCATACACTCACACAGCACAGTATGACTCAATGATTGCTACCTATATGCGTAAGGCAGCAGGTTTGAACGAGAAGTTGTTCTTGGAGTTTGACTTGGTGCAGGGTCTTCGTTACGGCGAGAATCCCCACCAGCAGGCTAAGTTCTACGGCTCGGCTGAGGCTGGCTCATACTCATTGGCTAACGCAAAGCAGTTTAACGGTAAGGAGCTCTCATACAACAATATTCAGGATGCAAACGCTGCTCTCTGCATCGTACGCGAGTTCGACGAGCCTTTCTGCGTAGGTTTGAAGCATATGAATCCCTGCGGTGCTGCTATCGGAGCAGATGTAGTTGACGCTTGGACAAAGGCTTACGAGGCTGATAAGGTGAGCATCTTCGGCGGTATCGTAGCCGTTAACCGCGAGGTTACAAAGCAGGCTGCAGAGTTGATGAAGCCTATCTTCTTGGAGATTATTATGGCTCCCTCGTTCTCTGAGGAGGCTTTGGAGGTACTCTCTACAAAGAAGAACTTGCGCCTCTTGCAGGTAGATATGACTAAGGACGAGAGCGTTGTAAACCAGTACGTAAGCGTAAATGGAGGCTTGCTTGTTCAGGATTTGGATAAGACAACCGCTGAGGTTACAGCCGAGATGTGCGTAACAGAGACTAAGCCCACCGCAGAGCAGGTTACAGACCTTAACTTCGGCTGGAGAGTTGTTAAGCACGTTAAGTCTAACGCTATCGTTGTAGTTAAGGATGGTCACACCGTAGGTGTTGGTGCTGGTCAGATGAACCGCGTAGGTTCTGCAGAGATTGCACTCAAGCAGGCACAGGCAGCTGGTTTCACCGAGGGCTTGGTATTAGCTTCAGACGGCTTCTTCCCCTTCGATGATACAGTTACTTTGGCTGCACAGTACGGCGTAACAGCTATCGTACAGCCCGGTGGTAGCGTACGCGACGAGGACTCTGTAAAGAAGGCCAACGAGTGCGGTATCGCAATGGTTTGCACAGGTATGCGTCACTTTAAGCACTAATAGAAGATGAAAGTATTAGTAGTAGGTTCAGGTGGTCGTTGCCACGCCATCGTTGAGGCGTTGAGCAAGTCACCACAGGTAGAGAAGATTTTTTGCGCTCCGGGCAATGCGGGTATCGCCGCATTGGCCGAGTGCGTAGCAATAAAGGAGACTTCGGTAGAGGAGCTTAAGGAGTTTGCGTTGGCAAACGACATCGAGCTTACTGTTGCAGGTCCCGAGGTAGCTCTTGAGGCTGGTATTGCCGATGTATTCAAGGCCAATGGTTTGCGTCTGTTCGGCCCTTCGAAGTCGGCTGCTCGCATCGAGTGCAGCAAGCAGTTCGCAAAGGACTTGATGAAGAAGTACGAGATTCCAACCGCTGGCTACGAGACATTCGAGGATTTCGATGCTGCTTTGGAGTATGTTAAGGCTGGCTCACTGCCCACAGTTCTCAAGTACGACGGCTTGGCTGCTGGTAAGGGTGTGGTTATCGCCGAGACATTGGAGCAGGCCGAGGAGGCTTTGCGCGATATGTTGCAGGACGAGAAGTTCGGCAAAGGTAAGGTGGTTATCGAGGAGTATCTCGAGGGTCCCGAGTTCTCATTGTTGTGCTTCGTAAATGGCACAGATGTATATCCTATGCCCGTAGCGCAGGACCACAAGCGCGCCTTCGACGGCGACGAGGGTCCCAACACAGGTGGTATGGGTGCTTACACAGAGCTTCCTTTCATCACCGAGGAGGACTTGGAGTACGCTATGAATAAGATTATGCGTCCCACCGCAGCCGCTATGGTTGAGGAGGGTTGCTCGTTCTGCGGCGTATTGTACGGCGGTTTGATGAAGACCAAGAACGGTATTAAGGTTATCGAGTTCAACGCTCGTTTTGGTGATCCCGAGACCGAGGTTATCCTGCCCCGTATGACCAGCGACATCTGTCAGGTATTCTGCGACGTTGCTGATGGCAAGCAGCCTACAATCACTTGGAACGATATGGCTACACTCGGCATCGTTCTCGCATCGAAGGGCTATCCCGGCTCATACGAGAAGGGCTACGTTATCGAGGGCACAGAGGATGTTGACGGCTCAATCTATCATATGGGTACTGCGTTGAAGGATGGCAAATATGTCACTTCGGGCGGTCGCGTGATGATTGTTGTTTGTCAGGCTCCTACTTTGCGCGAGGCACAGCAGAAGGCTGCAGCTGAGGTGGCAAAGATTAAGTGCGAGAATCTGTTCCACCGTACAGACATTGGTGACAAGGCGTTTAAGTATTAAAATGGGAAAGGTAAAGAATAATATTAATTGGTTTCTAAAAACCATATTGGCACTTATTATTGTTGGTATTGTTTTTCTATGTAGTAAATATTTATCAAACTACTCACCACTACCACCTATTACAACTATAATAATTTTTTTAGGACTTTTATTATTTATTGGAACAGCAGGTGGTGTAGTATGGAAGAAAAAGGATTGGTTATATTTATTATCAGAAGGTTTAATACTTCTGTTATTGTTGACTCCTTGGTGTATATTTGATATATATAACAAAGGTCAAGCACAGTGTACTATGACAGACTTTGTAATTGAGTATTGTGCAATATTTGCATCTGCCATATCAATTATATTTGTCGTTATTACTCTTGCATTACAGCGCAAACAATTGAAGGATAGCAATGAACTTACAATTCAAATGAGGGATAATCAAGTATTAGAAATAATTAATGAATTTCTTTCTCCTGAACTAACGAATGTACGAAACAAGTCTTCTAAACTACGCGATAGTTTAATAACAAGCGTAAACCCTACAGTAGTAAATTTAACGAAAGATGATTTGAAATACATTTTCGAAAGACAAATTAAAGATGATGAATGCAATCTTGCAGCAGACCCAAAATGGATTAGCATTCAAGCAAAGCCAATATTCGCTCAATACATAGCATTTATGCGATTAATGCGTTTTTTTGATATGATATCACTATATCCATTATCAGAAACTACGGCTAATGCTATTCATTTTTACTATGTATGGTGGAGAAGTTTTCTCATTGAAATGACCAATATTTACAAAGAAACGTGGAATAAAATAACGGTCAATGATAGACATTTGTCATTTGCACCAAATTGGGTAAATACAACTGAAAGACTTGACGAAAAATTAAAATCATTTAAATTACCTTTAGAATAAGACTATGGCATATATTATAAATGGTAAGGAGTTAGCCCTCTCGCTCAAGCAGGAGATGGCAGCCAACGTAGCCACTTTCCCCGAGAAGTATGGCCGCGTGCCTCACTTGGTTGTAATCCTCGTTGGTGAGGATCCCGGTAGCGTATCATACGTTACAGGTAAGGCTAAAGCTTCGGAGGAGGTTGGTATCAAGAACACCACAATCCGCAAGGATGCCTCTATCTCGGAGGAGGAACTTTTGGGCATTATCGACGAGTTGAACAACGATGACAGCGTTGACGGCATCTTGGTGCAGTTGCCTCTGCCCAAGCATATCGACTCTGATAAGGTTATCGCAGCAATCAGCGCCGAGAAGGATGTTGATGGTTTCCACCCTATGAACGTAGCAAACCTCTGGCTCAAGCAGCCCTGCACATTGCCCTGCACACCCAAGGGTATTATCAAACTCTTGAAGCGCGCTGATGTAGAGATTGCTGGTAAGGATGTAGTGGTTATCGGCCGCAGTAACATCGTAGGCTTGCCCGTGTCGAAGTTGCTCTTGAACGAGAACGCAACTGTAACTATCGCTCATAGCCGCACCAAGAACTTGGCCGAGGTAACACGCCGCGCAGATATCTTGGTTGTAGCTATCGGTCGTCCCAAATTCGTAACGGCTGATATGGTTAAGGAGGGCGCTGTGGTTATCGACGTAGGTGTAAACCGCGATCCCGAGACTAAGAAGTTGTGTGGCGATGTGGATTTCGCAGCCATCGAGCCCAAGGCCTCGGCTATCACTCCCGTTCCGGGTGGCGTAGGTCCTATGACCATCACTTGCCTTATGGAGAACACTATCGAGTGCTTCGTGCGCAAGATGGAGAAATAAATAGGGTAGTCCCCAACTAAAGATGAGGCTGTCTAACCACAAGTTAGCAGCCTCATTTTACATATAAACACTCTTTAATTGAAAAAAATATCACCTCATTGTAATTTTTCACTCCCTTTTTGCGACTAATAGGTCAAACAGAAACAAAACAATGAAAGCTCAAACAAAAGAAGAACTATTTTGCGATGTAGTACACGCACACCGAAATATAATTTACAAGGTGTGCTACATCTATGCGCCAAAGGGAATGATTGAGGACTATTATCAGGAGGTGCTGATAAACCTTTGGCAGAGTTTCGACCAATTTGAAGGTCGCAGTAAACGTTCGACGTGGATTTATCGTGTGGCGCTCTACACTTGTATTTCGTTTATTCGTCGCAAGGAGCCAGCATCTATCTCGCTCTCGTTCGACCTATCGGCAGAGGAGGATACTACGCTAAAGGAGCAGTTGGAGGAGCTGCACTCGGTGATAAATCGTTTGGGACACCTCGACCGAGCGCTGATTCTGCTGTGGCTCGAGGGTTACGCCTACGACGAGATGGCCGAGATTACGGGACTCACGCAATCGAATGTAGCAGTGAAACTTATGCGCGCAAAGAATAAAATAAAAGAGATGTTTAACGCTTAAAACTATTACAATTATGGAACTCGAACAATTGAAAAAATCTTGGGACAAACTTTCGGAAAAACTCGACCGCGAAGAGGTGCTTCGCAAGCAGGAGTTGCGTATGCTCGCCGAGAGCAGAGTAAAATCGTATTGGAGCAAAGTCCGTATGAATCAGTATCTCGGATGGTTGGTATTGATATGCTCCATCGTAATACTCTTCGCACAAGGTATTCAGGACGACCTATTTTGCTGGATTCTGATTGGTTCTGTTATCGCAATGGATACCATCCTCTTCTCTCCAATGTGGAAGATCATCAAGCGGTTGGCCAAATTT
>JAZRLD010000085.1:0-2773 GCA_045646685.1 Alistipes sp. | reverse complement strand
ACTTGAATATTCGACGCCGAATACTCTTCCTCGTGTTTTACAATTTCCTGTTCAGTACTCATTATTTATTGCTTAATTCTATTCCAAACATTAAAACGTACAAAAATACTCTTTTTTATTCTCTTTTCCAAATATCGAATCATAGATTCGGTATTTTTATTCCGAAAAACTTGCCGCCAAATCTATTTCCGCAATCTTTCCTTTCGAGAACATTATCGTGCGAGCCGGGAATTGCTCGATAAGAGCCGTATTGTGCGTTGACATAATTATAGCACAACCCTTGGCTGCAATCTCCTGAAAAAGATGCATAATCTCGTCAGCCGTAACGGGATCCAAATTTCCCGTAGGCTCATCAGCCAACAACAACCGCGGAGAGTTTAGCAAAGCTCGCGCAATAACCAGACGCTGCTGCTCGCCACCCGATAACTCGAATGGCATCTTGTAAGCCTTTTTATCAAGACCGACAATGGTCAGCACCTCGTCAATGCGGCGACGTATATCTGTCTCATTTTTCCAGCCCGTAGCCTTCATCACATCGTAAAGATTATAGAAGACATTGCGGTCATCAAGAAGCTGGTAATCCTGAAAAACGATACCCATCCTTCGACGCAGATAGGGTATATCCGAGCGCTTGATTTTTCGCAAATCAACGCCAGCTACTCGTCCTTGACCTTCAAGTAGTTGCACCTCGGCATATAAAGTCTTAAGTAAAGTACTTTTACCACTACCTACGCGGCCAATAAAATAGACTATCTCGCCCTCCGCAACCTTCAAATTCACGTCCGACAAAACCAGCTCATCGTCCGATTTTGGGCTACGCGAACTACCGTCGGTATGATATATCGACACATCTTTAAGTTCAACTACGCACCTATTTTTCTCCATAATTTTGCACGTTTTGCATAATTTACAAAAATACAAATTTTTCTCAAAACAGAAGCTATCTTTTTAGAAATAATCTACCATAATTACTTAAAAAATTATTTCTTCCACACTTACTCCCGCCAATACTTCCGCTACCACAATTCCCCATATACTAAACAAAAATCCTTTTTTAAAACAAAATATAGGTAACAATTCGATTATTTTGCTATATTTGCAATACAACTGACCATTGCATAAAATAAAACTAACAAAATAAATTATGTTGCGAAAAATCAGAATCATCGCCGCAGCGTTGTGCTTTACGCTCATCACGCTCCTGTTCCTCGACTTTACGGGAACTATCCACGCTTGGTTTGGATGGCTGGCGAAAATCCAATTCCTGCCAGCCGTGCTGGCTCTAAATGTAGGTGTAATCGTACTACTCGTTGCACTCACGCTCCTCTTTGGACGAGTATATTGCTCCGTAATATGCCCGTTGGGTGTTATGCAGGACGTAATATCGTGGTTTGCAGGCCGTCGCAAGAAGAATCGCTTCAGCTACTCGCCCGCAAAGAATTGGTTGCGTTATGCCGTTCTTGCAATATTCATTGCGACATTTGCAGCAGGATTTGGAGCCGTAGCGTTACTCGTAGCACCTTATAGCGCATTTGGCCGTATTGCTCAAAATCTGTTTGCCCCCATCTGGAAGTGGGGTAACAATCTTTTGGCATTCATCGCCGAGAGAGTTGATAGCTACGCATTCTACTCAACAGAGGTTGTCGTAGGTAGCTGGGCAACGTTTGCCGTAGCAGCCGTTACATTGATTATATTAGGCATCTTGGCTTGGCGCAATGGTCGTACATATTGCAACACTATCTGCCCCGTAGGTACAGTATTGGGTGCTTTGTCACGCTTCTCGCTTCTCAAGCCCATTATCGACACCGATAAATGTATTAACTGCGGTCTTTGTGCCCGCAAGTGCAAGGCAGCCTGCATCGATGCCAAGAATCACGAGATAGATTATAGCCGTTGCGTAGTTTGTATGGATTGCCTTGAGTCGTGCAGCAAGGGTGCTATCAAGTACACTATCCGCAAAAGCAGCAGCAAACCTGCTCCCGCCGACACATCACGCCGCAACTTCCTCGTAGGCGCTGGTCTTTTGGCTGCATCAGCAGCCAAGGCTCAGGAGATGAAACTCGATGGTGGTTATGCCACAATCATCGATAAAGAGAAGCCCTTCAAGAATCGCGCACTCACACCTCCGGGTTCGCTCAGCGCACGCAATATGACAGCACACTGTACAGGTTGCCAGCTCTGCATTGCCGTATGTCCCACGCAGGTATTGCGTCCCTCGGCTGACCTTACTACATTTATGCAGCCCGAGATGTCATACGAAAAGGGCTATTGCCGCCCCGAGTGTAACAAGTGTTCGCAGGTATGCCCCACAGGCGCAATTAACCCCATCACCTTGGAGGAGAAATCATCTATCCAGGTCGGTCACGCCGAGTGGAATCGCAAGAATTGTATCGTCCTCACCGACGATGTAGATTGCGGCAACTGCGAGCGTCACTGTCCGACGGGAGCCATCACGATGATTCTTTCGGATTATCGCGACCTGAAATCTCGCAAGATACCCTCCATCAACAAGCATCTATGCATTGGTTGCGGAGCCTGCGAGAACCTCTGTCCGTCACGCCCGTTCAGCGCAATTTACGTTAAGGGTTACAAAAATCACCGAACCATCTAAAAATGAAGGCAATGAAGAACATTAAGAACAACACTATAGATCGTCGTGAATTTCTGAAGCGCCTCGGCGCAGGTTCACTCGTTACGGCTGCAGCTCTTACAGGCTGCAAGAGTAGCGGATTAAAGATGGATACTTCAGCCTTGGGCGAGGTACCGACCGACA
>JAZRLD010000084.1:0-16358 GCA_045646685.1 Alistipes sp. | reverse complement strand
TTTTGAGGAATTTTATAGCAAGAGCTATTTTAAGAATACTTTTTATTTCTACTCCCCTACTTTGGGTATTATCAACTTATCGCTCACCTCAAGACGGTATGCACGCTTTCCTACCTTACGGTCACGCTCAAATTTTATTGGCGAGATAAGAGTTTGGCGCGGATGGATACGCTCGCCATTATAGTGCGCGTGATATACCATATACAATCCCTTGTGAGTCGGCAAAAGAGTATGGTGTCCCGTACCCACATATCCTGCGTGGCGATGCAAAATAGGATTATCGGGATGACGCTCATAGGGGCCAAGTACATTATCTGCAATGGCCATACCTACGGCATAATCCTGACTTTGATAATCATTGCAACTATATGTAAGATAATACTTTCCCTTATGCTTGATAACGGCTGGGCCCTCCGCAACTCTACCCATACGATACTCCCAAGTACCCTCCTCGACGTCAATCAAACGGCGACCCGTCTCCAATTTTACCTCACTTAAGTCACGACTCATCTCTGCAACCCAAATCACATTTCCGTGGGTAAATCGCACCCAAAAGATATACGGTGTGCCATCATCATCTATAAAAAACGAGGAGTCAATACCCTTCTCGTCGGGCAAATACGGCCGTTTCTCACGCTGCACAAACGGACCGCAAGGCGAATCGGACTCGGCATAGCAGATATGCTCCTCGGCCGAGTAGGTCATAATATACCTGTCCCCCACACGATAGACCTCGGGGGCCCAAAACCACTTCTCGCCCCACACATCGTCCTTATGCAGAGCCAAACTATTCTTAGCATTTCCGCAGCGGTCGCTCCACGTGCGCATATCGCGTGAACGATAGACGACGATACCATCTTCGGCGTGAGTGCCATAGATGTAGTACCAGCCATCAGCCTCCAACACGTATGGGTCAGCCAACATCAACTGCCCCTTTTCTGGGCCGCGCCCACTGCCCTGCGCCTGCGCAACAAATGGCAGGAGAGCGAAGATTATGTAGATAAATCGTTTCATACTAATAAACGTGAACACTCGCACCCTGCGCCGATGGCAAGTAGTTTATACCATACCAACACATCTGCAACAGCAGGAATGAGAATACAAGCAGAGCAAAAGCAATATTATTATCCTTCAGACGAGGTCGCAGATGTAGATACAACAGATACGAAAGCCACGTAGCTGCTGCCCACGTCTCCTTCGGGTCCCACGTCCAATAATCGCCCCACGCCTGCTTGGCCCACAAGGCACCCATAATCATACCGAGTGTCAGAAAAGCCCAGCCAATACGCACAAGATTATCGCACACGCCCAACTCCTCGGCGGTAGCCTCACGCTTACGCAGCCACAAGTAGAGAGCAAAGAGCGTCACAGCACCCATCATCGCATAGGCAAACATATATACAATAACGTGCGGTACAAACCATACACTTTGCAATGCGGGCATCAGCGACTTGCTATGAATCTCGGGCTTAAAGAGATTTATGCAGATAAACACCACCGACATCATCGTGCTGAACGACAATATCCATTTATATCGCCAACGAATAAATACCGCCGCACCCGCTATTGAGAGGAAGAACGAGTACCACAAACGAGTCTCGCCCATAGTTCGCATAGGCGGACGCTCCAAGGCAATCCACATACCTACGATATATGCAAAGAATATAGCCGAGCCCATAAGCGAAGCCGTAGCCGCAGGCCACTGTCTTTTACTACGAAATGCCAATACCGCGCCCGTAACCCAGCAAAGAGTGGCGGCGGCGGCAAACCATATCAATTGTTCCCAACTCATTGCTTATCCTCCTTTCTTCTCTTGCGGCCACCAGCCGTTGCAAACATCACAACGCCAGCCGCCAACATTGTCCACAAGGCGATATGCACAGCCGAATACCAACCGTCGCGCACGCACTCCAATACGCTCGTTGCACTCCAGCGGCCACGCGCCGTATCATAACCGACCTGATATATTCTCCACGCACCTACGCGGGCTGGGTGATTCACCTCTATGTTGAAATTCTCCTTCTCACCACTCTCCTTCATCACCTCCACGCGCGAGAGATAGCGCTTCGCCTCACGGCGCGGCATAGCTACGGCAAGGTTATCGGTCAAGAAGAGATACGAAGGCTCAAAGATAAAACTACCGCAGCTAACCCAACCCTCGCGTTGCTCTCCACTGCGAATATTTTTTGCACGTACAAGGACCGCAGGTGCGGCACCGACGTGATTCATCTCAAGGTAATCACTCTGCTCGGGCATACGGCCCGCCATATCGAGATCCTGCACGGCCGAAAGTTCCCAGCCGTCAATAATCGTCGTAGCTCCCACCTCCTCGACCGACAGGAAGTCGCGCGACGAGGTTTCAGTTGCAGTATTCAGCAGGTACAATTTGGGAGGATATTCGTCCATCTTGAACTCCCTCAAAGTTACGGCAAACGGCAACTCCGTAGGTTTTCCCGCGCGGTCAACACCCACATACGTGGGCTTATCAAGATGGGTATTTACGCTCACGCGCAGCTTATCGCCGCTACCAAATATTCCAGCCACAAGCACCACAAATACAGCCAAGTGCGACATTACAGCCGCCACGCGACGCTTGCGTAGATGGTGTAAATCCTCCATCACGGCGAGCCCCGTAGTAGTAGTGAAATAGAGCAACAGGATATTGAACGGCCACGACGAGGTCATACGCGAGAAGCCCAACGTTCCGACCAATCCCTCGGTCGTCGGGTCTTGGCGCGTAAGGCCAAAGATAATAGTCATTACAATCATCGCCACCAGAGACGACGTGCAGGCGTAATGGTCAGATAGTTGTCTTAACCACGACCAACGCTCCTGTTTGAAGTGTATCAGCACCAGCAGATACACATAGTTGATAGCGATAATCACTCCCCACGGATAGTGCAGAAAGGAATTATCGACATCACCAAAGGCCATTTGCAACGTTGTGCCCGCTAAAAAGAGCAAGGCACAACGCAGAAATGAACGTTTATAACCCCATTGTAAGGTCATAAGCATCAGATATTTAGTTTATAAAAGACTTATTTAGCCTGCTTCCACTGTGCGCGCAACAACTCAACAGCCGCAGGAACAGTCTCCTCGCGCTTGCCGTTTGTACCGCACTCGAAGCTAACATAGTAGGGATAGTTCATCTCCTTCAATGCGCGGAATCCGTCTACATAGTTATCTACCAAACCATCCTCACCCGGCATCTTACGATTACCGCGGCTTGCTACGTGTACGTGCTGTAAGTACTGACCAGCTGACAAGAAAGCTGCATAGTCAGAAGGATCCTCCTGCATATGCCAGAAGTCACCCATACACTTAACACCTGCGCTCTTTGAGTCGCGACAGATAGCAGCAGCATCAGAAACCAAACGCAAGTAGTGGCACTCACGGCGGTTCAGAGGCTCAAGGATAACGGTTGTATTGTGCTTGAGAGCGTACTCACCCAACTCGTGCATCTGCTCGCACAAATACTCGCGAGTCTCCAATGTGTGAGGCTTGCAGGGCTTCTGGCCGTTGAAAGCGGGAACCATAATAACACCTGTTGAGCCAATCTCACCAGCAGCAGCGATAATATCGCGCATAGTAGAATCAAACTGAGCCTTCACCTTAGGATCCTCAGCCAAGATGAATCCATCAAAACCTGCACAGATAGCAGATACTTTGATATTACGACCACGCAATGCCTGATTGATCTCGTTTACACGAGCTGCCAAATTACGACCACCGGGCTCGAAACCTACGATACCCAAGTTCTCCATATAGTCGAGCTTCTCCTCGAGGCTCTTACCGGGAGCAATACCCTCTTGGAATGAAAGACGCAACTCAGCCTTACCTTTCTTGGGAGCAGCAACCAAATCCAATGGAGATGCTACTGCAATAGCAGCTGCACCAGCCAACGATGCCTGCAAAAATTCTTTTCTATTCATAGTAAATATTTATTCTTATTCAAAACTCTGTTCTAACTCTTTGACAAACTTCTCCACCGCCTGCTTATCATCAACGGCAGGTGTCCACGGAGCCAAATTCTCAGGCGTGATAGGTGCATAGGGGCCCTGCTTAATCTCGAAGAGCGTAGTATCATCCTCCAACACAACCAATCCGTGCCACACGCCAGCCTCGATATCAAAGCCATAGCATCCGCTATCAGGACCTACAATACGGCGCTCAATCTCGTGACCATTATCGTCATATATCGAGAGTCCAATCTTGCCCTTCACCACCACGCAACTCTCCGTACGGTCGGGCGAGAGATGGCGATGCACGGGCAGGTAACTGCCACGATTCATTGTATTTAACAGTCGATTGACAGGTTCATCCGTCGAGCGATGGAAGTTATAGTTTATACGCAATCGCTCTGCTTGGCGAGCCTTAACAGCAACCTCGAAGAGCAATGCGTCGTCGATAAATTCCACCTTAGGCTTATGCTCCATAACCTTTCATCAAAGAAAAAAGGGTGGAGAGGGAGTTTGTTCAGCTCCTGCACCACCCTCTTAATCAATATTTAGAAGCTAATTACTTCGCCTTACCAGTTACCTTAACTACGTAGTCAGACATATCCATCTTGCCCAACTCGAGCTTCTCAGGCATATAGTCGAGGTTAGAAGCGCTCATCTCATCCCAAGTTACTGTAGCACCAGTATAAGCAGCCTCACGGCCCATTACACCTGCCAAGCAAGAGATTGCACAAGCAGTAGCCTCATCGTGAGTTGTGCCCTTACGGATGTGGTTAACCCAATCAACGTGCTCCAAAACGTAGGGGTTAGTCTGAGTGTGAGCAGCCTTCTCAGCCTCAGCGTCGAACTTCCAGATTACGTTGCCAGCCAAATCCTTAATCTCGTGGTTAGCGCTGTTCCAAGAACCCTTTGTACCCTGAATGAACTCGCTAACGTTGTTGCTACAACCATCGATCTGACGGCACATAGAGTGGAGGTGAATACCATTCTCCATCTCGAAATCTACAGAGAACTGGTCATACTGGTCACCAGTGATACGACGGTGACGTGCACCAAATGCAGTAGCCTTAACGGGCTTCAAACCTGAGAACCACAAGAATACGTCGATATTGTGAACGTGCTGCTCAACGATATGGTCACCTGACAACCACTTCCAGTTAACCCAGTCGCGGATCATCCACTCCATATCGCTCCAGCCCTGCTGGCGCTCCTTATACCAAAGCATACCCTGATTCCAGTATACGTTACCACCTGTAATCTCACCGATGATACCAGACTGAATCAACTGGAATGCCTCTACATAAGGACGCTGGTGGTGACGCTGTGTACCTGTAACAACGCTCAAGCCCTTAGCCTGCGCCTGCTTAGCAGTAGCCATAATCATACGGTAACCCTTAGGATCAACTGCGATAGGCTTCTCGAGGAATGAGTGAACACCCTTCTCAGTTGCGTACTGGAAGTGTACGGGGCGGAATACGGGAGGTGTAGCGATAACTACCATATCAACACCTGAGTCGATAACCTTCTTGTAAGCGTCGAAACCTACGAAGCAGTTCTCGTCAGCCACAACCTGATTGTGCTTCTCTGCGAGGTTCTTCTTCAAGTTCTGCAAACGGTCAGCGAAAGTATCACCCAAAGCTACAACCTTGATACCATTAGCTGCGTTCAACAAGTCAACGATAGCACCTGAACCACGGCCACCGCAACCGATAACACCTGCCTTCAACTCCTTACCGTCGTCAGCCTTGTCATTCAAAACGGGAATGTAAGCACCCTCAAGCTGCTTCAAAGGAGTGTTCTCGGGAGCCTTAGGACCACAAGATGTCATAAGTGCTGATGAACCAACGAGTGTTGAAACACCCGCTACTGCAGACAAAGACAAGAAGTCCTTTCTGCTCATTTTGTTATTGCTCATAATTTTAGTAGTTAGTTATAATGTTAATACTTTATATTTATATAATACTTTCGAAGTCTCCTCCTTACGCCATTACTGCGCTGAAACACCCTCGGGCACCTCGCACACTACGCGGAAACCGATACCCTTGATATCAGAGTACCACCAGATACTCTTCGGGTTCTGCGGGTCTGTTCTGAGCCACTCCACGTGGTTAGTCTTGCCACGCGCTGCGCTACGCATATTTGCTGCATCATCAGTATAGTAACCGCCACGAACTACGTGCTCCTCGCCAGACTCGGGACCCTTAGGATCAACCGCGCCGTCCTGCATCTTTGAATACGCATCCTCAGCATACCAATCCGAGCAATACTCCATAACGTTACCCAACATATTCTTCAAGCCGAAGGGATTAGCCTTCATCTTTGTAGGCTCCTGTGTACGGTTCTTGCTATTGTTTACATAGATAACGTGGCTATTGATAACTGTAGTATCTGCGCCAAACAAACCATTCCAGAAACCATCATTTGTATAATCCTTCGGGCTACCATCGAAGTAGTAAGGAGTCTCTGTGCCACCACGTGCTGCATACTCCCACTCAGCCTCGGTCGGCAAGCGGTACTTCTTACCCGTCTTGAGTGACAACCACTGGCAGAAGGTCTCAGCCGAGTAGTGAGTCATCGTAATTGCGGGACGTGAGCCCATACCCCAACCCTGATCGGGGAATCCAAACGGAGGTGTGGGACCGCTGACTGCATCGCAATCCTCGCGAGTATTATTAGCGTAGATAACCTCGGGCGGTGTGCGGCCCTCTGACATTGTGTCGCCGAAGAATGCCCAGAACTGATCCCAAGTAACCTCAACCTCTGCCATAAAGAAGGGAGAGATAGTTACGTTACGCTGTGGAGCCTCGTCAGCCTTATGGAAAGGCTCATTCTCGGGACTACCCATCTTAAACGAACCGCCGGGGATGGCAATCATATTGATTGAAGCCGATGTACCGGGTACGGTCTCGGTAAAGTTCTTAAACTCGGTAACAGGTGTTGCCTCGGCATACACCTCACCAGCAACGGTAGGAGCCGAAGTCATAGCCTCGTGCTTGTAGTTGGGGTTATAGTGACCTACATCGAGGTGGCAGCTAATACACTGCAAGTTAAGTTTCTCCTCGTTCTCGTCGTAGTAGAGGTGAGCCGTTACGCCCTCATCTGTGATACCATTGGGGAAGATATTTACGTGGCAAGCCTTGCAAGACTCGTTGTAAACGATGGTCTGTGCATACTCCAACTCGCCTTTTGAATCCCAATCCACATCCTCGGTGTTCTTGGTCATATAAGACCACAAATCCTTAACACCAGCCTTTGTCTTAGCCTTAACATACTCCAAAGAGCCCTTCGGCGGGAGGTGGCAGGCAGCACAATCGGTCATAACGCCACTATCGTTGTTGTAGTGTACCGACTGCTTCCAGCTTGCATCCGACTCGGGATGGAAGTGGCAAGACATACAAGACTCATTCTTTGAGCTGTTTACCCACACATAGTTGAAGGCAATCATCAATGAAAAGCCTAACACCAAACCAGCGAGGCCTACAAGCAGAAACTTTTTACTTTTACCTGATTTCGACATTTTTGTATTGAATCAAATCATTATAATAAAGACCTCCTCCACGCCTTAACTCACGTCCTCAACAATGCCATTACTGCCTTATACGCACGCGCACGAGAATAGTCTATACAATATCTCGGTCAAAAGTAGTAAAAAAATCGTCAGCGGCAAAGTCAAATGTGGTATTTTTTCGCAAAAGCGTTTAATTTATTGACATTTCTCAACACCCCACCACCGTTAAGCCTTAGGCCAAAGGCACGACCGAGCAAATCGACCTCGGATTCTGCGCAAAAGTAATCGGAGAGAAATGCCTCCATTAGGGCCGAAATATCAAAACTATACAATTTTATCAAATAAATATTATGTTGTCGATTGATATTGACAACCTTTTTTGTAAATTTGTAAAAATATAATTTAATACATCATTTATGGAGCAGACTGTAGCACTTATATACGATTTCGATGGTACGTTAGCACCGGGAAATATGCAGGAGTATGATTTCATTCCTGCCGTTGGCAAGAGTAATAAGGAGTTTTGGAACGATGCCAATGTTTTGGCCGAGACGCAGGACGCCGACCCCGTGCTGGCATATATGGCGCGTATGATTCAGGAGGCGCAGAGTAAGGGTTTATCGCTGCGTCGCGAAGCGTTTCAGGAGTCGGGCCGCAATATCCGCTACTACAAGGGTGTAAAGGAGTGGTTTTCGCGTATGAATGCCTATGCTGCCGAGCGTGGCATACGTCTTCTGCACTATGTAAACTCATCGGGTATGAAGGAGATTATCGAGGGAACATCTATCGCCCACGAGTTCAAGCACATATACGCCTGCTCGTTCCTATACAATGTAGATGGCATAGCCTACTGGCCTGCGGTAGCGGTAAATTACACAAACAAGACGCAGTTTATCTTCAAGATTAACAAGGGCGTAGAGTCGGTGTATGACACGCGTATGGTTAACCAGTATATGGAGGAGAATCAGCGTCCCGTACCCTTCAAGCGTATGATATACGTTGGTGACGGAATGACCGACATTCCTTGTATGAAGTTGGTAAAGAATTACGGCGGACACTCTATTGCGGTGTATAACCCCGACGACAAGGGTAAGCGCAAGGAGATGAACACTTTGATACGCGACAACCGCGTGAACTTTGTCTGCGCAGCCGATTATTCAGAAGGCTCGGAGATGGATACCGTTGTCAAGTCGATTATGGATAAGATTGCCGCCGATATGCGTTTGGAGCAGTTGGAGGCCGAGCGAGTATAAAATATAAAAACATTAACGAAAAATATTTTGAAGAAGATACAATTTGGACTCTTGCCGCGCATCATTGTCGCCATTGCGTTGGGCGTGGCTTTGGGAGGCGTGTTGCCCGAGTGGATGGTGCGCACGTTCCTCACTTTTAATGGCGTTTTCAGCCAATTTTTAGGTTTTGCCATTCCGCTCATTATCGTGGGTATGGTTATCCCCGCCATTGGCGAGATAGGACGTGGCGCGGGACGTATGTTGGCTATCACGGTGGCTCTGGCCTATGGCTCGACCATAGTGGCAGGCTTGGCCTCATATTTTACGGGTGCGCTGTGTTTTCCACCGCTTATCAGCTCACAGGTGAAGCTTGATGCAGCAGCCGAGGCCACGAAGATTGCACCATTCTTTACGATGGATATCCCTCCGCTTATGAGCGTTATGACGGCTCTTGTTTTGGCATTTGTTGTCGGCTTGGGACTCGCTTATATCAAGGGTGATACTCTGCGCCGCGCAGCCAAGGAGTTTGAGGAGATTATCACGATGACCATCAGCTCGGTGATTATCCCGCTTCTGCCCATATACATCTTCGGCATTTTCCTCGATATGACTGCCGCTGGTGAGGTGTACAGAGTGCTTACGGTATTTATCAAGATTATCGGTGTGATTTTCTTGCTGCATATCGTGTGGTTGATTCTCCTCTACACCGTATCGGGATTGATATCTAAACGCAACCCATTCAAGATGTTAGGCACGATGTTGCCTGCATATTTCACAGCTCTTGGTACGCAGTCGTCGGCAGCTACTATCCCCGTAACATTGGCGCAGACGCGCAAGATGGGCGTGAGCGAGCAGGTGGGAGGCTTTGTCATTCCGCTGTGTGCCACGATTCATATGTCGGGCAGTATGCTCAAGATTGTGGCGTGCGCTATGGCGCTGATGATGATGCAGGGTATGACCATAAATTTCAACCTCTTTTTCGGCTTTATCTGCTTGCTGGGTATCACTATGGTAGCGGCTGCGGGAGTTCCCGGAGGAGCTATTATGGCGGCTCTGGGCGTATTGGCATCGGTATTGGGATTCACGCCCGAGGATCAGGCGCTGATGATTTCGTTGTATATCGCTATGGATAGCTTCGGTACGGCTTGCAACGTTACGGGCGATGGCGCATTGGCGGCTATTGTGGACAAAATCAAATGGAATAAATAGTTATGAAGATAGTTTTTGCAACAAATAATGCCCATAAACTTGGCGAGGTATCGCAGGTCGTGGGCGATAAGTTCGAGCTTGTAACACTGCGCGAGTGCGGCATTACGGAGGATATCCCCGAAGATGCACCGACGCTCGAGGGCAATGCTTTGGCCAAGGCTCGCTACGTCTATTCACGTACGGGATTGAACTGCTTTGCCGATGATACGGGTTTGGAGGTTGATGCGTTGGGCGGTGAGCCGGGAGTGCGTTCAGCACGCTATGCTACTGATGGACACGACGATGAGGCTAACAAACGTCTTCTGCTGGAGCGTATGCAGGGCGTGGAGAATCGCGCGGCGCAGTTCCGCACGGCTGTGGCTATGATTCTCGATGGCAAGGAGTATCTCTTTGAGGGTATCGTGCGTGGCGATATAGCTTGTGAGGAGCACGGCGAGGGCGGCTTTGGTTATGATCCCCTATTTTTTCCCGAGGGCGGCGAGAAAACATTTGCCGAGATGAGCGCCGAGGCGAAGAATGAGATTTCGCATCGTGGTCGTGCCGTGAGAAAGTTGGCAGAGTTCCTACAGAAGATATAGGCAGAAGTTGCCACCAAACACAAAAAAAAAGCGCTGGTTATCAGATGATAATCAGCGCTTTTGGTACTCGAAGCCGGGGTCGAACCGGCACGACCATTACTGGCCACAGGATTTTAAGTCCGGCGTGTCTACCTATTCCACCATTCGAGCAACCGCTTACTTTTAGGTAAGACGCGACAAAAGTAGCAAAATTATTTCAATGTGCAAACCTTTGAATCTATATATTCTACAATCTTTTCTGTTTCCGAGGGCAAAAACCACATTATTTCATCATCGCGGCCAAACCACGTAAGCTGTCGCTTGGCATATCGACGCGAATTGCGCTTGATGAGCTCGATAGCCTCCTCACGCGAAACCGTACCATCGAAGTAGTCAAACATCTCTCTATACCCTACCGTCTGCAACGAATTGAGATGGCGCAGATGATAGACATCGCGTGCCTCCTGCTCCAATCCCTCCTCGACCATTATATCCACGCGGCGGTCGATGCGCTCATAGAGCACCTCGCGCTCCATTGCCGTTCCAATCTTTACGATATTGAACTCTCGCTTGTGGCGCTCGCCTGTGCGAAGCGACGAGTAGGGTTTGCCCGTAGCGAGACACACCTCCAAAGCTCGCAATACGCGGGCAGGATTCTTCCTATCCACCACCTCGTAAAACGCAGGGTCTAACTCGCGTAGTTGCTCGACCATTGGCTCCAAACCCTCTTGCTGTAATCGCTCGGCAAGTGACGAGCGAAGCGATGCGTCCACCTCGGGCAGGTCGTCCATACCTTCGGTAAGCGCTTTGATGTATAACCCTGAGCCACCAACGGCCACCACTACGTCATGTCGCTGGAACAACTCCTCCAAACGTTTTAGAGCCGCCGCCTCGTATGCTCCGCAGTTAAAATCATCCTCCAACGAGTGTGAGGCGATGAAGTGGTGCTCCACGAGAGCCTGCTCTTGGGCGGTGGGCTGTGCTGTGCCTATGGGTATGCCACGATAGAACTGACGCGAGTCGGTAGAGATAATAGGGCAGGCGTAGTGCTGGGCCACGCTGATTGAGAGGTCGGTTTTACCCGACCCCGTAGGACCTACTATAACTATCAGTGTTTTAGTACTCATCGTCGTATGAGTCGTCGCCGTCGAAGTCGCCGAAATCACCCATCATCTCCTCGAAGATAGAGCCACTCTGCTCGCTCGCCTCGGGGTCGTACTGGTCGGGTGCGGGCGAGTGCTCAAACTGCACACGCGGATAGGTCATCCCCTCCTGCTCGTCCTTCGCCTCTATTACCTCGATGTAGTAGGCGCGCTCGGTAAAGGGGTCAAAGACATATATCAAGCGGTCGTGCAGATAGTGCAGCACCTCGCACAGACGCGATGTGGCCATCGGCTTGGGCGCACCATTGCCTCCATCGCCCATGCCGTCACCCATATCCATATAGGTGTACTCCTGCTTACGCTCCCAACGCTCGTCGGCTGTAAAGAACGAAGCCATGCAGGGGTCGTAGTCGAGCATGCGGATAATGAACTCATGCAGTTCGAGAAGTGTTGAGTCGGCCGAAGCCTCGAAGTCGCGGACAAAGTGGTCGTTCTCGTCCGTGAGCATGCGAAATCTGTAAATCATACTATTTCAATTTATCAATTGCACATTTCAGTTGCGCCATAGCCTGCTCCAATACAGCACGTTGCGTACCAACGTTTAGGCGCGTGTGTTGCTCTCCGCCTGTGCCGAACATAGCACCATCGTTCATGGCAAGGTGTGCCTCGCCCTCCAACATCTCGATGAGTGCTTTATGCTCCAAACCCAGTGCCGAGAAGTCCATCCATACAAGGAACGAAGCCTGTGGCTTGATAATCTTTACGGCGGGAATATTTTCTTTAAGATATGCTTCTACATAGTCGATGTTGCTCTCGATGTGTGCAAGCATCTGTCGGCGCCACTCCTCGCCGTATGTGAAAGCTGCCTCGGTGGCTGTCATGGCAAAGATGGTGGCCATATCCATCTCGTTGGCCGATAGCCAAGAGTAGAATCTCTCTTGCAGCGTAGGGTCGCTTACGATTGCGTACGAACTCACCACGCCCGCGATGTTAAAGGTCTTCGATGGCGCGCCAAAGGTGATGCTACAACTTGCCGCAGCCTCCGACACCGAGGCAAAGGGTATGTGCTTATGGCCGTAGAGGGCCATGTCGCAGTGAATCTCGTCGGAGATAACAACCAAATTGTGCTTAACGGCTATGTCTGCCAAACGGCATAGAGTTTCGCGGCTCCATGCGATGCCTACGGGGTTGTGGGGATTGGCAAGGATGAGAATCTTACACTTTTCATCTATTACCTGCTCCAAATGCTCGAAGTCCATCTCGTAACCCTCGCCCGTGAAGCGTAGCGGGTTCATCACCACCTCGCGGCCATTCTGCTCGGGCACATGGTGGAAGGGGTGATATACGGGTGGCTGGATGATTACTTTGTCACCCTTATCCGTGAGGGCATTGATTACCATGCCGATACCCTTCACAATGCCGGGTATGTAGCGCATCCACTCGCGCTCGACCTTCCAGCCGTGATGCGACTCTATCCAAGAAATTATGCTGTTCCAATAGCCGTCATACTGCGTGGCGTATCCCAATACGGCATGGTCCAGACGACGACGTATAGCCTCGATTACAAAGTCGGGCGTCTCGAAATCCATATCAGCAACCCACAGCGGCAGCAAATCTTCGCGTGAGAAGAAGTTGCCTATCGCATCATACTTGACGCAGTGCGAGCCGCGACGATCGACGGGTTTATTAAAATCGTAAATCTTCATATATCTATTCGGTTAAAAACTTCATTACATCTACGCCATCGGCATAATCCCAGAGCGTGGGGTATTGCGCCCTGCCAAAAGCTACGGCACGAGGGTGCTCTATGGCGTGGGTTACAACGCATTGCAACTCGGCATCATGCTCTGCCACCCACTGCTCGGCATCGCTGAGCGAAAGATAGTGGTAGTAGTTTATCTGACTAATGTTTGGCGAAAAGGCCATCTCATCGACGGCTATGCACTCACCCATATCTATGTATGGTTGGCAGAGCATTGTACGCATTGCCTTGCAGTGGCGGTAGTTACCACGATACATCTCGCTCATTGCTTTGGGGTAGAGGGGCAACTCTGCACCCTCGGGCAAAAGCAGGAGTGATATATTGCGGCATCCAAGACCGTTGTATGAGAATATGTCGTGTTGCAGACTCTCTAACTCCTCTGCGCTCTCATCGCCAGCCAATATGGCTATGGAGTGGCGCGAGCCTCGCACCAGCGAGGGCGTTGAGGCGTAACGCTGGCGAAAGTGGCGTGCCGCATCATCACCACCTGTGGCAATCACCTTGTCGTACTCAGAGCCGGGGTCGAACTGGCACAACGGAATTTCGGGCGATATATCTTGCAGTAAGTCAATGATGTAATTTATCAAGACGCTATCCTTGCTCGATGGCTTGACCTCTGCCTTGTGGCCTGCCATAAGTGTGCAGAGCAGGTCGAAGAAGCCCACAAGAGGGATGTTTCCCGCCATGATAATCGCTACACGTTTAGGCTCTTGCGCGCGGGTGTATTGCTCTGCCCAGCGCTCCAACTTTTCCCTACACAAAAACTCCTCGCGTATAGCATCTACGGCCATGAGAATATCCTCGCGGCTAAACCACTCATTCTGCTCGATGGCCTTATCGATAATGCGCGCAGAGTGCTCGTCGTCTCCAAAGCCTTGAAGACGCGTGCCTAACTCTACGAGTATATCAATTGTTCTCTTCATCGTATAGTGTATTGTCGTAGTTCGCGCGCTAACTCCTTCTCTCGGCCATCGGTCATAATATCGACCAGCGCGTGGAAGCGTGGCGAGTGGTTGTGGTGCACCGTATGTGCCAACTCGTGCAATATGACGTAGTCGCGCAGATGCTCTGGCAGGGTCATCAAAAACAGGCTCAGCGATAGGTTCCCCTTTGCGGTGCATGAGCCCCACTTTGAGCGTGTGGCGCGGATGGTTACTTTGCCATAACGCAATCCATGTCGTGAAGCCAACTCCTCTACGCGGTGGGGTAGGGTACGCTTCGCCTTGGCACGCAGTTGCTCAATCTGCTCTTTTGTGAGCGTGGGCCTTTGACGCTCGGCACATCGTGCTTGTGATGCCTTCACCCACTCGGCCTTGCTCTCCAAAAAGGCTATGGCTCGACGTTGTGAGATATAGGGCGGAAAGGATAGTCGCACCTCTCCCGATGCTCGCACGGTGATTGTCGTGCGCGTGGAGCGTCGTGTACACGAGAGCGTAATCTCGCCCAGCGTAGGGTGGTGGAGCGTCGAAAGCATTATCCTATGCGCTGGCGCACAACCTCAAATAACATTACTGCTGCCGCAGCCGATACGTTGAGCGACTCGATGGCGCCAATCAGGGGAATAGCCAACTGCTCGTCGCAGAGTTTGAGCACCTCCTTTGAGATGCCTGTATCCTCGGCACCCATTATGATTACCGTAGGTTTGCTGAAATCGGCATCGTAGATGAGTTTTTGGCTCTTTTCTGTTGCGGCTACCGCCTGAAAACCCTCGGCCTGCAACGCCTTGATGGTGTTGCGTATTGAGCCTACGCGACATACGGGGATACGGCTCAAAGCACCTGCCGATGAACGCATGGCCTCCGAGTTTACGGGGGCAGAGTTTTTCAGCGGAGTGATAAGACCATGCGCTCCTGCACATTCAGCCGAGCGGGCAATAGCACCGAAGTTACGCACATCGGTCACACCGTCAAAGAGCATAATCAGAGGAGTCTCATCTTCGGGCACACGCTCCAAAATATCGCTCAACTCGACATACTCGATGGGGGCTATCTGTGCCACCACGCCTTGATGGTTTAGTTTTGTGAGTCGGTTGAGCTTCTCAACGGGTACCTCTTGAATACGTATGCGGTGACGAAACGCGAGGTCGCGCAGTTCGGTCATAAGTTGTCCCTCGGCACCCTTGCGGATGTAGAGACGCTCAATCTGTTTGCCCGTCTGTATGGCTTCGGCTACGGGACGAATGCCAAAAACAATATCGTTTGCCATGTTATCTATTGATTTTCAGTTATTTCTAATTCGTATGATGCCTTTTCCCACTCGTGCATCTGCCTGTCGTACTTGGCTTTAAGGTCGTTGTACGTTGCGTAGTCGGCCTCGTTGTACTCTGTGGCCGAGGCAAACTTCGCGTCGAAGGCAGCAATCTCGCTCTCGATTGAGGCCAACTCCTCCTCGATGCTCTCTACGGCCTTGCGTAACTTGCGTAGCAGTTTCTCCTGCTCCTTGCGCTGCTCGTATGATAGTTTGCCCGTTGAGGTCTCTTTGGGTGCAGTCGATGTGGGTACAGCCTTGCGCTCAATCTCCTGCAATGATTCCACCTTGCGTTTTTCCAAGAAGTAGTAAATACCGCCCAGATACTCCTTCACTCCTCCATCGCGGAACTCATAGACTCTATCCACAATACCATCCAAGAAGTCACGGTCGTGCGATACCACTACCACCGTGCCATCGTAGCGTTGTATGGCTCGTTTGAGTATATCCTTCGAGCGCATATCCATGTGGTTGGTTGGCTCGTCAAGAACGAGCAGGTTGTACGGCTCCAACATCAGACGGGCCATAGCCAAGCGGCTACGCTCGCCACCCGAGAGCACCTTCACCTTCTTGTCTATATCCTCGCCTCGGAATAGGAACGCACCCAAAATATCGCGAAGGCGTGTGCGTATATCGCCTACTGCCACGCGGTCGAGCGTGTCGAAGACGGTAAACTCGCCATCCATCAAGTCGTCCTGATTCTGCGCGTAGTAGCCTATGTTTACATTTGCTCCGAGTTTGATTGTACCCTCGCTCTGCGCCAACTCGCCGATGAGCATAC
>JAZRLD010000083.1:0-2592 GCA_045646685.1 Alistipes sp. | reverse complement strand
GGCTATGCTCTGATCCTGTGCTCTTCCGGGTGTGTATGCTCCCACTTCGAGAAGCGTGTAACCCATCTCGGCGATGTCGTATATCGTACCTTGCGGATCTTCGTACATAGCCGCATCAAGCGATGGCAGATGCAGACCTATGTCGGTCTTGATGTTGCTCAGCGCCTCATCTACCACCTCGACAAATGAGTTTGCTGCCTGCTTTAGTCCGACAACCGTGCTTGCCGCGTCGAATAGCGAGGATAAACCCTGCTTGAAGAAACCTAATCTATCCATCGGCTACGCCTCTTTGTCTTCGTTCTGCTCCTCGTCCTCTGCTACGGCGAATGTAACCTCGCGGCTCTCTAACTCGTCTGCTGTGGTGTCGCTTGTCTGCTGGTTTGCAGCCTGTGCAGCCTTCTCGGCCTCCATCTTTGCCTGATACTCAGCCTCCTCCTTTGCGCGTCGCTTCTCGATACGCTCTGCGATACCGATACCGTACTCATAGAGGATATAACAAGGAACGAAAATCAAGCACTGGCTCACTACATCGGGCGGTGTGATAACTGCGGCAAATACCAACAGAGCCACAACGGCTATCTTGCGATATTGGCGCATACCGTCAGATGTAACCAAACCAATCGATGCCAGCAAACGAATGAGCAACGGTAGCTGGAACGCAATAGCCGCCGCAAACGATACGCTGATGACGGTTGTCATAAACGAGCTTACGTCGATGATGTTGCTAATCTGGTCGCTAACCTGATAGTTACCCAAGAAGTTAACTGCCAGAGGAGCAATTACAAAGTAACCGAACGACAAACCCAAGATGAACCATATTGGAGTCTCGATTACATAACGTATGCTCTGACGGCGACGGTGGGGCGGAAGTGCGGGCTTCACGAAGAGCCACAACTCCCAAATAAGATAGGGGAATGCGATGATGAACGCACCAATGATTGAACTCTTGATATGCAACATAAACTGACCAGCCATCTTATTGTTGAACAGCTCCACATTCTCGGGGTGGATGTTCAATGCATCTGAATTCATCAGCTGTGCCAACCACGCGAAGAGGCGGTTTGTGGGGAACGTCTCGCGTATAGGTGCGAAAACCACGTCCAACACAATACCCTTCATCGAGAAAAGCACAATGAAAAGCAGTGCAAAAATAAGAGCTACACGGACCAAAATCTTGCGAACCTCGTCAAGGTGTTCGCCAAAAGTCATCTCCGCCTGATCGTTTATCGGTTGCTTACTCATCTTCCCTAAATCCCGTCAGATAAATTAGTTATTAGCCTCGTCCTTAGTCTCGGGCTTCTTGTCCTCCTCGGGCTTAGTAGCAGTGTTAACAGCGTCCTTGAACTCACGAATACCACGACCAGCACCACGCATCAACTCGGGCAACTTCTTACCACCGAACAAAAGCAAAAGCGCCAAAACGATAAGTAGAATCTCGCTGGTACCAAGACCGCCGATAAACAATAATTCCATAATAAATCTATTTTTTAATTTATTTATTAATTAATAATGCATATTTTCGCTACGAAAGATACGAACAAAAATCCATTTATACAACTTTGCGCACTCTTTTTTGACTTTTGTCAATCTTTTGTAATACAAAAACGCGCGGCTACCAAAATTTATTATGGCGGCCGCGCGAGATATCGTTATCAAACCCTATCGAAGATAATCCTCGAAATAGTTTGTAATTTTATTATATAGGTGCAGTACATCACGACCATACACGTTGTGCTCGGCACAGGGGTAGGGCATATAGTCGATGGTGTGGATGTTGTTCTTTACGCACTCGCGCACGAAGCTGAGTGAGTGCTCCCAAACAACTACGGGGTCAACGGCGCCCTGACAAATTAAGAGCTTGCCCTTGAGCGATGTAGCCTTGTTGATAAGGCTTGTCTTCTCGAAGCCCTCGGGGTTGTTGTGTACGTTGTCCATATAGCGCTCGCCATACATCACCTCGTACCACTTCCAGTCGATTACGGGACCACCCGCAACACCCACCTTGAATACGTCGGGGTAGTTTGTAATGAGCGAGATTGTCATAAAACCACCGTAGCTCCAGCCGTGTACGCCGATGCGGTCCTTATCAACCCACTCGTGCGACATCAACCACTCCATACCTGCCATCTGGTCGGCCATCTCGGCCTGACCGCACTGGCGGTGGATAGCCTTCTCGAACTCGGCACCGCGATTAGATGTGCCTCGGTTGTCCATTACAAATACCACATATCCGCGCTGTGCCATATACATCTCCCAGCGACGCAACGAAGCGAGGTATGTGTTCTGCACGAGCTGCGAGTGAGGGCCACCATAAACGTAGAGAATTACGGGGTACTTCTTCGTAGGATCGAAATCCAAAGGCTTGATAAGGCGGTAGTAGTTATCGTACTTGCCATCAGCACTCTTAACCGTACCAATTGTGATAGGTGCATAGTTGTAGCCAGCGGTGGGGTCCTCGGCGCGGAACAACTCGCGTGCGGGCTTACCGTCGGTGCGACCAAGCTCCACAACGCGTGGAACGTTGAGTGATGAGTATGTGTCGAGGAAATATTTACCGCTCTTGCTCATAGATGCCGTATGCCAGCCCTCGGC
>JAZRLD010000082.1:0-17303 GCA_045646685.1 Alistipes sp. | reverse complement strand
AGTTCTTGAACAGGTCGAAACTTGCGCAGGCGGGTGAGAGCAACACAGTATCGCCCTCGGCGGCCAACTCGCGTGCCGCACGCATAGCCAAGTCGGAGGCCAAGCGGTCTTAGGAAGACAAACCAAATGATCAACCCCTTGGCTCACAGAACGACATGGCTACGATCCGACTTAGTCCTTGAACAGGTCGAAACTTGCGCAGGCGGGTGAGAGCAACACAGTATCGCCCTCGGCGGCCAACTCGCGTGCCGCACGCATAGCCTCATCGAGTGACGAGGTGCTGACAACGGTGGGCACCACGCCCGTAAACTCGCGCACGAGCTTCTCGTTATCCACGCCCATACACACCAGCGCCTTCACCTTCTCGCGTGCAAAGCCTTTCAGCGGATTGTAGTCGTTACCCTTATCCGTACCGCCCGCAATCCACACCACGGGGCGTGTCAGACTCTCCAGAGCGTACCACACCGAATCGACATTGGTAGCCTTCGAGTCGTTTATCCACTGCACACCATCTCGCTCACCAGCAGGCTCCAAACGATGCTCCACGGGCGAGAACTCATATATCGAGCGCTCCACCTGCTCAGCATCCACTCCCGCAGCCAGCGTAGCCAGAGCCGCCGCCATAGCGTTGTAGGCGTTGTGCAGACCTTTAATCTTCATCTTCGCGGTGTCGATAGTAACCGCCTTCTCGCCCACGCGAGCCGTAAACTCGCCATCGACCAAGAAGCCATCGCCAGCGCCACTTGCCACAGCCGCCTTTGCCGCAAAGGGCAACTGACGCATACGCATATCGGTGCGCTTCTCCAGCTCGGCGGCGATAACCTCGTCGTCGGCCGAATAGACAAAGTACGAGCGCGAGTGCTGATTCTGCGTGATGCGCATCTTCGAATCGACGTAGTTCTGGAAGCAGTAGTCGTAGCGGTCCAGATGGTCGGGCGTGATGTTCATCAGCACACCCACATCGGCGCGGAAGTCGTACATACCGTCCAGCTGGAACGAGCTGAGCTCCAGCACATACCAATCGTACTCTGCCGTAGCTACCTGATAGGCGAAGCTCTCGCCGATGTTGCCGCCGAGGGCTACGTTCACACCCGCATCGCGCATAATCTTATAGATAAGCGACGTGGTTGTGGTCTTGCCGTTAGAGCCTGTGATGCAGATGGTGCGCGCCTTGCCCATATACTTGGCGGCGAACTCCATCTCCGAGATGATGGGTGTACCCTGCGCACGCAGAGCCTTCACAACCTCCGCCTTCTCGGGTATGCCGGGGGATTTTACAACGAGGTCGGCCGCGAGGATACGCTCCATAGTATGACCTCCCTGCTCCCACTCTACACCCCACTCATCGAGGATTGTAGCGTAGCGCTCGGCCACGCGACCAGCGTCGCTGAGGAATACCTTGTGCCCCTTCTTTTTTGCCAGCACCGCCGAGCCGTAGCCGCTGATGCCACCTCCTAAAACTACAATATTTCTCATACTATCTTATCTTCAAAGTTACAAGCGTCAACGCACACAAAAGAATCGACACGATAAAAAATCGCATCACAATCTTGGTCTCGAACAAGCCCTTCTTCTGGTAGTGGTGATGCAGGGGCGACATCAGCAATATGCGGCGTCCCTCGCCATATTTTTTCTTCGTATATTTGAAGTAACTAACCTGCGCCATCACCGACACAGCCTCCACGAGGAAGATACCGCACAACAGAGGCAAGAGCAACTCCTTGCGAATACACAAAGCAAAGACTGCGATGATACCGCCAATCGAGAGCGAGCCCGTGTCGCCCATAAAAATCTGCGCAGGGAAGGAGTTATACCACAGGAATCCGAGCAGCGCACCACACATAGCCGCCGCAAAGACAACAAGCTCGGCAGACTCGGGTATGAACAAGATATTCAGGTAGTTGGCGTAGATGATATGGCCCGAAAGGTAGGCCAAAGCACCCAGCACCAGCACTATCGGCACCGACACCGTAGTCAGCAGGCCGTCCAATCCGTCCGTAAGGTTAGCTCCGTTCGACACGGCCGTCACGACAAAGATAGCCACGGCGATATACAGCAACCACGTCAGCAGCTCGTTGCCACCCACCAGCCAGCCATAGTCGAACTCGTTATCCTTGATGAAGGGGATAGTGGTCTTGGTGGTCTTTTGGGGTGTGGTGTCCATCACGGCAGTCTCAACACGCTCCACAACGGTCTGGCCCGAGGTGTTTACATACACCTTCTCGGTAGGAGTGGTAATCTTCTCGCGGATTACAACGTCTTGCGAGAAGCACATCACAGTACCTACGATAACGCCCAAGCCAACCTGACCGACAATCTTAAACTTACCCTTCAAGCCATCCTTATTGTGGCGGAAACACTTGATGTAGTCGTCCAAGAAGCCGAGGATACCTAACCACACGGTTGAGATAATCATCAGCTGCACATATACGTTGTCCAGCTTGCCGACAAGCAGTATAGGCACCAATATAGCCAGCAGGATAAGCACACCGCCCATCGTGGGTGTACCCTTCTTCGAGAGCTGTCCCTCGAGGCCGAGGTCACGAATCTCCTCGCCAATCTGGTGGCGCTGAAGCAGGCGTATGATGCGACGACCAAAGAAGATGATAATCAGCAGCGAGATGACGATAGCGGCACCCGCGCGGAATGAGATATACTGAAATACACCCGCACCCGGCAGGTCGAAACGTTTGTCAAGTAACTGAAAAAGAGAGTATAACATATTTTAATTCAAAATTTTATAAGTGTTATGGGTGTTATACGCGATTTCCTATAATACTTATATCACTTATAACACCTATTGCCTGCCTTTATTTTCCTAACTCCTTGAAGGCTGCGCCGACCTGCTCGCGGTCGTCGAAGTGAATCTTTTCGGTGCCGATAATCTGGTAATCCTCGTGGCCCTTGCCCGCAATAAGGATTATATCGCCCGCCTTCGCAAGCATTACAGCCGTGCGGATAGCCTGCGCGCGGTCGCTGATACGCAGCGTCTGGCGTCCCACCTCGGCACCCGCCACCACTTGGTCGAGAATCTTTTCGGGGTCCTCGGTGCGGGGATTATCCGATGTAAAGATGGCGATATCGGCCTCGCGTGAGGCTATGCGGCCCATCTCGGGACGCTTGGTAGCATCGCGGTCACCACCACAGCCGCAGACAACGATGAGTTGCTGTGCGGGGGTGCGTATCTCGTTAATCGTGCCGATGACATTCTCCAGCGCGTCGGGCGTATGGGCATAATCCACAATAGCCGTAACACCACCCTTCGAGCGCACGGGCTCGAAGCGGCCACTCACCGAGGTCAAAGCACTCAGGGCCTGCAACACCTCCTGCTCATCAGAGCCGAGCAACACCGCCGCGCCATATACGCAGAGCAGATTGTAGGCGTTGAAGCGGCCGAGGAACTTCACCCACACATCGTGCGAGTTCACGCGCAGCAACATACCGTCGAACAACATCTCCAGCACCTTGCAGCGGAAGTCGGCCATCTGACGGAGCGAGTAGCGGCTCACCTTGGCGCGCGTATTCTGCACCATAACCTCGCCGTTACGATCGTCGATGTTCACCAGCGCAAAGGCGCTCTTGGGCAGGTTGTCGAAGAGGCACTTCTTGGCGCGAATATACTCCTTAAAGGTGCCGTGATAGTCCAAATGGTCGTGCGTGAGGTTTGTAAACATCGCACCGCGGAACTTTAGGCCACGCACTCTGTCCTGCACCAATGAGTGCGACGATACCTCCATAAAGCAGTAGTCGCAACCCGCATCCACCATCTCGCGCAGCATAGCGTTGAGGCGTATGGCGTCGGGCGTGGTATGCGTAGAGGGTATCTCTCGCTCATCGATGCGATAGACCACCGTCGAAATCAATCCCGCGCGGTAGCCCATCTTGCGGTATAGGTCGTAAAGCAGTGTAGCCACCGTAGTCTTGCCGTTCGTGCCCGTAACACCCACCAGCTTCAGCTCGTGCGAGGGGTTATCGTAGTAGGCAGCGGCGATGTCGGCCATAGCGGCGTTGGTATCCTTAACCACCACGTAGCTAACCTGCGTATTTAACTGCTCGGGGAGCTGCTCGCAGACGATAACTGCGGCACCCGCCTCGATAGCCTTCGCTATATAGTTGTGGCCATCACTCTGCGTGCCACGCACGGCAAAGAAGCAGTTGCCCGCCTCGACCTTGCGCGAGTCGTACGTGAGGCCCGTAATCTCCACCTCGCCTGCCGCCGTGAACGACATTACATCGGTAGAGGATAATATTTCGCTTAGTTGTTTCATAATCTATTTCAAACTCAAACTCACATTCTGCCCTGCCGAGATTTTACGGCCTACGGGGATGCTCTGCGAGCGCACCATACCCTGGCCCGAGAAGTGAACGTCCAGCCCACGACTCTCCAGCACATACAGGGCGTCCTTCAGTCCCATACCCACCACATTGGGCATCAGTGAGTTATCTTCTATTGTCTTAATATCTACATTCTTCAGTGTATCCATACGCGCCACGCCCCAGCCTTCGCGGTCGGTGAACGACACACGCGGTGAGAACTTATCGGCCACGCGGCGGATTTGCGCTATGTTACCGCCCTTGACCTTGGCGGGCACCTTCTTCTGCTCGCTCGAGGGCAGGGCCTTATGCCACTCCTCGTCGCGGTAGTAGATGTAGTTCACCACATCCCTCACAACGGGACCTGCCAGCGCCGCACCATAGTATTGGTGACCTCGGCGTTTGTCAGTATGTATGGCCGTCATAACCGTATATTTGGGGTTGTCGGCGGGGAAGTAAGCCACGAGCGAAGCCAAGTAGTAATTACCATAAGCCGACACCGAATTTCCGTTACCATCCTGATATACGATAGCCGTACCCGTCTTCGAGCCTACGCGGAAGGTGAGCGAGTCGGTGAAGTAACGCTTCGACGTACCTGTGCGGGCCGTCTCCTCCAAGCACTCCTGCACTATGGCCAATGCCTCGTCCGAGCATATCTTATCCACAAGCACGCGCGGAGAAAAGCTCTCCTTGACCTCCTCGCCACGGCGAATCTCCTTAATCAGGCGCGGAGCCATCATACGTCCGCCATTGGCCACAGCATTATACAACACTATCGTGCGTATGGGCGGCATCTCGATAGCGTAGCCATAACCCATATTAGGCAACGAGTGCGTTGACCATCGGCCCAATCCCTGCTTCTTGTCGGGGTGGGGTATGAGTGCCTTTCGCTCCTCCATATTCGTGAAGCCGAGGTCGCGGTCGAGATAGAGGTGGCTAAGGAAGTTGATATAACGCTTCGGGTCGTTCTTGTAGTTCTGGTAAATAGCATCGGCAAAATAGACGTTCGACGACTGCGCCGTAGCGGTCTTCATATCAATCATAGCGCCTATGTTGTGGTCATCCTTTATCCACGGGCCTTTTGGACCAATCTGTACCTTACGGCTCTCGTGGGCATTATACTCCTGTGTGATGGGCAGGCCGCAATCCTCGGTCAGGGCGAGCAACGACACCAGCTTAAAGGTCGAGCCCGGCTCAATGCGGCGCGAGAGGGCGTAGTTCTCCTTCTCGTAATATATGCCACTGTTGGGGGCGGTCTCGCCCAAGTTTACCATCGCCAGCAGGTCGCCTGTCTTGACGTCCATCACCATCGTAGTACCCCACGTTGCGTGTTGCTCTGTTAGCTGCTTGCGCAGGGCGGCATCGGCAGCGTGCTGAATATCCACATCGATGGTGGTCACCACGTCCATACCGTCGCTGGCAACGATGTTCGAGTCGCTATGTATGGCAGCCGTGAAGCCCGGCGCGATGCGCTGGCGCAACATACGACCATTTTGGCCACGCAGGTAGTCGGCATATACATTCTCCAAACCGTACTGTCCGCGGGCGCTCAGCTTATCCTCCTTGCTTACGTTCTCCGTAACGCGGCCCAACGTACGGCGACCAAGCTCGCCATAGGGATATACGCGCTGGTCGAGGATATGTTTCTTGAAGGTAACACCCATATTACTGTTCAAGATGGGGTACTTGCTCAGCGTCTGCCACTCGTTGAAGTCCACCGCGCGGGGCAGAATCTGCACGGGGTGGTGGTCACGCACGGCGGTATCGACCTTGAGAATCTGCACATCGTCGCCACGCAGGTTATCCACAATCCACGTTATGAGGTCGCTACTGCGCCTTACCAGCGAGTCGTGCGAATATACCCACTTGCAATGTTTCTTGCGCTCCTCAAGCATCAGACGGCGGTAGTCAGCCGCCGAACGGTCCTTGAAGAAGGCCGAGAGCAACTTCGAGAGCGAATCGACATTCTCGCGGAAGACCTCATCGTCGTCGAAGCCCTCGCTACCCATATCGAAGTCGATGCGATAGCGCAGGATAGAGGTGGCCAGCGGCTCACCGTCGCGGGCAAGGATAGAGCCTCGGCGCGAGATGACGGTATCGCTCTGGAAGATACGATCCTCCAGACGCTCGGCATTCTTGGCCGTCTCGGTGTTGGGCAGCATAACCCACACGAGGCGCAGAATAACGCACAGACTCAGCACGATGAAAACCCAGTGTACGGTTTTCACCTTGTCATACATTTCGCCTCTAATATCTACTCCCTTTTTAGCCATCTTAAAATTTTACTTTAATCTTCATCACAGCCCTCTTTAATCCTCCACCACAGCCTTTGCCCTCTTGGGGTCCTGCAAATCCATACCTCGGCGCGCGAGCTCGTCGCGTATAGCCTGATGTGTTGTCTGGTTGTAGAGCTGCTCCTGCAGGCGGATCGAGCGCTCGCGCAGGAGTTGCACCTCGCGCTCAAGGTGCGAGTGCTGCATATCGGTGTATAGCGACCAGAACATAACCATAATGCTGATGAGCGACAGGAAGGCTATGATTACCAGATAACGGTAGTTGCCCGCCACGTGGCGAGAGGTAAGAATCGAGCCTGAGAATATCATCCACCTCAGCGCTGAACGCTTCTTGCGCTCGCGCTCCTCGGCCTCGTGGGCCTGCTGACGCTCCTGCTCCTCCTCTTCGATGTCGCGCTCGATATCCTCCGCGGCCTCGCCACTCTGTATGCGGCGCACCTCGTTGCGCACACGGCGGCGGAACTCCTCGTCCTCCTCCCTGCGGCGCAAATCCTCCTCGGTGAGCGGGTTAAACTGGTCGTTATAGGGTGTCATCTCTCTGGGTTTATAGTTTAGTTGCTGCGCGCATCTTCGCCGAACGCGAACGGGGGTTGCGTGCCACCTCCTCGGCAGAGGGGACAACGGCCTTGCGAGTTGTAATCTCGAAGGGAGTCTGCGCACGACCATAGAAGTCCTGCTCGACCTTGCCCGCGAAGTTACCGCTACGCATAAAGTTCTTCACCAAACGGTCCTCCAACGAGTGGTATGAGATAACCACCAGACGACCACCCGGCTTGAGCACCTTGAGCGACTGCTCGAGGGCCATCTTCAGCGCCTCCATCTCGCCATTGACCTCAATGCGTAGCGCCTGAAAGAGTTTGGTCAAAAACTTCGACTCGTCACGCTTCGGCGTGCAGGGCTTAACGGCCTCGACCAACTGTGCCGTAGTCTCGATTGCCGCCTGCTCACGTGCACGAACGATGCACGATGCAATCTTCCACGTTGTATCCAACTCGCCATACTCCTTCAGTATGCGGCCCAAAGAGTCGGCATCGTAACGGTTCACGATGTCGGCTGCGGTACGGCCTCCGCGCTGGTTCATACGCATATCGAGCGGTGCCTCACCTCGGAACGAGAAGCCACGCTCGGTAGCGTCGAAGTGGTGCGACGACACGCCTAAATCGGCCAGAATGCCATCCACCTGCTCCACGCCACGCAGACGCAGCGCACCGCGCAGGAAGCGGAAGTTGCTTTCAACGTAGTTGAAACGCTCGTCGTCGGGGGCATTGGCCAGCGTGTCGCGGTCCTGATCGAAGGAGAACAGACGTCCCCCCTCGCCCAGCTTCGAGAGTATGTGGCGCGAGTGACCTCCACCGCCAAAGGTGAGGTCGCAATATGTGCCGTCGGGGTGGATATCCATCAGGTTGACAGACTCCTCCAGCAGTACGGGCACGTGGTATGTTGTAGCGTCTAAAGACATAACAGTAACAAAAAAGTGTATTTGGGTGTAAAGTTACTGCTTTTAGCAGAAATGTAATAATTGTCGGGCGGGATTTTTTTGAAATAAATGCACCGCACACCTGCAGCGCGCCGCAGATATTATAAAAATTATAGGAATTATAAGTGCCATATATAGCACCTATAACTCCTATAATCCCTATTTTTCTGCAATTCTACTTGCTCAGCTCCTTCACGATGGCGCACATCTCGTCGTACTGACGCTCCATACTCTGCAGGAGCTTGTACTGCGCGTGGGTACGCACCAAGTTGTGGTCGGCGTAGGCTGTTTTGTAGTATTTGTCGCCGTCGATGTAATCCATCAGGAAGCGCAACACCTGCTCGAAGGTGATGTAACGACCTGCAAAAGCCAGCCAATCCAACTCGCTCTGTGTCATCGAGTTGCGCTGCTCCGAGAGGTAACCCTCCGCGTAGGCGCGGAACATCTCAATGCTCATCTCCACATTCTCCAGGCACTTGTCGTCCTCGGCACCCGTGTTGGTGTACGAGCGAATCGCATCGCCAAAGTCGTTGAGCGACGTTGAGCTCATAACCGTATCGAGGTCGATGGCGCAAAGTACGTTGCCCGTAGGCTTATCGAAGAGGATATTGCTGATTTTCGTGTCGTTATGTGTCACGTGAGTAGGAATCTCGCCACTCTCAACCTTCGACCAGAATGCGAGCATCTCCTCGCGGCGGCTCTCCACCCACGAAATCTCCTCCTGCACCTGCTCCACGCGGCCTGCGGGGTTGGCAGCGATAGTTTCGTCCCACTGCTGGAAGCGCCAGCGGATATTGTGGAATCCCTTGATTGTCTCATTCAGCGGCTTGTCGAAGTCCGCGAGCAGAGCCTGAAAGCGGCCTATGCCCACGCCACCCTGATATGCCAAGGCGGGCGAGTCGGCACGGTCATAGCTCGCCGTGTCGGGGATAAAGAGGCATACAGCCCAGAAGTTCTCGCCATCTTGCACGTAGAGCTTGCCATCGTTGGCGGGGATAACCGTCAGCGTCTCGCGCATCGGGTCGGCAACCTTCGCCTTGATATGCTCGGTCACAGCCTTGATGTTGTCCATCATACCCGGCACGTCGGGGAATACGATATGGTTTTTGCGCTGGAGAATGTAGTTGGGTGCGTCGCCAACGGTTGTAACTACAAATGTGTCGTTGATAAAGCCCTCGCCCAAGACGTTAATCTCAGCAATCTCGCCCTCGATGGCGAATAGCGAGGCAATCTCAAAAAGTTTTTCCTGTGTCATATTTTTGTGTTTTATTTTGCTCTTTCATCTTTTATCTTCCTCACGCCATCTCCACCACGCCGAAGAACTCCGGACAGTGGAAGTTTGGCTCCTTTAGGCCTATGGGTGACCAGCTCAGGAAGTGGGTCTTGTCGCACTTGTCGCCGCACTTGTAGAAGTTGGCCTCAATCTGCTTCGGTGCGCGCTCCAGACCAAGCAGCGCGAAGGGTATAACCTCCACCATCCACCACCTCTGTCCCTCGCCACGCGAGTCAATCTCGGCGTGGGGCAGCGAGCCAAAGCGACGCACACACGCCATACGCTCCTCGTCGAAGTGGTCAGCATCGGTGCGCGAGCGACGGAAGGCAGCAAGGGCTGTGCCGATGCAGTTCACCTCGAAGTTGAAGTAACCCTCACCCGCAGGACTCTTAACGAAAAACTCCACACAACTATCCTCCCACACCGGTCCGTTGCTCTCGAGGCTTACGGCACGCACGTGCTCCTCCTCAACCTCAAAGAGAATAGCCAACGCATCGTCCGAGTGAGCTATGCGAAAACTCACCCGCGGAGCGTAGGGGAACTCGCTCCAATTTACGCAGTCGATGGGATTACTCTCCAGACGGTCACGCATAACAAGACGTATCTCGTCGTCGTGCAGTTGCTCGATTTTGCGGATGAAGCGGGCCTCGATGTGCTTGCGTTGCACTCTCGCGGGCTGGGTGGTTGTTTTCATTGTTTTGAAGTTAAAAAGGCATTTGTTTTTCAAATTTAATAAAACTCCGCGAGAATGACAAATTTTTTTTCAGAGCTTGTCGATATTATAAGCGTTATAGGTACTATAAGTATTATATGAATTCCTATTACACCTATAATACTTATAACTCTTATAACACCTATCTCACCCACAAAAAAAGCCACCCCGCAGGGTAGCTCTTTTATTATTACATTTATTTGGGAACAATCGGAATTGTTGTGCCGCCGTGTTCTGCTATCTTTCCGTGTTCTTTTGATTCTATGATTTTACTGAAACATATATTGTATTGACTATATTCGCTATTAGGTTCAACAGTTATAGTAAATTTACGAAATCCATTAGGTACAATTTTACAATCATCTATTACAAATTCCTTGTGTTTCAGAATTTGCTCTAATGTTATAATATATTCAGGCGCTGGAATATCATATTCATAAAATGACTTAGTGATATACTCCGTTCCTTTCTGTCCTCCAAGTCCTGCTACAAATGCATCTACTTCAGTTTCAATAGTTATTGTCCCGCCCTTTTCCTTGTCAAAATAGAGAGTGTGTATTTGTTCAGAATTTTGATAAAATTTTATATCACCTCCAGCATACAATAAATTATTATCACTCGGTTCTTCTTTCTCGCAAGCGACAAAAGCAAGCGCCGCGAAGATAAAAAATAGAATCTTTTTCATAGCGCAATAGGTATTAGTTGTTTATGACATTATTGTCGTTTGCAAGTTATAAATAATATTGGAAAAATAAAACAAAATTAGTCTAAAAAGACATTTATTTTTGGCTAATTTTCAAAAAAGACAAAAAAAGGTGTCCGAAACTCTCGGACACCCTTAACTATTTTACTTACACCACTTTTTCACCATCCATCGGAACAGTAGCAGCACCGCCCCTCCCGACAGCAGGCCCGTCACCATACCTAACGCAATATCGACGGGGAAGTGGTAGGCCAAATATATACGCGAGTAGCAGATAAGCACTACCACCGTAGTCATCAACCACGCAAACCATCGGCGGCTCACGGCGGGGATAGCCAGCACAGCCATAGCGGTCATCGTTGCGGCGTGGCCCGACACGGTACCGAAGCGGCCGCCCGACTTAACCACGTGCACCAAGCCCTCCAACTCGGGCGTATGCATAGGTCGCAGACGCGCGGGGAACGACTCCCACAGGTTTTTCAGCAGGCCAGTGTGCTTGAAGATACCTGTAATCATATCGCCCAAACCCACAGCAATGGCTATGGTGATGACAAAGAAAAGCAGGCCTCGCCAGCCGTAGTTGCGATAGACCATATATAGTATAAGAATATATAGCCACGCCCACACGGCAGGAGTTGATACGCCCACCATAATCTTATCCATCACAGCTCCGCCATCGAAGTTGAGCCACAGGAACAGAGGGTAATCAAACGTGTACTGCATAATGCCCTTTTATGGTATGATACTCTCTTTTTACTTTACGCGCTTGCCCGATGCGTCGAAGTGGTTGTAGATAACCACAGGGCGCTCGCGGCGAACACTCATTGTGGGGAACCACATATCCTCAACGGTCAAACCGCACTCCTCGACAGCCTCGAAGCAGTACTCCAAGCGACCGAAGTCGGCATCGACGTTGTTCGTACCGAAGGTGAACTTCAAGCCACGCTTCTTGGCCTCCTTGATAACCTCGAAGCTGGGAATCTTATAGCGTGCGCTAATCTCCAATGCGATGTTGTTCTGCTCCATTACGTCCAGCACGCGGTCAACACGCTCCGCAGTCCAATACTTCGCGTAGTCGGGATTCATATCGTCGGGGATATAAGTTGCGTTGGCGAAGATGTCGGCAGGCTCGTTAGTGAGAATCTTCACGGTCTGGTCAACAATCTGCTCCATATACTGGTCCATAGTAACGCCATCGCGGATAACCTCCTCGGCACGGTAGATACGAGCGTTGCGCTTGTTGTGGTCGATGATGGTCATAGCGTCGGTGAAGAGGTAGTCGAAGATACCCAACGCCTCCTGCGAGAAGGTCTGAGTCCACTTTCTACCCTCACCCTGCACACCGAACAAGAAGGGGTGATTCTTCACCTCGTCGTAGTATGCGCGCACCTCGGCATCGTCCGCCAACATACGACCTACGCCGCCCTCACCTGCATTGGGAGCCACGCCGTAGTTGATACCGTAGTTCATAGACATAGCGTGCGCCTGCTCCTTTGTAAGGCCACCCTTGAGGTGTACGTGCCAGTCGATAACGGGGAAATCCTTCTGCTGGAAGCGGATGATGTGGTCGGTCTGCTCGTCGATGGCGGGCATAACCAACTCCGACTCGTTGCGAGCGTCAGCTGCCAAGGTCTGCATAGCCAAGTGGCGCACCTTAACATCGCCCTTCACGCCCTTCAGTACAACCTTACCCTTGCCGATGAGCTTTGCAGCGTGTGCCGCCTCGCGGTAGGGATTCTCAGGCTCGGTGTAGCATACAACGTCCACGCCGTTAATCTTCACAGCGATATTCTTGCCGCGCACAGCCACCTCGAAGTCGAACCACTCGCCATCCTCGGCCAATGAACGGTAGAGGTTACGCACGCTGCGCAAGCTACCTGTCTTGATTGAGCCGTCCTGCACGCCGTTGCGGATAGTAATCTCATAACCCGCCTCGCCATCAGAGTGGAACAGCAGTGCCGCCTCGCCATTCTCGGCCGTCAGCGCCTGACCTTTGAGGATAAAGTTCTCGTATTGAGCTGCGGTGGCAAGGCTTACGCCCTCGGTCAAAGAAATCTCTCTCTCGTCCACCTGCCCATTCTTTGTAAAATAACCGTCAAGACGGTTGCCGGCACAACTTGCCAAGCATACCATTGCCACTACGGCTACTGCGCCGCGTGTCAAACGACCAAAAATGTTAGAAAAGTTCATAAGGTTAGTAGTTTTATTGGTTTTTTATTTCATCAACATAAATACGTAGCCTACATATACGGCCAAGTAGATAATGCCCTCGAAGCGTGTGATGCGGCGCTGACCGATAGCCAAAGCCGAGAGCAGCAACAGTACGGCCGAGCCGACAACCATCCACATATCCAGCGGTGTGATGCCACCCATAGTCAGAGGCTTAATCGAGCCACTCAAGCCCAAGATAAGCAGGATATTTGCCACATTCGAGCCGATGACGTTACCCAGCGCCAGCGAGAGCTTGCCATTGGCGATAGCCGCAATGCTCGACGCCAACTCGGGGAGTGATGTACCCGCAGCGACGATGGTGATGGCGATGATAGCCTCGCTCACGCCCCACGCACGTGCGATAGCCGTAGCTGAATCGAGGCAGAGGTTACCGCCGTAGATAAGGCCCGCAAGACCAATTACGATGAAGAACAAAATCTTGCCCCAGCCCATTGAGGCCTCGCTCTGCTTGCCATCGTCAGTGCCTGCCTCCGCATCGGGCGAATCCTTCTTTGCCGAACGGATAGAGTAGAGAACGAAGGCAATATATAGCACAAAGAGGATGATACCCTCCACGCGGCTAATGCCATTAGGCTGACCGATGTAGAGCGCCATAACGAGCAGCAGAGCCGACACGCCGATGCACAACGGAATATCGCGGCGGATATTCTCCTTCGTAAAGACCATAGGGCGAATCAGTGCGCAGATACCTAAGATAATCAGCGTGTTAAAGAGGTTTGAGCCTGTCACGTTACCGATAGCCATATCGCTGCTGCCATTCAGTGCAGAGATGGTACTCACGGTAAGCTCGGGCATCGATGTGCCCACAGCCATAACGGTCAAACCAACAATAAATTCGGGTACGCGGAAGCGTGCAGCCATACCCACGCAACCCTTTGTAAGCAGGTCGGCACCGATGGTAAGCAGGGCCAGGCCTACGATTAAAATTATATAATCCATAGTTAAAATTCTCTTTTATTCTCGTGACGCGCGGAGCAACTCACCCAACACCTCGATGCTGTCGGCAATGAGGTCGGGCTGACGCGGAGCCTCGTCGGCAATCTGCAATGTAGTCTCACCAGAGAGCACCAACACACCAAAAGCACCTGCGTTGTGCGCCATCTCGATGTCGGTGTAGATGCGGTCACCCACCATAGCTACCTGCTCAGGCTTCACGCCATAACGTGCCTGCACACCTGTAAGCATATTGGGGTCGGGCTTACCCAACACGATGTCGGGCTGGCGACCTGTGGCGTGCTCGATGCACTTGCAGATAGAGCCGCAATCAACCAGCACAGTAGGCTGGTCGGTAGGACATACGCGGTCGGGGTTTGTAGCCACATAGGGAACACCCTGCTGTGCCCAATATGCAGCGCGGCAGAGGCGAGAGTACTCCAAAGTCTTGTCGAATGCTACAACCAACACATCGGGGCGCTCCTCAGCAGAGTCGGCAACAGACTCAAAACCTGCCTTCTCGAACTCCGAAATCATCGAAGGAGTACCCAACAGGAACAAACGGCGTGCCGCAGGGTAGTTGGTCTTTATGTAGTCGATGGTAGCCAGCGCTGTGGTGTACATCTCCTCCTCGGTAGCCTCGATACCCATACCCGCGAGCTTCTTCAAGTAGTCGGGAATAGATGTTGAGGGGTTGTTGGTAAGGAATGAGTAGGTAATACCCATCTCCTTGAGCGAGTTGAGGAAGGGGATTGTGTAGTCGAACAGCGACATACCCATATAGATAGTACCATCCATATCGAGTGCCACGTGGCGTATACCAGCGAGGCGAGCCTTCAGCTCCTCGGCGTCATAAATTGAACGAAATTTGTTGAATGTCATAATTATGTATGTAAATTTGGTTTTTTCTTCTTTTATTTCTGCTCCTCGTCGGGGCGATTGACAAAGTCCATAATATCCATCTCGCGGCTCTGGGCGATAGCCTTGGGGAATACCGAGCGGAAGCGCATCATCTCGATTATAGCCTCCTCCTTTGTAAGGTAGTGGCCCGCCGAGACGTAGAACGAGGGGCTCTCGTAGTACATCTTAACCTCGGTGTCGGGGAAGTTCTCCTCAAATGTCTTCTTCGCCTCGTTGGCATTCTCGCGTGCCGTGTGCGAGTTATCCGACAGAATCAGGATAGTATAACCCGTAACCTTCGTGCGCTTGGGACGCATCTCAACCGAGCGCACCGACTCCGACACGTCGCTCTGCTCCACAACGGCAACCTTATTGGCACCCACGCTCAGGCGGCTCTTCATAGCCGAGAGGCTCTGCGCTGCAACGCTCTGCGCTGCAAAAATCATTACGGCCACAGCCGCTATCTTCAAAATATTCTTCATATCTTATCTGTTTTACTCCTCAAAAATATCTTTCAGCATCTCCTTTATCTGAGTCATCTGCGCCCCCGCAATCCTCTCTAATGGCGTGGGCTCCTGCACCTGCTCGACATAGACTCCGCGCGAACGCAGTGCCACCTGCCAATCTATCTCTATGCCCTCCGTCTGCCCCTGCTTCAGGGCCGCCTGCAACTGCACGGTCTGCGCCGTGCGCTGGATATTGAGCTTTAAGGGTATCTCCACCACAACGTTTGTGCGGGCAGGGATTTTTACCTTCTCCTCCAGAGTGAGCATCGCCACCCTGCGGCCAAGATAGCCTATTCTCGCGCGGCCTCGCAATATCTTTACCGCCGCCGATGGATTTTCGACTGCGACCTTAACCACGACAGACGAAGGATAATCCTCCACCTTTGCTCCACTCCACTGCGGCTCGACCTCCACGCTATTGATGCGCGGCGGCGTCATCGTGCCACAACCCGCGAGGGTGATGAGCAGTAGGAGCAACAAAAGTCGGCGCATAGTTAAGCCTTTTTGCCGATATAAATCTGCGCTATGCCGAAGCTCTGCGAGAAGCGGCGGCACTCCACAAATCCCGTGCGCTCCATAATCTCAAGGAAGCGCTCGCGGTCGGGGAACTCGACAATCGAGTCGGGCAGGTAGTCGTAAGCCTTTCTATCCTTCGACACCATACCGCCCACGGGTTTCATCACGTGGTTCGAGTAGAACTGGTACGCCTTGCGCACAAGGAAGTTGCGCGGTGTAGAAAACTCCAGCACCACGATATGTCCTCCGCTGCGCAGTGAGCGCATAATCTCCGAGAGGCCCTGCTCCAAGTTGCCGAAGTTACGCACACCAAAGGCAACGGTAACAACGTCCAAAACGCCATCGGCTACGTCTAACTGCTCGGCGTCGCCCTGATAGAGCACAATGTGGTCGTCCAAACCCTTGCGGCGCACCTTCTCGGCCGCCACGGCGAGCATATTCTCCGACAAATCGACACCCATAATCTTCGCCTTGGGCATAGCCTTCGCCATCTTGATGGCCAGGTCGCCCGTACCCGTGGCCAAATCCATAATCTTCTCGGGCTTCATACGGCGCACTTTGCGCACAACGCGGCGGCGCCACATCTTGTCAATCGAGAGCGAGAGGATGTGGTTGAGTTTATCGTAGGTGGGTGCGATGTTGTCGAACATCTGGCGCACCTCCTCTTTTTTGGTCTTTTGTGAGTTATATGGTTTCATAGAATAAAATTCCTTTTACAATTTATACTTCAATGACTCCTCGGGGCGTATGCGTGCCACCATAGCCGAGGGCAACACCATAACGGCCACCGTAACAATCAGCGTGGCTACGTTCAACACCACCCACCACATCGGGCTGAAGCTTATGGGCAACACCGAGAGCATATAGCCGTAGGGGTCCAACTTTATCGGGTGCCACAGCGCCTGCACCATAACGGCCGCACCACCCACAGCATTACCCCACAGCGCACCCTTAAAGAAGAGTATCGCCGCACGGTAGAGGAATATACGTCGTATGGCCGATGAGCGCATACCCTGCGCCTTCAATGCACCAATCATACCTATGCGGTCGAAGACCATAATGAGCATAGCGGCCGCCATATTGAACAGCAGCACCGCCATCATAATGATGATAACCACCTCGGCGATGACCGTATGCGCCTTAAACCAGTCGAAAATTATCGGGTGGCGCAGTTCGAGCGTTGCCGGTATGCACGACTCGGTCTGTATATCCTCGTCCATAAAGAGCAACTCGTCGATAGCCTCCGACACCTCGTCGCTCCGTTTTGCATTGTCGAGCATAATGTCGTAACCCGAAATCATCTCACCCTCCAGCGCCGCCGTGCGTCTTACGTCGCGCAGGTCGGCAATGGCCAGCATAAGATCCATCTCCTCAAGGCCCGTATGGTAGAGTCCCGACACCTTGTAGCTGTCGCGGCGAGCAAGTCGGAGGCCAAGCGGTCTT
>JAZRLD010000081.1:0-8476 GCA_045646685.1 Alistipes sp. | reverse complement strand
GGATTATAAAGACGATGCCACTTTTGGAGTAGTTGGTTATGATCAAAAAACCGGATGGATGCAATTCAATGGAACTTATGTTTTGCAAGGTAACAATCTGACACTGACAAGAGCTGATGGCAAAATATATGAAAACAAAGTTGAATTGGCCAATGACAGATTTATATTTAAGGACGATCCTGAATTTGGCGATAGAGTTAACTATCGCGTAAAGAACTCTTTCGACATCAAGGGTAACTATACTTATTTGAACTCAGCAGTAAGAGTAGTACCTGCCGAAGGCAAAACCGCTCTTCAACTTCCTGATGGTGTAACTTTCAATGGTCAGAACTCTATCTCGATTGATGCAATGCACGGAGACCGTATTATTGACGTGATGAAGAAATTCTTTGCCGATGCGACCTTCGCTGCTGATGGTAAACTCAACCACACAATGGATGGCGAGACAAAGGTAAAGAACTACACACTTAATGGTAATAACCTTGTGTTCAACCTCTATGAAGGAAGCGATACTTATAAGGTGAATGCAACTTCGTTCCCTGATGAGGATGGTGACCGTCTCTTTATCATTATCCCTAAGCAGGCAGCTTGGTTGGGTGGTATGGTTGACCTCGTAGAGAAGGAGAACGAAGGCTTGAAGCTCGATGCCGCTCAGATTGCCGCACTCGAGAAGGAGTTTATGGATACTTTCGAGACTTTCACTGTGATTCTGAGTTTGAGCAAGAAGTAATAGAAAACCTATCAACACATAAAGTTGGTGCGTGTAGGGATTCCTGCACGCACCATTTTTTATATAAAGTCATTCAATTCGGAATACAACCTCTGCACGGGCAGGCCCATCACATTGTAGAACGAGCCCTCGATGCCCTCGATTCCGACGTAGCCAATCCACTCCTGAATGCCGTACGAGCCCGCCTTGTCGTAGGGGCGGTAGGTATCGACATAATACTCAATCTCCTCCTGCAAAAGTGCGCGGAATCGCACCTTCGACACAACCGAAAAACTCTTAACGCACTCGGCCGAGCGAAGCGTAACGCCCGTAACCACCTCGTGGTCGCGGCCCGACAACATAGTAATCATCTCTATGGCCTCCGCCCTATCGGCTGGCTTGCCGAGAATACGGTTGCAAGCGATTACCACCGTATCAGCCGTCAGCAAAATATCATTCGTGCCAAGCGGCTCGGGATAAGCCTCACTCTTGAGGCTCGAGAGATACTGGGCCACCTCTGCGGCAGGCATAGTGTCGGGAAAAGACTCCTCACACTCGAAGCGTGGCGCAAGCACGAACTCAATACCAGTGTCGGCCAACAACTGACGGCGGCGTGGCGACTGCGAGGCAAGGATAAGACGGTATGGTTTTAGTTTATCGTGTAGTAGCATATTATCTCACATCAAAATCCAACAACGTACGACCGCCAATGCGCGCCTTGATATTATCACCAGCCTGCACGGGGCCAACACCCACGGGCGTGCCCGTGTAGATGAGGTCGCCAATCTTCAACGTCATATATTTTGACACGTGGCTGATGATTTTATCCACCGAGAAGAGCATATCCTTCGAAAATCCTCGCTGGCGCACCTCGCCATTAAGCTCCATCTCGAACTCAAGGTTCTGCACGTCGCCACCCAACTCTGCCAAAGGCACAAACTCGGGCGAGAGCGCCGCCGAGTGGTCAAAACCCTTGCAAAGCTCCCACGGCAGACCCTTTGCTATAGCCTCGCGCTGAAGATCGCGGGCCGTAAAGTCAATACCGAGACCAACCTCGTCGTAGCATCGCGATGCAAACTTCTCGTCAATACACTTTGCCAAGCGGTTGATTTTTACCACCAACTCGCACTCATAATGCACCTCTTTTGAAAACGATGGAACATAGAAAGGGTCGTTGTTGCGCAAAAGTGCCGTATCGGGCTTGAGGAAAAATAGCGGCTCCTTGGGCAATTCGGCACCGTCGTTGAGCTCTTTAGCGTGGTCGGCATAGTTGCGACCGATACAGATTATCTTCATTGTTTTTCAAATTTTTCTTTTCTTATATTCACATATATCCCTGCCGCCACAAGCACCCCACAGGGAATCCAACATAACAACAGCGAATATAGCGTCGCATTCGGCATCAGCGGCGAGAGCAGCACCGAGGGCACGCCCACGAACATTGCATTCGAGATAAAGCGGCCAAGTTTTTGGATGTCAATCTTTGCCCGTTTATGCTTTGGCATAGTGTTATAGCCCGACATCGTCTCGGGATAATGGCGCAAAAGCAAAGCTATCAAGCACCAAACTACGGCAAATATAACAGCACCAAGAAACATCCCTACAAAATCATCGATAATAAATTATTGCAGAAGTTGCAGATGTTATGTGTTAGCATAGGAATCAATATACTGCGGGTACGCAGGGCGATATATGCCAACGCATAACCAATCATTCCTGTCCAAATAAAGTTCGCTACGCTAAACTGTATGCCATTATTAAATGATAGCGCGTGTATCAAACCAACCAAAATACCATTAATTATGATGGCAGGATTTCGCGATGGCTTGCCTCCCTCACGCAATGCGCTGCACATCAAACCGAGCAATACTCCTCTGAACATTATCTCCTCGTCTATGCCAGGCATTGAGAGTTGGAAAAGTAATCTCTCAATGTCGAACTCGGCATTACCCAGAGACCCCAAAAGAGCTTGCGCTGCAATAATCGCAAACGCAACCCATAATGCAGGCTTTACTCCCTCTCTATTCTGCTTGAGCGTGAAGAAATTATTTTCGCTAAACTGTCGGCAGAAGAGAAAGTAAAACGTCACACCGCAGATTACGGAGTAGATTTTGCCATCCCAATTCCAATTGCCACCTATTATATTAAAACAACTGAAATAGTTTTGTAGAGTAAGTGCAACGTAGCATACAAAGTAGCAAAAAGCAATTGTCATCACGCGCAGATAGTTTTCGCGTGTGCGCTCCTTCATAAAAATAAGTAGGAGCGGCAGGATAATCGCCAGATGTAGCAGTGGGTTTAGTAATAGTTGAGCGTTTTGCATAACGTAAATTAATTTTGAATCTTGAATCTTGAATCTTGAATTGTTTGCACAATATCTGCCGCAAACCTATCGCTCGCACCGGCGCCGCCAATAATTTCTCGCAGCTCGTCAAAATCGGCGAGCATCTTTTCGCGTTTCGCACCGCCGGGGAGAATCGCACGCAACTCCTTCTCAGCCTCATCAACCGAGGGCTTGTAAACAACCATCTCGCGCACCGCCTCACGTTGCAAATTAAGATTCACGAGCGACACATAAGGAATCTTCAGCAGATAGGGCTTGCACTTCTCGTAGAGCCACGGAATACCATAAACGACCAATTCGGGGATACCTATCAACGCCGTTTCGAGTGTTGCCGTACCCGACGTAACAACCGCCGCCTCAGATATTTGCAGCAGCTCATAGGTCTTGTCGCAGACAAATTTCACAGGCATATCTTTCGTGAAGACCTCATACTGCTCACGGGCAATCCATCCCACGCCCGCCACAACAAACTGCTTCGCGGGCATACGCTCCGCCAACTCGGCCATAAAGCGCAGATTAGCCTTAATCTCGCTCACGCGGCTACCTGCCAGCAGTGCCACGATAGGTCGCTCGTCAAGGCCATTCTCCTTACGGAAAACCGTCTCCTCGGGTGCAGCCGCGCAACGCTCGGCAATGGCGTCCATCAGAGGATTGCCCTCGAAGTGGGGCTCAATGCCCTTCCCACGAAAATACTCCTTCTCGAAGGGGAAGATAATATAGAGCTTATCGACAAACTTTTTCAAGGCCTTCACGCGGTGCTCCTTCCACGCCCACACCTTGGGGGCGATGTAGTAGTGCACGGGGATACCTTTGCCGTGAGCAAACTCGGCAATCTTCACGTTGAAACCCGGATAGTCAATCAGAATAACCACATCGGGAGCAAATGCCATAATATCACGACAGCAGTCGCCCATCTGCGAGAGGATGGTGCGGATATTCATAGCCACCTGCACAAAGCCGAAGAACGACATCTCGCGGTAGTGCTTGACAATATTCTCTCGGCCTCCCACCTGAGCCATCATATCGCCACCCCAGAAGCGGAACTCAGCCTCAGGGTCGGACTTACGCAAGCCCTTCATTAAGTTTGAGCCGTGCAGATCGCCCGAAGGCTCACCGGCGATAATGTAGTATTTCATAGTTAATCAAATTTAACCTCAAAATATATGTATTCATCCATCTTGAACTTCTCTGGCCACTTGCAGGGATGGATATGTTCATCTCTGATAGGGCAATAGTGGCGGCCCTCGAGTTTCATTCCGTTTGGCAATTCTGTCGAGAAAGCCTCCCCCGCATTAAATGAAATTATAGGAATAGGATTATCGGTTGATAATTTTTCATTCAAGAAGGTCTCCATAAACAAAGCCTCGGCGCTGTTCTTAATCTGAATAGGCATATTAAAGACACCTGCGCTACTCTCGATTCGCAATTTTACGGAGTCGGGTGCTGTTACAATGCTATAAAACTTTATATTAAGTGAGTCGCCATTCACTTTGCCACTATAAAATCCGCGAAAACTATCCTCCTGCGCCTCACCGTTCACAACACGATGACACCTTATTGAGAATCTCTTACCATCAATATCTCCGCACAAGGTTACGCCGAAAGCCTTAACTCCTTGCATATCCATAACGGCCTTCACGAGTTCCGATGACTCGGTCGCGACTAAATCTTGGTATTTAACCTCAACGTTTTGGGCTGTGGCTCTGCCTGCTAATGTTGTGGCAAACAACATCGCAAGACATAAAAGACGTTTCTTCATAGGGTAAATTTTTATTTCATTCTCTCCAACAAATCGGGTCGCAGACGCTTGGTGCGCTCGAACGACTGCTCCTCCTGCCACTTTTCGATTTCGGCAAAGTTACCCGAGAGCAACACATCGGGTACACGCCAGCCACGGAACTCCGCAGGGCGGGTATATACGGGCGGAGCCAACAAATCATCCTGGAAACAGTCGGTGAGAGCCGAAGCCTCATCGCCAATAGCACCCGGTAGAAGTCGCACGACAGAGTCTGCAATAATGCAGGCCGCAAGCTCGCCACCCGTCAGCACATAGACGCCGATAGAGATTTCGCGTGTGATGAGGTGCTCACGAATGCGGTAGTCGATGCCCTTGTAGTGGCCGCAGAGAATAATAATATTCTCGCACATCGACAGGCGGTTAGCCTCGTGCTGGTTGTAGGTGATGCCATCGGGCGAGGTGTAGATAATCTCGTCATATTTTCGCTCCGACTGCAACTTCTCAACAAGCTCAAACACAGGCTCGCACTTCATCACCATACCAGCCTCGCCACCAAAAGGATAGTCGTCGGTAGTCTTGCGCTTGTCGTGGGCGTAGTCGTGGAGGTTATGCACAACTATTTCAACCAATCCTTTCTCCTGCGCGCGCTTCAAAATTGACTCGTGCAGAGGCGATTCAACCAATTCTGGCACAACGGTAATAATATCTATTCTCATATTTTTTCTTTGGTTATGTAATTCTAATCTATCTTCTTGGATTAATTTCAAACTCTCCGCTCTCGTCAAGCCTGCTTGCGACCCTTGGTCGCAGTTGCAAATCTGACCCACCCCTAAATCCCCGCCTCGGGCAGGGACTTTGGTCGCCATAAATGGCTCCATTATCAGGCTTTCGAATGTCTCGGTTTATTCAAATCTAAAAATTATATCTTTATCACTCTCTTTGTCGAGCGCGACCTCGCGGCCCGCCTCCAACATATAGGCACGGTAGCCCATATCGGCAAACATCTTTATAATCTCGTGGCGTGTGTCGCCGTCGGTTTCAATCAACACCGTAGGATGGTGACACTCTATAAGAGGCTTGAGTTCTGGAATCACCACGCGCTCGTAACCCTCGATGTCACACTTTATAAAGTCCACGCGCTCCAAATCGGCAAACAACTCACTGCCGCGACGCATCTGCGCCGTAAAGCGTATAGCCTCGCCCGAGAGCTCTCCATCGCTCACGAAGTTACGTCCCGTACCGAAATATCCAGCCGCCGCAACTGAGTCGTTGGCCATCTCTATGGTGCGCTCCTCACTGCCGAGGGCGTAGTTGAGCAAGGTTACATTCTTGCGGCCCGCGACATTGCGTTTCAGCACATCGAAGATTATAGGCACAGGCTCTACGGCATATACCCTACCCTCCGCGCCTACAATATCAGACAGCGGGCGGGTGTAATAACCCAAATTTGCGCCAATATCTATGGCCACATCGCCACGCTTAACGAGCTGTGGCAGGTGGTAGTTGTACTCCAATACTCGCCCTTCACGACCAATGCCCAACGCTCGCGTGAAGAAGAACATACGGCTCACAACACGCAGATAACCCTTAAGCGGGAGCAGGCGATATAGCAGACGATGAATGAATTTTCCCATTTCTATTTATCTATTCTGTAAAACATTTTCTCCAAGTCAAAGGTCACCATATCCGATGCAGTGAGTAAATCCACGCCCACCGCCCCGTCGTAGTTCACCTGTGGAGTGTCATTAGGCATATCCACGGCTACCTTATGCAGTTTGACGCTTTTATCGCCCACCTGCAACTCCACTCGCGGCATCGTACGCACATCACTCCATACAACACCGCCGAAACCACCGCTACGTGAACGCTCCACATCTCCGCCCTTAGCCTCTACCTGGTGCTGAAAACGGGTGAAGTAGCGTGGCGATAGTTGGCTCTTAACGTTGCCCGTATCAAAGTGCAAGAGTAACTGCTCGCCCGCCTGATGGCATACAAGATAGTATGTACCATTGTCGCAGACGATATTGCGCTGCTCGGTCGCACTTGGCTTGGCGGGCAAAACTATACGCTCGGCATCACGCTCATAGCGCACTTCGCCCAACTTACGGATAATGTGAGTGCCTAATGCCGCCTCGCACATACCCTCTACCTCGACGTGCTCGGGAATAAATTGCTCGGCGACAAGGAACGTGGGATTTTTAATTAAAACATCGCCGATACGCATCTCGGGTAACACTCCCAACTGAACATACCCCGAACCTCCTACACCCTGCGTGATAATAGAGTCGGCTACAATCTCCACACCCATACGCTCGGCCACCTCTCGTGAGATGAAGTTGGCGTGACTACAACCCGTATCGAAGATAAAATCTTCGCTTACACCATTCACCGTGACCTTCACAATAAAATGTTCACCACGACCTATCGAGCGACGCTCGACGGGAATCAACACATCCTTTTGAGGGCGTACAACCTCCACCTTTTCCCGCTCTGCCAGAGCCTGCATCCAACGCTGAAGGGATAGTAAGCCACGACGTGACGCCTCGGCTTCGTTGGTATCGGGCAAGACCTCTAAAAGTTGTCGTGTGACCCCCGCACCTTGTGCGTAATCTTCTATGCACAGATTGTTAATCAACGCATAGTTGGACATTCCGAATACCGTTCCTTGGCCCAACTCTTCGGGGTAACGGGCAACCTCCTCAATAGCCCGATTGCTATCCTCAAAGCGGCCTTCATAATGTGCCACCAATGCATCGGCGAGCGCCAACAGGGGTTTTATCACCATCTCTCGCACGGCGGGCAGCTCCGTAGCCAAAGTGACGTAGTCAGCCGTATTGAGCAACTCTGCCACGCGGACATTAGCCTGCTCGGGTGTGGGTGTCTGCGCCTGCGCAACTGCTCCGACAAATAATGCAACAAGGGTTAGGAGAAGTCTTCTCATATTAGTTCTTATAATTCACCTCATTATTCAGTACCTCAACAACAAAGGGGTTGTACATCGACTCGTGGCCGATGGTGCTATCGTCGCCGTGGCCCGGGTAAATCTTCACCTCGTCACCAAGCGGAAGCAGGTTATCAATTATCGAGCGCATAATCCACGAGTAGTCGCCACCCGGCAGGTCAGTGCGGCCAATGCTCTCGCGGAAGAGCGTATCGCCCGTAAACAATACACCCGCCTCGGGCTCATATAAAGAGACGTGACCGGGGGTGTGGCCGGGGGTGGGGATAACCTTCAACTCTGTCTCTCCGAACTTGATAGACTCTGCGCCATCGAGGTCGATATCAATCTCCTCGGGCATATCGCCTGCGCGCACGCCGAAGAGCTCGGCGCTGGTTGTGGCATTCTTCAGCAGAAACTCATCTTTAGACGAGAGGGCGAACTTGGCGCCATACTTCTCGCAGATGTGGTTTACACCCAGCAGGTGGTCGAAGTGGCCGTGGGTATTGATTGCCAGCACGGGCTTCAAGCCGTTGTCGGCGATGAACTTATCCAAAATGGCGTTCTCGCGCTCACCCATATTGCCAGCATCGATGATGGCAGCCTCGAGCGTTGAGTCCCATACGATGTATGTATTCTCTTGAATAGGATTAAAAATCAATCTTGCAATTTTCATAAGTATATAGTTTTTTTGTTCTCTTCTCAATAAAAATACCTAACTCCAGCACCCATTTGCTTCGGTGTGCA
>JAZRLD010000080.1:0-15956 GCA_045646685.1 Alistipes sp. | reverse complement strand
GCCGTTGCTCAATATTGGCCACGTTGTTGCCGCGCAGCAGCATATCATCAAGGAGTACGACACAAAGGCTGCCTTCGTGATGAAGGAGTCTGCACGCCCTGTGGAGGTTACCAAGTTTGAGAAGTCAACACAGGTTACAGGTTACGACTGGACTATCGGCTTCGACCGCGAGGGTTTCATTAACCAGATTGAGTATGGCTCAATGAATATCGTTTCTAACGACTCGGCTCTTCGTCCCAACTTCTGGCGTGCTCCTACCGAGAACGACATAGGTGCTAAGTTGCAGACTAAGTATGCCGTATGGCGCAACCCCGCGTTGACTCTCAAGAGTTTTGACGCGAAGGTTGAGAATGGCGTGGCAAAGGTTGTGGCTGATTATGAGATGCCCGACGTGAAGGCTACAATGAAGATTACATACACAATCAACGGCGAGGGCGAGATTAAGGTTTCGCAGACTATGACAACTACTGCTGGTGCCGATATCTCGAATATGTTCCGCTTTGGTATGCGCGTAGAGTTGCCCGCAGCATTGAACGTTATCAACTACTATGGTCGTGGCGAGGTGGAGAACTATGCCGACCGTAAGAGCTGTGCCGATATTGGTATCTACACACAGAAGGTTTCGGAGCAGTACAACGAGAAGATGGCACGTCCGCAGGAGTCAGGTACACGCTCTGATTTGCGTTACTACAATATCCTCAATACTGCAGGAGCTGGTATCCGCATCATTGCCGAGAATGCGTTCTCTGCATCGGCTCTGCCTTACTCGCAGGAGAATATGGATGTAACAGTTGGTCGCGCACAGCGCCACTCTGGCGATTTGAAGGCTGACAATAACACTTATCTCTGCTTTGATTTGGAGCAGATGGGCTTGGGTTGTATCAACTCGTGGGGCCGTCTGCCACTCGATCAGTATTTGGTGGAGTATAAGGATTATACATTTAATTTCATTATCTCACCCGTGAGATAGGATTGAAAGGATATATTTGGATTGAGGTCGGCGGCTGTCGGCCTCAATCTTTTTAGAATGTATAACTTCCATATTATAAGTTGAATAAATTTTTCGTATATTTGTGTACGTATTTCGGCTTTTGCGTTTTGGGCGGTCGCCGAAGAGGGTGATGATATTGAAAAACTTATTATAGAATGAAGAGATCAATTTTTATGGCGGCTGTGGCTGCTTTGTCAATGATGGGTTGTGCTGGGGCTCCCAAGCAGGGGGCGTTCAATGGCTCGAAGGGCGAGGTGGAACTCCTTACGCTCGATCCCGGCCATTTCCACGCTGCGCTGGTGCAGATGTATATGTATGATCAGGTGGATCCTACGGTTCACGTCTATGCTCCCGAGGGCGATGATGCGCAGATGCACCTCGACCGCGTGAAGATTTACAACGAGCGTTCGGAGCGCCCCACATCGTGGAACGAGCAGCTCTACACGGGTGCTGACTTCCTCGAGAAGATGATTGAGGAGAAGAAGGGTAACGTTGTCGTGCTGGCGGGTAATAATGGCAAGAAGACAGGCTATGTTAAGGCAGCGGTAGATGCTGGTATTAACGTCTTGTCAGACAAGCCGATGGCTATCGATCAGAAGAATTTCAAGATGTTGGAGCAGACTTTGCGCGAGGCTCCCGAGAAGGGTGTGATGGTATATGATATTATGACCGAGCGCTCGGAGATTAACAACGAGTTGCAGCGCGTGTTGGTAGCTATGCCAGAGCTCTTTGGTGAGATGCAGCAGGGTACGCCCGAGAATCCCGCCATCACAAAGGAGAGCGTGCACCACTTCTTTAAGTATGTTTCGGGCCAGCCTTTGCGTCGCCCTGAGTGGTATTTCGACGTGGAGCAGCAGGGTGAGGGTATCATTGACGTAACTACGCATCTTGTTGATTTGGTGCAGTGTACGGTTATGCCCGAGCAGGAGATTGACTACACAAAGGATATTGAGTTTACTTCGGCAAAACGCTGGGCAACAGCTATTCCGCTGGATAAATATCGCCTCGTTACGGGTAAGGACGAGTATCCCGATTTCTTGAAGAAGGATATCGTGAACGATACGTTGCAGGTGTATTCAAATGGCGAGCTAAACTATAAACTCAATGGCGTTAACTGCCGTGTGAGCGTTGTTTGGAACTTTATGGCGGCCGTTGGCACGGAGGGTACGGGCGATACGCACTACTCTGTGGTGAAGGGCTCGAAGGCCAATATCGAGATTCGTCAGGGTGCCGAGCAGAAGTATAAGCCTGTGCTGTATGTGGTGAATAATGGTGACGATGATGATGCGGCTTTTGAGGCTACGCTTCGCAAGGCTTTGAAGTCGGTTGGCGATAAGTATCCCGGTCTTGGTATCGAGAAGTCGGGCGACAAGGAGTGGATGGTAACGATCCCTGCCGATATTGTTAAGACTCACGAGCAGCGTTTCAGTTCTGTGATGCAGGTTTATCTTGACTACTTGGTTGATGGTCAGATTCCAGCGTGGGAGCGCTCGCAGATGATTTCGAAGTATTACACTACCACAAAAGCGCTTGAAGTAGCAAAGCAGTAAAATTGCCTAACAAGGCTCTTTTGGCGTCTGGCTTGGCTTCAAGTTCCTCACATACGTTAAGTATGCTGCGGACTTTCAGTCTGCGACCAGACTCAAAATAGCTCTTGTTATACAATTTTTTGGTAAAGTAGAAATTGAGATAAAAGAAAGGTGTCCGCTTGGACACCTTTTTATTTATTTCAATCCCAAATGCTCCTCCAGCGTCTGGCGCAGATGGCTATCGTCGAGGTGGGTGTAAATCTCGGTCGTAAGGATATTCTCGTGGCCGAGCAACTCCTGCACTTGGCGAATGTTGGCGCCGCCCTCTAACAGATGCGTGGCAAAGGAGTGGCGGAAGGTGTGGGGGCTGATTTTTTTATCTATTCCTGCACGTTGCGCCGCCTGCTTTATGATGGTGAAAATCATCACGCGCGTGAGCTTTTTGCCACGATTGTTCAGGAACAAAATCTCCTCCTTTCTGCGCTCTTTGCCGCGTACGTCCATATAGAGTTGTATGCGGCTGCGAGCTATGCTGCTCATAGGTACAAGGCGCTGCTTGTCGCCTTTGCCAATCACGCGAATATAACCCTCGCCGAAGAACAAATCACCCAACTTTAGATCGCATAACTCGCTGACTCGCAAGCCGCAAGAGTAGAGTACTTCCAAAATGGCGCGGTCGCGGAGGCCTTTTGTTGTGCTATCCTCGATTGAGCCTATCAGACGGTCAATCTCTTCGGTTGAGAGTGTGTCGGGCAGAGGACGCGACGACTTTGGAGCCTCGATAAGCTCGGCGGGAGAGGAGTCGATAATCTCCTCTAACAAAAGATAGTTGAAAAAACTCTTTATGCCACTCAATGCACGCGCCTGCGAACTCTTCTCGCGTCCCAACTCGTAAAGGCGGCTCATATAGTTGCTTATCATCTTAGGCTCTACCTTCTTGGGCGGCACGTCGTACATACGCAGTATGTAGTGCGCAAATTGAGCCAAGTCGCGCATATACGATTCTATGGTATTATCCGATAGATGTTTCTCCAATCGCATATGTGTGCGGTATCCGCGCGAAATTTCTGTCCATTTTTTCGTATATTCTGCCATATTCTCCGTAACTTTGTGGTGTAAAAATAGTAAAATTTTACATAATATGAAATATGTAGAACTCAATATATCTGTTACCGACTCTATGCAGGCCGAGATTCTTACGGCGCTGCTTTCGGATTACCCTTTTGAGGCCTTTGCCGAGGAGGAGGGCTCGTTGAAGGCATATATTCAGGAGGAGGATTTTACGGCGTGCAGCGAGGATATTGCGCAGACTATCCAGTCGCAAGAGGTCGATTTTCGGGTTGCGGAGGTCGTGCAGGAGAATTGGAATGCAGAGTGGGAGAGTGGCTTTGAGCCCGTAGAGGTTGCTGGCGAGCGCCCCATTCTTATCCGCGCGCCACACCACACACCCGCGGGCGAGGGTGTAATCGATGTTGTCATAGCTCCGCGTATGTCGTTCGGCACGGGACACCACGCCACAACGGCTCTTATGTCGCAGACCATTGCATCAATGGGTTTCAGCGGTAAGCGAGGACTTGATATGGGTTGCGGAACGGGCGTGCTGGCCATCGTGGCGCTGAAGTGCGGTGCGGAACAGATGGTGGCTGTCGATATTGACGATTGGGCGTGTGACAGTTGTCGCGATAGCATAGCGCTGAGCGGCGTGGCCGAGCGGGTGGATGTGCGTTGTGGCTCTATCGAGCAGGTTGTTGCGGGCGAGCAGTTTGACTTCGTTCTGGCAAATATAAATCGTAATATATTAATCTCGATGATGCCCTCGTTTGCGGCGGTGTTGCCTTCGGGTGGACGTCTTTTGATGAGCGGTTTTTTGCGCGAGGATGTTGTTTACATCGAGGCCTCGGCCGTAGAGCAGGGCTTCAAGGTGGTGAATATCATCGAGCGTGAGGGATGGATGGTTGTTGTTTGTAAAAAGATGTAACTATGGTAATACTTCCTGCAGCCTATATGCCTTCGGTGGAGTATGTTGCACGCCTTCTACGCGAGGAGTGCGTGATTGATTTGGGCGAGAACTACGTGAAGCGTTCGGAGCGCAACCGTGCCGCTATTCTCTCGGCAAATGGTGTTATGCAGCTCACCGTACACGTTGAGAATGCTAACCGTCCCCGTCAGCCGATGCGCGACGTGAAGATTGACTACTCGAAGCGCTGGCAGCACCAGCATTGGGTATCGATACTCTCGGCCTACAAGTCGTCGCCATACTTCGACCACTTTGCGCACTATTTGGAGCCATTCTATAAGCGTGAGTGGCGTTTTCTGGTAGATTATAATATCGAATATACGCAGACCCTTTTGCGTCTGCTGGGCGTTAGTCGTGAGCTGCCTCTCTCGGAGCGTTACGTGCGTGCCACGGAGGGCGATGTTGACCTGCGTCCAAAACAAAAGGGCTCGACCTTTGTGGCCGAACCCTATTTCCAGGTATTTTCTGATAGAATGCCCTTTGCTGAGAACCTCTCCATATTGGATTTGCTGCTCTGCGAGGGTCCCTCGGCTATCGATGCTGTCTTAATGCGTTGCCGATTATAATCGTCTGCTGGTCGCTCTGCTTGCCAGCTGATACCACTACGTGATTGCGGTTGGTCATAACCACCGAGTCAGATATGAATTGGCAGGGGGCATACTCTCTAACGTTTACCGTATCCTTGTTTACGGTCATTACGGGTGCCTCCTTTGCCGATGAGTAGAACTTCACCTGCTGTATAGAGTCCTGACGTATGTTGCGACGCTTCTCGGTGATATGCAGCGTAGGACTCTTCTTGTTCCACAATGCGCGGTAGAGGTAGTATGCGTCCTTCTGATCCTTGCGGTCGAAGGTCACAAGACCTGTGCGCGAGATACCATCGGTGTGGCGTGCCGAGCCAAACTCATACATATTGTTAATCCATATTCCCCAGAACTGGTTGTCGTTAGCCAAATGGCGTGCATATCCCTCGTGGAACTCCGTGTGCCAACGCTCGGGCTGCCAACGGGGATCCAACTCTATGGGCTTGAAGCTGCTGTTTGCCTGCTGGTCGATAGAGCCAGCCTCGCCATAAGCCACAGCCGAACGCAGGTGACTCCAATCGCTATGGAGCTTGTTCTGCCATACGGCCAAGTCATTTATCGCACCGCGCTCCCAGCCAACATTCTGCTGCCATACGATAAGGTCGGGGATGAAGTTCAATTCGCCATCCTGATTACTGCACGCCACCGTAGGACGCGTAGAGTCCATCTGCTTGGCGGTGTTGTTAAGGTCGCGGATAAAGTCCAGAACATCGTTTGCACCACGCATCCACACCAACGAGTAGATACCCCACATTACAACCGAGGGGTGGTTGTAGTTCTGCGCAATAACCTCGCGCAACTGCTGGAGGCCATTCTGCTTGAACTTGTTTGTCGGGTAGTAGAAAACGTCACTCAGGTAGGGCGCACGTGTAAACGGCGTGTCAATCCACACCAGCGTACCATTCTGGTCGCAGCAGTCGTATAGATATTGCGAATGGGGAGCCGTAGCCGAACGTATGGCATTGGCGCCAATGTCACGTATCTGCTCCAAATCCTCGTCGTAGTGACGTGTGCGCAGAGCGCTACCGATGGCAGCGCGGTCGTGGTATAGCGTAACACCCTGAATCTGTATGCGCTCGCCATTGAGCTTGAAGCCCTGCTTTGATGTAACCTCAATGGTACGGAAGCCTGTGGTTACCGTCACCTCGTCCTCGTAGTGGTTGCCGATACCAATGGTTATGGTGTAGAGGTTTGGCTCGTCGGGGCTCCACAACAGTGGCTCCTCCAACAAGAAGGGGATATCTACGGGCTTGCCCGGCTCGACGCGGCCCTTCACATAGCGCGAATATACCACGTCGCCCGTCGGGGCGCGTACGTTGATTGAGAGGTCGCACAACTTGGTTGATGTGGGCGCTGTAACCCACACCGAAGCGGTGGCCTCGACAGTATTTTCTGTGATGTTATTCTGGTGAATGAGCACACCATCAGAGCCATAGTAGAGGGGCGAGATGGTTGTCTGCTCGGTTACGATAAGCTCCACATCGCGGTAGATACCACCGTAGAGGTTTACCTCCGAAGATGTGGGAAGAATATCGTTCTGGTAGGCGTTGCTCACCACGACCACTACCGAGTTGTTCTTATTGAACTCGATGTAGGGCGTAATCTCAAATGTGAAGGCTGTCCAGCCGCCACGATGCTCGCCAGCGTGCTTGCCATTGACAAATACGTCTGCAACGTTCTGCACTCCGTAAAATTTCAGGAACAGACGCTTGTCACTCCACTCGGCGGGCACATATATATCGCGCGAGTAGTTTGCCGTAGTCTGCAAATATTCGCCCTGACCAGACAGAGCGTCAAGATTCCACGTGTGGGGCAGAGATATATGGCGTGCATAGTCACTGCTGGTCTCCATCTTGAAGAAGAACTGCCAATTATCATTCAGCGAGTATACTTCGCGTGCCGTAGCAGTAAAAGCCACAAGGCATAGCAAGAGTGTTATTAAGTATCGTTTCATAGCAAAATAATGGTTTGTTGTATGTTTCGGGATATGCACAAAGTAGTCGGTTAGGCCCTGCGTGACCTATTATTACCCGATTTACTTTCCGCAAATATAGCAATTATCAAAAAAATATGCTAACTTCGTGCAATATTTTGACCACATAATAGAAACGGAATAACACAAAAAGATATTGTTTAACTATGAATGTACTTGATATAATAGTCTATATTGCTTTGGCTTGGGGTATTTTTTACGGCTGGAAACGAGGCTTTCTTTTGCAGATGTTATCATTGCTGGCCGTTGTGGCGGCTCTCTACTTTGCCGCAGAGTATAGCTCGGAGCTGGAGCGTATAGCGGGAATTGATACGGGTATCCCCGGCGTAGCTGGATTTCTCATCATCTTCGTGGGAGGTATTGTTCTTATATCGGTAGGAGCTTATATGTTGCGTGCCGTCTTTCGTTTTGCTGGCTTGGGCGTGGTTGATACGTTGCTGGGAATATTGTTCTCGGTGCTAAAGGTGGGACTTATCGTGAGCGTTATGTTCTCGTGGTTTGCCTCTATCAACAAGAACTATGAGCTGGTCTCAAAGCAGACAATCGAGGAGTCGCGTTGGTTTGAGCCCATTACAAGTATGACAGATAAACTCACTCCCTATTTCGAGGAGTTGAAAGATAAATTTTTGGATTAGTTATGGCTGAGCAGTTCTATGCCACCGTCGTGCGTTCGACGGGTAGCTGGTATGAGGTGTTGCACGAGGGCGAGCGCCTGCAGTGCCGCATACGTGGAAAGTTACGCTTGAAGGGTGTGCGCTCTACTAATCCCGTTGTTGTGGGTGATGTGGTGCGGGTTGAGCCTGACGAGCAGGGTAGTTATGTTATCTCGGCTATCGAGCCACGCCGTAACTATATCATTCGCCGCGCATCTAATCTATCGAAGGAGTCGCATATTATCGCAGCCAATGTCGATCAGGCATTGCTGGTGGCTACACTCTTCTCGCCCGAAACGGCTACGGAGTTTATCGACCGCTTCTTGGTGACGTGCGAGGCGTATAAAGTCCCCGTTACAATACTTTTGGCCAAGATTGACTTGGCTCGCACAAAACCCGAGGCGGTGGAGGAGTTTCACGCCATATATGAGAGTGCTGGTTACCGTATTATCGAGGTGTCAGCCACCGAGGGCGAGGGCGTCGAGGAGGTGCGCGAGTTGCTGCGCGGCAAGACTACGCTTTTGTCGGGTAACTCGGGCGTAGGAAAATCTACCCTCGTGGCGGCCGTTGAACCGGGCTTGGATATTCGCACGGGTGAGATTTCGCAGAGCCATCATAAGGGTAAGCATACGACAACTTTTTCTACGATGTACCCCCTTTCAGAGGGTGGATATATCATTGACACACCGGGTATTAAGGGCTTCGGTTTGATTGACATCGAGGATGCCGAGCTGGCGCACTATTTCCCCGAGATGATGCGCTTTTTGCCCGATTGCCGTTTCTATAATTGTTCTCATACGCACGAGCCGCATTGTGCCGTTGTGGAGGCTGTTCAAAGAGGCGAGATAGCCTATCCGCGTTATGAGAGTTACCTGAAAATAATGGACGAAGATGACAAGTATCGCAAATAGATTAAAGCAACTTTGTGCGGGCCACTCGCCCGAGTGGTATGACGAGCGCACAGCATATATGACCTCCTTTTTGACCGAGGAGCGTGTTGATGTTTTGCGCCGTACTCTATCCGAGCGCACACGCTATATGACTATCCTTACAGAAAACACTTTTCATCCGCAGAATGCTTCGGCGCTGATACGCCATTGTGAGGCCTTCGGCTTGCAGGATTTGCATACGGTGGAGACGCTCTGTAAGTTTAATCCCAACGTAAACATCGTGCGCGGTACGGACAAGTGGGTGGATATCACACGCCACGAATCTACCGCCGAGGCTATCGCATCGCTCAAGGGTGTGGGCTATCGTTTGGTGGCTACTACGCCCCATCGTGAGAGTTGCACGCCTGAGACATTCGATGTGGAGAAGGGCCCCTTCTGCTTGGTTTTTGGTACGGAGCACGCGGGTGTGTCGGACGAGATTATCGAGGCAGCGGACGAGTATTTGCGTATCCCGATGTGTGGTATGGTTGAGAGTCTTAACGTGTCGGCCTCGGCTGCAATCCTGATTTATATGCTTTCGCAGCGTATGCGCCTCTCGCCTGCGATTGATTGGCGACTTGGCGAGGATGATGCCCGCGAGATGATGTTCCGCTGGGTTATGTCGTCGGTTAAGGACGCGGAGCGTATTTTGGAACGACAATTTCCATTGTAAAGGCCTATGAGCGAGATATTACGCAAGCAGTTTCTGCGTCACGTGGCGCAAACTTCGCCCGCACCGCAACTTATCGAGGTGGCGCGTGCTTCGGGCGTCTTTTTCTATACGCCCGAGGGTAAGCCTTATTACGATTTGGTGTCGGGAGTCTCGGTAAATAACGTGGGTCACGGCAACAAGGCCGTTGTTGAGGCTGTGCAGCATCAGGCGGCTGACTATATGCATATTATGGTCTATGGCGAGATGGTCGAGCGCCCGCAGGTTGAGTTTGCACGTGCGTTAGCTGAGGCTCTGCCCGAGCCACTCGATTCGGTCTATTTCCTTAACTCGGGAGCCGAGGCTGTTGAGGGTGCGCTGAAGTTGGCAAAGAGATATACCCACCGAACGGAGATGATATCTATGCGTCAAGCCTACCACGGCTCTACACACGGAGCAATGAGTATGATGGGACAACCCGAAGGCGAGGAGTGGAAGTGCGCTTTCCGTCCGCTGTTGCCCGATACAAAGGCTATAAGATTCAATAACATAGATGATTTGTCGCTCATTACCGAGCGCACGGCTTGCGTGTTGTGCGAGCCTGTGCAGGGCGAGGCGGGAGTAAGACCTCCGAAAGATGGTTACTTGCAGGCTCTGCGCAAGCGATGTACGGAGGTGGGTGCGTTGCTTATCTTCGATGAGATACAGGTTGGTATGGGCCGTACGGGTGAGATGTTCGCTATGCAGAAGTATGGCGTTACGCCCGATATTGTCTGCTTGGCCAAGGCGTTGGGAGGCGGTATGCCGCTCGGAGCATTTGTGTCGAGTCAGGAGATAATGTCTACGCTTACACACAACCCCGTGTTGGGCCACATCACAACCTTTGGTGGTCATCCCGTATGCTGTGCAGCGGGTTTGGCGGCGATGAAGTTTTTGCAGGAGAATAAGATTGTTGAGGATGTTGAGCGTAAGGGCGCTCTGTATGAGGCGTTGCTCAAGGACCACCCTGCGGTAAAGGAGATTCGTCGCGCTGGACTGTTGCTTGCCATTGAGCTTGGCGAGAGCGAGAAGTTGTATCGCATAATGGACCTCTTTATCGAGCGAGGAATCTTGAGCGATTGGTTCTTGTTCTGTGACACGGCTTTCCGCATATCAGCACCGCTGGTAATTTCCGATGACGAAATCCGCGACAGCGTGCGAATCATTAGAGAGTGTCTGGATTTGCTGTAAAAATTTGTAACCACTTAAATAATAAGACTATGAGTGAGAGAAATCAGGGCGCCGTTATTACGGCCGGCGGAGTTTTATCCATTGCATTAGTGTGTTTTGCAATTGTTGCATTCTTTTTGTTTGGAGTGCCGCGATATAAGGTGTGGCAACAGGAGATGAAGGGCCGTGCCGAGTTGGCACAGGCGGAGCAGAATCGCCAAATCAAAATCGAGGAGGCAAAGGCTAACCTTGAGGCAGAGAAACTTAATGCTCAGGCCGAGGTGGTACGAGCTCAGGGTGCTGCCGAGGCTATCAAGATTGAGAATGGCTCGCTGACTCCCACCTATATTCAATATCTTTGGGTGCGTCAGCAGAACTCTGCAGCAAATAAGGTTATCTATATTCCAACCGAAGCGGGATTGCCCATTTTGGAGGCCAAGGGTAATGAATAAATAGCTCTTGTTATATGATTTCTAATAAAAAAGGTGTCTAACCCAAAAGTTAGACACCTTATTATTATTCCTCGGCAAAGCTCTTCAGCATTGCAATCTCCTCTGCCCAGCGACTCTCATCGGGCGTTTCGAGAATCAACGGAATATCGTCAAAGCGTGCATCGCGCGCAATATAGCGGAATGGCGTGATACCCAAGTAACCCTCACCCATAGGCATATGGCGGTCAACGCGGCTACCCAGCACCTTCATCGCATCGTTGAGGTGCATACCGCGCAGATACTTGAATCCCACTTCGCGCTCAAACTCTGCAAACACCTTATCGCAACCCTCCTCGGTCGAGAGGTCATAACCCGCCGCAAACGAGTGGCAGGTATCCAAACATACTCCTACACGCGACTTATCCTCCACGCGGTCAATTATATAGGCCAAATGCCAGAAAGCGTAACCAAGATTTGAGCCTTGACCGGCTGTGTTCTCAATCACGGCCGTAACACCCTCTGTCTTGTCAAGAGCGATATTGATTGACTCGGCTACAAGCGCAAGGCTCTCCTCCTCCGAAATCTTCTTCAGGTGGCTGCCGGGGTGGAAGTTCAGCCTATCCAATCCCAAAATTTGGCAACGCTCCATCTCGTGGATGAACGAAGCGCGCGACTTCTCCAAACCCTCCTTCTCGGGGTGTCCGAGGTTGATGAGGTAACTATCGTGTGGCAGAATCTGTGCTGCCGTATAGCCGTACTGCTCGCACGCCGAGCGAAAAGCATCTATCTGTGCCGTTGTCAGGGCAGGCGCAGCCCATTGACGTTGATTCTTTGTGAAGAGCGCAAAGGCCGTAGCCCCAATCTCTGCTGCATTGCGCGGAGCATTGTCCACTCCACCCGAAGCGCTTACGTGCGCACCAAAATATTTCATAAGCGAAAAGTTGGTTAATTTATGTATATACAAATGTAACTATTTTCTTTAAAAATACTAACTTTGCAGATGAAGAAAATGCAAAACTGAAAATATATGTTTATAAAGAGATTTTTTACCATATTTCTATTTGTTGCCGTAGCATCGGTTAGTGATGCGTGGGCACAGTTTACTGTCGAGGACGATACAAAGAAACGGACCGCAGGAGAGGTTACCATTTTGAATCAGTTGCAGAACATTGACGCCAGCACGGAGTATTACAGCGACGCCAAGGCTCGATTGGAGCGTCTGCGTCTGCGCAAGGAGCGTAATACGTTAGAGTTGACTCTCAAATTGCAGGGTACGATGACCTCATACAACGATGCGTGGGCCGCAACGAAGGGTGGTGATAACGCCATTACGGTGCTCGGCTCGTTCAATATGGTGCACACCTACAAGAAAAATACCTTCTCGAATAATACGCAGCTGAGCGCCAAGTATGGTTACAACCGCCTGCGTGTCGATACCGAGGATGGTGACCGTGCAGGTGTATGGTTTAAGAATATCGACGAATTCTGGTTGCAGGTCCAGCCAAAGTTGGCGTTGAACAGCAAGTGGTCATATACGGCGCTGTTCAAGTTCAAGAGCCAATTCTCAAAGTCGTATCTTTCGCGTACACAACAGACTGCCGATGACGTGATTACAGGTTTCCTTGCACCGGGTAATATGGACTTCTCGTTGGGTATGGATTTCTCAAGCGCGAATGCCAAGTTCCCCATTAAGGTGTCGTTGTTCCCCCTCTCTGGTAACGGTGTGATTGCCAAGAACTCGCTCGTGGAGCGCTATTACCGCAATAAGAATGCCGTGAGCTGGTTTGGTGTCGATATCGACAAGAACTTCTTGTTTACGGGCGGTTCGTCTATCAAACTCGAGTTCAAGCGCAGCTGGGGTAAGAATAGCTGGCTTACTTACGATACCAATGTTTATTGTTACTATGGTTGGATTACCAACGTAGGTAGCTTGGGTAAGATTCGCGAGTATAGAGATTATCTCGCAGCACTCGAGGATTGGGAGGCTGCAGGTAGCCCCGAGGGCTTGGCTCCTAAGTCTGTGGCTCGTCACGAGATGTTGCATCCTACGGTTGATTGGCGTAACTCGGTAAGAATCCGTGCGTCAAAGTATATGGAGACGGAGCTTACCGTCAATATGTACTACGACAAGGCGCAGAATCGCGACATTATGCTTAAGTCGTTCCTCTCGCTCGGTTTGACCTATACGTTCAGAAATAAGTAGGAATTTTTATTGTAGTGCTGCTTGTTGGGCTATTTGCAGCTCCGAATGGTACGTCTATTGCGAGAGCGAAGTAGCACGTTTATGATTTGTTTTGATGTATAAGAATAATAAACATACTATCTTGTTCCCACTAATCTTGGCTGTGGGAATTGTCTTGGGAATACTTCTTGGCCAGTTTGTCGGCCGCAATAAGGTGGAGTCGCAGATACGCACGCTCATCAGTCGTGGCGGGTTGAACACCACCAATAAGATTATGCAGACCTGTATGCTCGTCGAGCATAAGTATGTGGACTCAATCTCGATGGACTCTTTGGCCGAGTTGGTTATTCCGCTGTTGGTAAAGGAGCTGGATCCCCACTCTATATATATCCCCGCGCACGAGATGCAGCAGGTAAACGAGCCGCTGGAGGGCGAGTTCGATGGTATCGGCGTTACATTCAATGCAGCTACCGATACCGTTGTTGTACTGAGCGTTATCCCTAATGGCCCGAGTGCCAAGGCGGGATTAGTTGCCGGTGACCGTATCATTGAGATTAACGATACGATTGTTGCTGGTGTCAAGATGCCGCAGAACGATATTGTCAAGCGTCTGCGCGGTAAGCGCGGCACGGAGGTTAAGCTCTCGCTCAAGCGACAGAATATCGACGACTTGGTGGAGGTGAATATCATCCGCGATGCTATTCCTATTAGGAGTATAGAGTCTGCATTTATGGTGACTGACGACATCGGTTTTATCCGCCTGTCGCAGTTTGCCCGCACGTCATATATTGAGCTTATGCAGGCGCTCGCACAGCTTCGTATGGAGGGTATGCAGAAGTTGATTTTCGATTTGCGCGACAACTCTGGCGGTTACTTAGATCAAGCGATTATGATTGCAAACGAGTTCCTGCCCAAGGATAAACTTATCGTATATACCGAGGACCGCGATGGTAAGCAGATTAAGGAGTTCAGCAATGGCACGGGCTTGTCGTCAGACTTGGCCTTGGTTATTTTGATTGACGAGGGTAGTGCTTCGTCGAGTGAGATTTTGGCAGGTGCGGTGCAGGATAACGACCGAGGTACAATCGTGGGCCGCCGTTCGTTTGGTAAGGGACTTGTGCAGAGTCAGTTGCCATATGCCGATGGTTCGGCCTTGCGCTTGACGGTTGCGCGCTACTATACGCCTACGGGCCGCTCTATACAGAAACCTTATGTTAATGGCGACGAGCAGGATTACGAGATGGATATGGTGCGCCGCTATGAGAATAACGAGTTCTTCTCGGCCGATAGTATCCACTTTGCCGACTCTCTGCGCTTTGTGACGCCGAAGGGTAAGGTGGTGTATGGCGGTGGCGGTATTATGCCCGATGTGTTTATCCCATTGGATACGGCTGATATGACTAAATATTATATCGAGGTTACGGGACGTAATATCCTCTATCGTTACACTATGCAGTATGCCGACAACCATCGCGAGGCACTCAACAAGGTGCAGACTATGGAGGAGTTGACCGCATTGCTCGACAGCGACAAAAATCTATTTGACGACTTCGTGCGTTATGCCGCTACGCAGGGCGTGCGTCCCAATTATCGCGACATTGCCCGCTCGCGCAAGGTGATGGAGGCACAGCTCAGAGCATATATTGGTCGCAATACACCGCTCGAAGACGATGGATTCTATTACAATATCTTCCCGATTGATAATGTAGTGAATCGCTCTATCGAGTTGTTGCGCGAAATGCCATATCCACAGCCTGTGGAGTAGAAAAAAATAAATGAAGATTATGATTAAGAAGATTATAGGTATCGTGGCCTTATTGGCCATTCTTGCATTGATAGTCTATACGGCTATCGGTGCGGGTACATATAAGAGTATGTTGCCCGAAGATTTGTTTACAAAGACTGAGGTTGTTGCATCCGAAGTTATTGATACGATGGAAACTCCTGCCGAAAATGTAAATACGACCGAGGCTGTAGAGCAGATTACTGAATAGAGAAGACCAAAAACTATTGACTATGAAGAAGATAATTTTGAGCATTATGCTCGTTGTTGCTGCGGCTGTGGCCTTTGCTACTGATCCTCCACGTGTTAAGACCAAGTGTGGCCCGTGGGTTGTGGGTGTTACCGAAACGGAGATGACCGTTGTGTGGACATCTACCGACCGTTGTATGGGTTGGGTTGAGGTGGCACCCGATGATGGCTCGCATTTCTATGCTGTTGAGCGTCCCCGTTACGATGAGGATTTTATGGGCCGTCACGTTGTCTCTGACGTACACCACGTTCGTATCACAGGCTTGGAGCCGGGTAAGAGCTATCGCTACCGTATCTATCAGCAGGGCGTGGACGACAGCGGTCATAATCCTGTCCCCAGCGGTTATGTCAGCGCCAGCAATGTATATAGCCGTAAGCCTTACGCCATTCGAATGATGGATAAGGCGAAGGAGGATTGTACTTTTACCGTTATCAACGATATTCACGGTCGCGACTCTATGATGTTGGCCCTTACGAAGGATATAAGAGAGCAGAAGCCCGACTTCGTTGTTTTCAATGGAGATATGGTTAGCTTTATGGGCTCGACAGAGGATATTGAAAAGGGCTTTATGACTCGCGCGACCGAGACTTTTGCAACGGATATTCCTTTGGTGTATGTGCGAGGAAATCACGAAACACGTGGCCCGGGCTTTAGCGAGTATCTTAATCTCTTTCCCTCTTCGACAAATACTCCCTACTTCACATTCCGTCAGGGCCCTGTGGCTTTCGTTGTGTTGGATAGTGGTGAGGATAAGCC
>JAZRLD010000079.1:0-13112 GCA_045646685.1 Alistipes sp. | reverse complement strand
GGGCTTGCAACCCGGCGAAAAAGTTATAACTTCGTCGTATGATAACTTCGGAGAGAATGAAGTTTTGATACTAAATAAATAGAGAACTTAAAGAGTTTAAGGAGGTTAGGGAATTTAGTGATTCTTCGCTCTAAACTCGTTAAACTCCCTAAACTCACTAATAAAAACTTGCAACTATGTATATCAGAAATTTTCTAACCCTACTACGCCGTTACACCACATCGTCGGTGCTGAATATTGTGGGTATGGCAGTAGCCTTTGCAGCGGTCTATCTTATTGCCGTACAGGTGAAGTTTGACCTATCGTACAACCGCGTTATCAAAAACTCGGAGCGCATCTATCGCCTCGAATATCCAAATGAGTCGGATAATGGTCGTTGGGATATTTGGTGGAATCGCCAATACCCTGATAAGTTGGTTAGTATATGCCCCGAGGTTGAAGCGGCAGGCTCGATTGGTGTGTTGGCACATTCAAAGTTTCAAGATGAGTACTCAATTAAGCGAAATGCTACGGTTGAGAACTTTACAATCAGCCTTGCAGGTGCTGAGCCTGAGGGCTTTGCAGTATTCCCATTTGAGATTGTGGCTGGTAGTTTGGAGGATTTAATAACTGAGGATGAGATGATTATCTCGGAGTCTACTGCCGAACGATTCAATCTATCGGTGGGTGATGGCCTACACTATGGTCGTGGCGCTATGAGTCGTTCTATCCGAACAATCGTAGCCATCTACAAAGACTTCCCAAAGCCTTCATCTATCTCAATGCCTATGGGTTATGTGCTAATTGAACCGCAAGCGCAAGCCTCGGAGGGAGATTGGCAGGACACCTACTATGTTCGCCTACAAGAGGGTGCAGATGTCAAGGCCATTGAGCAGCGAATGACACAAATGGTGATTGACGAGGCTATAAAAAATGGAACTTCGGAGGAGGACCTGAACGAGGTATCCCACCTTACCACGCCACGATTAACTTCTATCAGCGACCTATATTTCATTGAAGATGCACCCACAGAGGGTCTGCGTGGCAGCCGCGCTACGACCTACTCTTTGATTGCTATTGCAGTACTGATTTTGGCCATATCGTTTATCAACTTTGTGAACTTCTTCTTCGCACTTATTCCGAGCCGAATCCGCGCGGTCAATAACTACAAAATCTTTGGTGCACCTACTGCAAAACTGCGCCTGAATTTCCTCTTTGAAACGGTAGGTTTAATTCTCGTATCGTTGTTTGGTGCGGCAGTTATTGTTGTACTCTTTGCCGATACACCACTCAAAGAGTATATCTCAACTTCGGTTGCAATCAGTGAAAATTGGGCATTAGCAGGAGCTATTGCAGGCGGAGTTATATTGTTGGGAGTTGTAGTATCACTCTATCCTGCGTGGTATATCACCAAGTTCTCGCCCGCATTTGTTATCAAGGGCGATTTCTCGGCATCAAAGTCTGGTCGTATCCTACGCTATACGCTTGTGGGGATTCAGTTTACTATATCCATAGTAATGATTATATGCTCGATATTCGTATATCGCCAGCATCAATATATGCTCTCGCGCGATATGGGTTTTGATCGTGAAAATCTCCTCTCGGTAGAGGTCCCATTCGAGGCTGTAAACCCCGATGTAGAAGGCTCTCTATTGGACTACACTAAGCGAGATGCACTGCTTGATAAGCTAACCCAAAATCCAAAAATCAAAGGTGTGGCCTTTGGCGATATTCAACTGGTGAGCACTGCTGAGGGTACGTGGGGGCGACCATTGGAAAATGGAGATAAAGCTATATTCACAATCCACACTGTATCATGGAACTTCTTGGATGTTATGGGTATAGACGTTGTAGAGGGGCGTGATTTTCTACTATCTGATGAAAATACGATTACTGGTGCAATGATTTTTAACCAGACAGCACAAAAGAAGTATGGACTCACATTCGATACAAAGATGCTTGGCCATCTCTACGGTTATGATGCTAACATTGTAGGCTTCTGCGAAGACTTCAATTTTGCGCCCGCCGACAGAAAGATTGAGCCTTTTGCCTTTCTTGTGTGCGGACACTATGGATGGAATATGCCTCGCCACACCTACATTCGCACCGAGGCCGGAGCAGATATCGCTGAGGTTAGGAAATATGTTTTCGACACACTGATGGAGATTGCTCCATACGCAGACCCTGAGAAGATTAAGGTGGAGTTTTTCGACAGAGAGTTGGAGTTACTCTACCAGCGTGAGGACAAACTCTCAACCCTTATCGCAATGTTCTCGTTCCTCTCAATAGTGATTTCTATTATCGGAGTCTTTGGCTTGGTGTTGTTCGAGACGCAGTATCGCCGCCGCGAGATTGGTATCCGACGAGTTCACGGAGCATCGGTGGGTGGCATTTTGCAGATGTTTAACCGCAAGTACCTCTATATTGTTGCTGCGTGCTCGGCTGTTGCAATACCCGTAAGCTACTACATCATCGACAGCTGGATGCAGCAGTATGTCTATCGCACGCCTATGTCGTGGTGGGTATATGCCTTGGCGGTGGGAGTTATCCTGTTGATTACCATCGTTACCGTTTCGCTCCGTTCGTGGTCGGCAGCGAATGAGAACCCGACAAATTCAATAATGCACTAAAATTCAAAAAACAAATAACAATTAAAACAATTACAGCTATGTTAAAAGTAGAAAATTTACAGAAGAGTTTTTTCACCGAGGAGATCGAGACTGTTGCTCTGAACGGTGTATCGTTTGAGGTTAAGGAGGGCGAGTTTGTTGCCATTATGGGACCTTCGGGTTGCGGTAAATCGACGCTCCTCAACATCTTGGGCCTCCTCGATAACCCCACAGGTGGCTCATATCAGCTCCTCGGCCACGAGGTAGGCGGCCTTAAAGAGAAGGATCGCACCGCATTCCGCAAGGGCAATATCGGCTTCGTGTTCCAGTCGTTCAACCTTATCGACGAGTTATCGGTTGCCGAGAATGTCGAGTTGCCGCTAATCTATATGGGCGTGAAACCCTCGGAGCGTAAGGAGCGTGTGCAGAAGATGCTCGACCGTATGAACATCTCGCACCGTGCCGGCCACTTCCCACAGCAGCTCTCGGGTGGTCAGCAGCAGCGTGTAGCCATCGCCCGCGCCCTTGTGTCGAACCCCAAACTTATTCTTGCCGATGAGCCTACGGGTAACCTCGACTCGAAGAATGGTCAGGAGGTGATGACCCTGCTCAAAGAGCTCCACCAGGAGGGAACAACCATCATTATGGTTACCCACTCGCAGCACGACGCAGCCTACGCCAGCCGTACAATATGCCTCTTTGATGGTAAGATTGTGACGGATGTAAAGTCAAGACTATAATTTGCCGTGATAGCACAGCATCTGCGGTACATCCCTCCCATCTTAGAATGGGCAGTACGCCCAAGTACAGCCCATCCAAAGATGGTTCACGATGCACCACATATGCAGCACTCTGACGACAAATTTTGTTGAGAGTAGATAAAGAACTTAATGAATTTAAGGAGTTTGGCGATTATCGCTATCTTCTCTAATCTCCCTAAACTCACTATAAAACCAAACCATAAGCATCCCAGGCTTGGTAGGTTTGACCGCCTCCCAAGCCACTACAAAACAAATTAAAAACTCAAACAATATGAAAATCGCGTTTAAGAATTTTTTAATGACATTACGTCGTTACAAGGTCGCATCGCTGCTTAATGTGCTCGGTTTGACCCTCGCCTTCGTGGCATTCTACATCATCGCATCGCAGGTGTGGTACACCGTGACCTACAACCACTCGCTCAAAGATGCAGACCGCACCTATCTTATCTCGCCCAACTTTGGTGGCGATAATACCGAGATGAAGTGGAGTTCCAACTCACCTGGCGACTTGGCTTATGTCGCTGCCGAGCAATTCCCCGATGCAGAGGAGGTGGCCTCGTATGCACCATACGCCGCCATCAGCCGCATTTGGGTAAAGAGGGGTGAGTACAACTTTGAATCTTTCAATGACCAAATATTTTATGCTACTCCCAACCTACCATCGTTCTTCGGTTTTGAGTGCTTGGCTGGCGATTTTGGCGAACTCAAAAATCCAAACACGGTGATTATGTCACGCTCCGAAGCTGAAAAGTTGGGCATAGGTGTAGGCGATGTTATCTACCTTGAGGGTGGTCGTAGGTTTGATGACGGCAAGCCAACTACGCAGCAGACCATCGTGGCGATATATGAGGATATGCCAAAGAACTCAATATTCGGTCATTGGAATATTGTGCAGGGCGACGAGCAGGTACACACCTCGGGCACTAATAATTGGAACTACACCAACTTTGTTCGTATGCGTGAGGGTGCCGATCTCAATACCTACATCGAAATCTTTAAAAAGGGCTATGCCGATTGGTTCCTCGGTATGGCTCAGGAGTGGATTGCCGAAGATCCCGAAGAGGAGGCTTTGATTAAGGAGGAGATTGAGAATGGCGCTCATATTCTCGCCACACGCCTTGTGCCTGTTGATGATATGTACTACACCGAGTTTGACGAAGCGTACAACTTCCATACAGGTAAGAAATCGACACCTATTATCCTCTCAAGCATTGCCTTTATCATCGTGTTGATTGCATTTATCAACTTTATCAACTTCTTCTTCGCCCTTGTGCCTGTGCGTATGCGTGCAGTAAATATCTGCAAGGTATTCGGTGCAAGCCAGGGTACACTGCGTTGGAACTTCCTCTTTGAGGCTATCGGCTTGGTGTTTATCTCGATGGCTCTGACATTCTACCTGATGATTGCGATTCAAGATAGCTTTATCACCAACTATTCTATCTGCTCGCTGGCTCTTGGAGATAATATCGCAGTTATTATTATGATGGTCGCACTTATGGTGTTGTTAGCGGTTGTGGCAGCGTTGTATCCCGCATTCTACATCACTCGCTTCAATGCCTCGCTCGGCGTTAAGGGAGGTTTTGCGCAGTCGGCTGTGGGTCGTAGATTGCGCTCTGTGATGGTGGGCATACAATTTACGGTGGCGATGGTACTGATTATTATTACGGGCGTATTCTTCCTCCAATATCGATATATGATGAATTACGATATCGGCTTCGACCGTGAAAATATCGTAACATTCGCTTCGTGGGATTTGCGAGATCGTTCAGAGACGGTAATCGAGCGTCTGCAACAGCACCCAGACACTGAGGACGTAACTGCCTCTTGGGCAAACCTCTTCAGGAATAATCAGACTTGGGGACGAGCCTATCAGGATAAGAATTATCAACTTAAGGCTAATCCCGTGCGCTGGAACTTCCTCGACTTCTTTGGCTTTGAGGTGGTTGAGGGTGTTGGCCTTACCCCTTCATCAGGCGAACGAGGTGAGATGATAATTATGAAATCGCTAAACCGTGAGGTGGGCATTCCTCTTGGCTATCATTTCCAAGATGGCTTTGATGTCGTGGGAGTGATCAAAGATGTGCGCCTAACATCGCTCGGTGTTGATAATGATCACCACGCATTCTACTGCAATAACAACAGCGAGTTGTGCTATTATTACATCCGCCTACAGGCTGGGGCTGATGTTGAGGCCTTTGCCGACTATGTGAAGAAACTATCAAAGGAACTCGCTCCCGCTGCGGATGCTGCCGAACTATACTACTTGGAGGAGTGGGTCGAGGGCCTATATCAGCAAACTAAAAAGGATATGGTATTGATAGGTATGTTTGCTGTTTTGGCAATCGTAATTGCACTGATGGGAGTCTTTGGTATTGTGATGTTCGAGACGCAGCACCGCCGCTCGGAGATTGCCGTTCGCAAGGTATATGGCGCAACGACCGCACAGATGATTCAAATGCTCAACCTGCGATATGTGTGGATTGTCGGAGGTTGCTTCGTGGTGGCAGCACCCGTGGCGTGGTATATCACCTCGCGCTGGCTGGAGCAGTTCGCCAACCGCATCGCACAGCCTTGGTGGCTCTATATCGTTGCCCTCGCCGTTGTCCTCGCAGTAACGGTCGGTCTTGTAACCCTCCGCTCGTGGAAGGCTGCAACGGAGAATCCTGCCGATGTTGTGAAGAGTAACTAAAAGAAACTGAAGAACAGGGCTACTTTGTCGTTATGCTCACTCTCGAAATGCTCATTTACGCAAAGTAAACTCCGCTTTCTCGAGTATCGCAACGCCGCGAATAAGCGAGAGCAGAGATTGCTTGCAAGCTATGCCGAGCGTGAGCGGTGAAAAGGGACTTAAGCCTAAAATTAGCCTCTGTTCTTCAATTCCTTACATGCCCCACGACACTTTTCTGTTCGAAAATTTGGAAAATTCGTGGGGGGAGTGGTAATTTTGTAGATGAATTTATTAAAAATGGATATGATGACTCAAGTTTATGATACCATGAAAAGATATATTTTGAGCCTTATGGCAATAGCCGTTGCGGTTGGCGTTATGACTGGGTGTGAGGAGATAGACGGTAAACAAACGCCTATAAAATTGGATAAATCCGAGCTGACTTTTCCATCAGTCGGTGGAGAGCAAACGGTCACGGCTGTTAATTACAAAAGCTGGTGGATAAGTGGCGCTTATGAGGATAAGAAATATGTGGACGGAGTGGTGGAGTATGTGAATTATGTATATCCCACATCTATCGATGGTCAGGAGTATCACACCTGCGACATCCTTGACGGTGGCTGGTATTATGTGGTTGTACCCGACAAGGGTGAAAGCAATAGGGTGGTGATTACCGTCAGAGAAAACAATACTTCCAATCCTCGCTCGGCAACCATCATTATGCAGAATCGAAATGCCTTCACAAACATAAGTATACAACAAGAATAATATACTATGAAAAGATTTATTTTGTGCCTTATGACAATTGTTGCAGCGAGTGTAATGACCTCGTGCGAAAAAGAGGCCGATTTGGGTTATCCCAAGGTGGTGGTATTTTCAAAGGATGGCGGTGAGAAGATTATTACAGGCGTCGAGCCCTTTACCGATGCCCACATTCACGACTACAAAAGTGGTGAAGATGGAGATGTTCTACCCGACGCAGGCGATACAGCGGGCGAGGTCTACAAATGGCTGAAAATCGAGTATGTTAGCCATACTACGGAGCTTAAGATTATAGCCGAGCCAAATGCTTCGGGGAAATCTCGCAAATTGCACATTGAACTTCACTCGGGCCCGGAATACCATGTTGTAGAGGTGAAGCAAGAGTAAGGGAAAGAATACCCCGAATGTGATTTTAGGGAGTCGTATATTGCTAATATTTGGGGAAAGAATATGCGATAGAGTACTCTGCCGATAAATCAGCTGTTGGACATATCGCTATGTCAATATATTAAGAGCCTGTCTAACAAGTTTTTTTAACCCTCTGAGAATTGCGTATTTGAAAAAGTTCTTAGATAGCTACCCGAATAAAATGAGCCTGTCCAACAAGTCGTGGACAGGCTCATTTATGTACTATTTTTGACCAATAAACAAAGAAAGCCCCGATTTTATGTACTATTTTGACCAATAAGCCGAAAAAAGAATTATAAAATGACTCTTTATAGAGTTCTTTTGCATATAATAGCCACCAATCGAATAAACTCGTTGGTGGCTATTGGTAGACATAGAGGGGATTGGCCGTGCTATACTCGCTTGTCGCTCGTACCGCACGCCCTTTCCCCTGTGGGGTAGCTTCAAAATAAAAAAGAATATACGACCCATCTAATGGGTTGTTTTTTGTATTTAAGGGTGCTTTACGAATAAATTCGCAAGCACCCTTAAAACAAAAAAACTCTTGCCTAATAGCAAGAGTTCGTATATTTTTTTCTTTTTGCGGAAGGAGGGGGATTCGAACCCCCGGTACCCTAATCGAGTACGTCAGTTTAGCAAACTGGTGGTTTCAGCCACTCACCCATCCTTCCAAACCTACCTCCGTAAAAGAGTGGTGCAAATGTAGGCAAAATTTTTAATAGTGCAAAATTCCAACAATAAAAAATAGATATTTTTTTCTTTTTCTGCTTTTCCCCGAAGGGTTTGCGGCCTTACGAAAAGTAATCCCAATACAAAGTATTGGATAATTTGCATTTTTTTTGTATTTTTGTGGACTATATTGAAATACTATGGCTGGAAAAGATAAAGAGATATTAGATAATTTCGAGCAGGGCGAATATAAGTACGGCTTCACGACCGATATTGAGACCGATACCATTGCGCGAGGTCTTACCGAGGAGACCATTCGTCTTATCTCGCAGAAGAAGCAGGAGCCCGAGTGGATGTTGGAGCGTCGCTTGAAGGCTTTTCGCCATTGGCAGACGATGAAACTGCCCACATGGGCGCATTTGGATATTCCCGAGATAGATTTTCAGGACATCATATATTATGCCGCGCCGAAGCCCAAGAAGCAGTTGGGCTCGATGGATGAGGTAGACCCCGAGCTGAAGCGTACTTTCGATAAGTTGGGTATTCCGTTGGAGGAGCAGATGGCTTTGGCCGGTGTAGCGGTGGATGCTGTGATGGACTCGGTGTCGGTGAAGACCACATTCCGCGAAACATTGGCCGAGAAGGGCATTATCTTCTGTTCGATTTCGGAGGCTATCAGGGAGTACCCCGAGCTGGTTAAAAAATATTTGGGCTCGGTAGTGCCTTATACCGATAATTTTTATGCGGCATTGAATGCTGCGGTGTTCTCTGACGGTTCGTTCTGCTATATCCCGAAGGGGGTGCGTTGCCCGATGGAGCTATCGACCTATTTCCGCATAAATGCCGAGGGTACGGGGCAGTTTGAGCGTACGCTACTCGTGGCCGACGAGGGTGCTTATGTGAGCTATTTGGAGGGCTGTACAGCTCCGCGTCGTGATGAGAATCAGTTGCATGCTGCCGTTGTCGAGATTATAGTGGAGAAGGATGCCGAGGTGAAATATTCGACGGTGCAGAATTGGTATCCCGGCGATAAGGAAGGAAAGGGTGGAATCTATAACTTCGTTACGAAGCGCGGTATGTGCCGCGAGAATGGTCGCTTGTCGTGGACTCAGGTCGAAACGGGCTCGGCAATTACATGGAAGTATCCGAGCTGCGTTTTGCTGGGTGATAACTCGGTGGGTGAGTTCTACTCGGTGGCTATGACGAATAACTTCCAGCAGGCCGATACGGGTACAAAGATGATACACATTGGTCGCAATACGCGTAGCCGCATAGTGTCGAAGGGTATCTCGGCAGGACGAAGCCAGAACGCCTATCGAGGCTTGGTGAAGGTGGCAAAGGGTGCGGAGAATGCCCGCAACTACTCGCAGTGCGATTCGCTGCTGATTGGCGACAGGTGCGGTGCGCATACCTTCCCCGTTGTGGAGTCGTATAATCCTACGGCGGTATTGGAGCATGAGGCTACGACTTCGAAAATCTCGGAGGAGCAGCTCTTCTATTGCAATCAGCGAGGCCTCTCGACCGAGGATGCTGTGGGGTTGATTGTGAATGGTTACGCCCGCGAGGTATTGGCAAAGTTGCCTATGGAGTTTGCCGTCGAGGCGCAGAAACTCTTGGCATTGAGCCTTGAAGGCTCGGTAGGGTAGTGGGAAGAGCAAAGATAGTTCATGCCACATTATGAGCGTCAGCGAATAATGACTAATCCGACGCAAGGTCGGCTTTTCCTCCTCGCGGCTCGGCATAATCCAAGCAAGACTTGGCTTCTGCTCTCGCTCTATTAGTGGTTACGAGGGATAAACCCTCGTTTCCTCCGCAGCGTCGGTTGGCATCTCTACCGCAATAATTAGTCGTTAGAGATTCCACTCCTCGCCTTTGGCTCGGTGGAATGACAAGAGATGAAAGATAAGGAGATTAGGGAAATTAGCGCTAAATTTCCTAAATTAAGCCTTATAGAGTTATAGGGGTATAACGGTTTGTAACTACAATGTAAAAGAGATTAAGATTGAAAAATATATGCTTACAGTTAAGAATTTACACGCTACGGTTGGCGATAAGGAGATATTGAAGGGCATTAACTTGGAGGTTAAGCCCGGTGAGGTACACGCCATTATGGGCCCTAACGGCTCGGGAAAGAGCACCTTCGCATCGGTATTGGCCGGTAACGAGAAGTTTACCGTGACCGAGGGAGAGGTTGAGTTTATGGGACAGAATCTGTTGGATATGTCTATCGAGGATAGAGCTCGCATGGGCCTGTTCCTCGGCTTTCAGTATCCGGTGGAGATTCCGGGTGTTACGATGGCCAACTTTATGAAGATGGCCGTAAACGAGCAGCGCAAGTTCCGTGGTGAGGAGCCCTTGTCGGCTGGCGAGTTCCTACGCCTGATGCGCGAGAAGAGCAAGGTCGTGGAGTTGGACTCGAAACTCACCTCACGCGCCGTAAACGAGGGTTTCTCGGGTGGAGAGAAGAAGAAAAACGAGATTTTCCAGATGGCGATGCTTGAGCCTAAGTTGGCGGTGCTGGACGAAACCGATTCGGGCCTCGATATCGATGCTCTGCGTATTGTGGCGACGGGCGTAACGAAACTCCATACCGAGGAGAATGCCACTATCGTCATTACGCACTATCAGCGACTACTGGATTATATCGTACCCGACTATGTGCATGTCCTCTACAATGGCCGCATAATCTATTCGGGCGACAAGTCGCTTGCGCTGAAGTTGGAGAAAGAGGGTTACGATTGGCTTATTAACGAGCATAAGGAGTAGGCGATGGCATTTTTGGAGTATATTTACAAGCAAGGCTTGGAGGAGGGCGCTACCACGGGGCAAGTCACTCTTTCTCAAGGTGATAAGGTCGATGTGGAACTTAACCCCAAGGAGCAGACCATTGCTGTCAGCGAGCAGCAGGAGCGCAGCCTCTTGTTGGTGCATACTGATGATGATGCGGTGCAGTTGTCGTTCGACTTGGCACCCTATGCTCGCCTGAAGGTTGTCGAGGTGGTGTTAGGTAGGGCTATGGTGGATGTTACCGTTCGCCAGCAGGCGGGTAGCCGTTGCGAGGTTACCACTCTCGTGTTGGGTGATGCTATGGGTAACTACACTGTGGATTTGAATGGCCGCGAGGCGTCGAATCAGCTGCGTGGAGCATTTGTCGCAGGGGGTGAGGAGCGCCAACGCATGAGTGTGAGAGTAAATCACCTGTCGTCGGATTGTCAGAGTGACTCGCTCATTAAGGGCGTTGCAGGAGGTAAGGCCCTGGGTGAGTTCAACGGCATGGTCTATGTTGCGCAGGATGCACAGCGTACGGATGCACGCCAGACGAGCCGCAATGTGGAGATAGGCCGCGAGGCGCACATCGTAACAAAGCCTCAGTTGGAGATTTATGCCGACGATGTGAAGTGCTCACATGGTGCTACGGTGGGGCAGTTGGATGGCGAGGCAATCCTCTATATGCGTCAGCGTGGTTTGTCGGAGGCGCAGGCAAAGCGCATGCAGATTGAGGGCTTTTTGCGCGATGTTGTGTTGCCGCTCGGTGAGTTGGGTGAGGCTCTGGCCGAGGAGCTTACGGCGAAACTTGAAACTTTATAAGAACTTTATAAGAGATATGTTTGACGCTTACCAAATACGCAAAGATTTCCCGCTCCTGCAGCGTGAGGTGAATGGTCGAAAACTCGTCTACCTTGATAGTGGTGCTACGGCTCAAAAGCCCGAGTGCGTTATTGAGTGCGTGGAGCAGATGTATCGCCAGTATAATGCCAATATCCATCGCGGTGTGCATCACCTTTCGGAGGTGGCTACCGAGAAGTATGAGGCGGCCAGAGAGCTTGTGAGGGCCTTTATAGGTGCCGAGCAAAAGGAGGAGGTAATCTTTACGGCAGGTGCTACGGCGTCGCTCAATCTGGTGGCTGCGGCGTGGGGTGAGAAATTCCTCTCGGAGGGCGATAATATCATCATCAGCGAGATGGAACATCATTCGAACATCGTGCCGTGGCAGATAATTGCCGAGCGTAAGGGCGTAGAGATAAGGGTTCTGCCGTTTGATGACGAGGGTCGCCTGGAGGTTGAAAAGTTGGATGCGCTTCTCGACGAAAGGAGCCGCATGGTAGCCGTTACGCAGGCGTCGAATACGCTGGGTACGCGTCCCGATTTGAAATATATCATCGACAAGGCACACTCGGCAGGTGCTGTGGTTGCGGTGGATGGTTGTCAGGGCGTGGTACATGGCGGAGTGGATGTAAAGGCCTTGGATTGCGACTTTTACGCCTTTTCGGGGCATAAACTCTATGGCCCTACGGGTATAGGCGTCGTGTACGGCAAGCGCGAGATATTGGAACAGATGCCGCCTTATATGGGTGGTGGCGACATGGTCGACAGGGTGTCGTTTGCCAAGACTACCTATGCTCCGCTGCCTTTTAAGTTCGAGGCAGGTACGGCAAACTTTGTCGACGCGGTGGCCTTGGGCGAGGCTATAAGGTATGTCGAGGCGCTGGATTGGGCTGCTGTCGAGGAGCATGAGGTGGCTTTGACGCGCTATGCCGAGCAACTGCTCTCGGAGGTTGAGGGCCTGAGGATATATGGCACAACGGAGGATAAGTGCTCGATAGTGTCGTTCAACATCGAGGGTGTGCACCATTATGATATAGGTATGATACTCGATAAATTGGGCGTTGCGGTGCGTACGGGGCAGCATTGCGCCGAGCCCGTGATGGCGCACTATGGTGTGACGGGTATGTGTCGAGCTTCGATTGCGATGTATAACACGCGCGAGGAGATTGAGGCCCTGGCGGCAGGAGTGAAGCGTGCTGCGAAGATGTTGAGGTAAGGGAAGATAAAAGAGGAAAGATAATATATATTGTCATGCCACATTATGAGCGTTAGCGAATAATGATTGGCATCTCTACCGAAATAATTAGCCGTTAGAGATTCCAATCCTCACTGCGTTCGGTGGAATGACAAAAGAGGAAAGAGCAAAGATATATATATTGTCATGCCACATTATGAGCGTTAGCGAATAATGATTAATCCGACGCAAGGTCGGCTTTTCCTCCTCGCGGCTCGGCATAATCCAAGCAAGACTTGGCTTCTGCTCTCGCACTTAATAGTGGTTACAAGGGACAAGCCCTTGTTTCCTCCGCAGCGTCGGTTGGCATCTCTACCGAAATAATTAGCCGTTAGAGATTCCAATCCTCACTGCGTTCGGTGGAATGACAAAAGAGGAAAGATAAGGAGTTTAAGGAGGTTAATGAATTTAAGGAG
>JAZRLD010000078.1:0-17187 GCA_045646685.1 Alistipes sp. | reverse complement strand
ACCAATCTATCCCAACGTTTGAAATTCATAATTTGCAGTTAATCTGTTAAACTTTTCGGGCAAATGTAGCCATTATAGGCCATCCACCCAAATATTATTGTGCGTCAGCGGGGTAGTTGACCTCGTTGATTACCTTTCCGTCCTTAATGCGTATCCAAGTCTTGATTGTGCGGCTGCCCTCGGTAAGCTCGATGATGCGCGCACCGTTACCCTCGGGAATGTCGTGATATACGGTAGCGCCGCCTGTAAAACGACCATAACCGAACAAAATTCCGCGCCAATCTACTACGTAGTCATTCACGTGGTCGTGACCTACAAATACACCCATCACGTCGCCAGCCTCTAACATCGCAGTTGCCAAACCGCTATTGAGCGCAGGAGCGCAAGCCTTCTCCTTGCGTGTGCCTACAAAGAATGAATCCTCGTTCTGCACAGCCTCGTGGAACTCGGGCAGAGGAATGTGGAAAAATGCAAGCGCGGGCATCGGCGTGCCGTTGTTGGCTGCGGTGAATGCCTTGCTTGTGTTGATGTACCACTGCACCTGATCGTGCTTAATCCACTCGTAACCCTTCACCTTCTTCATCGGAGAATATGAGTTGCTGTCGAAGATGTACAATACGGCTGCGTTCTGCTTGCCATCGGCCGATTTTACGGTGAGCGTATAGTTTGTTACGCCATAAATACCCTCCGTAGTTGAAGTCAGGTTGCCGGGCTTGTTTGCAATGTATGCCGACAACTCCTCACGCTTGAGGTCCTGCTCGTCGTCGTGGTTACCCCAAGTCACAGCAAAAGGAATACCACGCGAGATAGTAGCCTCCAACGCCTTGTCCAAACCCTCGCGTGCAGGCTTTGCAAAGATGACGTCGCCTGTGAATACCACCAAGTCGGGCTTTTCGGCGTCCAGCACCTCGGCCATACGCTTGCCAGCCTCGTTAGATGCGGGGTTGCCGTATTTCCAGTGTACGTCGGTGAACTGTACAATCTTGAACTTGTGATTAGAGTTGAACTTCAGCTCATTACTCTGAGCCTGAGCCATAGAAACACACGCAAATGCGAGTGTTACGGCGCAAAGAAGATTTCTAAAGAGTTTCATATCGTTTGTGTTTTATTATTTCCAATTCTGCAAAGATACAAAATAAACGATAAAGAACACCTCTTATTTCCATAAAGCATTTCTTTTGCCCTAAAATTTACCCCTCACCCCTCTCTTTTAGAATAAAAGAGGAGTTGCCTAACAAGTCTGCTTTGTCGTTTTGCTTGCCCTTAAAATCCTCATTTGCGCCGAGCAAACTGCGGTTTTTCGGGCTTCGCAGGCCTAAAATCAGATCTTGTTATACAACTCCTGCAAAAAAAACGAGGGCGCTAACATTTACGTTAGACACCCTCCGCTGGCTGTTTTTTATGTCAAGTTAAAATCTCTTTTAATAGTCAAATCTCACAAAATCCTCACTTAGGTTGAAGACCAACTCCATACCGCTCTTCAGGTCAACATCTATCTCTCGGTCGCGCTCTATGCCGACAATCATCTGGTCGGGATAATTCGCCTCTACGTAGGTCAAAATCTTGTTGGGGACAACCGAAAGGGGTACACCCGCGAGATGATTCTCCACGTTACGCCACTCGCCTCGGCGGCTTAATTCGATGCGTGTACCATTGGATAGATACACCTCAAATTCGTATGTGGAGTTGTCGTAATCCTTTATTACACTGCGTACTTCAATGCCGCTGAAGTGTGTGTCAAGGAACGATATTACCTCCGATGGGAGCTCTGCTGCGGGAATCATAACGTCCTCTTTCTCGCAACTCTGCAAACCTACTAAAGTTGCAATGGCAAGTGCCAAAATCGAAAATATTTTTTTCATAATGATAGTTTTTAATGGTTATTACTTCTTTTCCTGACACAAAGATTATTTGCGATGTTGAATAGAATTTGAAATAATGGCTTTTTATGAAAAAAATATACAAAATCGTAGCGCAAAAGAGTCTGCTACGACTTAATTTAGGTAATTTTCGGTATAGCGTTTCGCAATTCGCCGAAAATTACCTAATTTTGTAAAAAATATTATTACTATGGAATCTAAACTCAGTTTATACAATACGCTCACACGTCGCAAAGAGGTGTTTGAGCCACTCAACGAGGGTCGCGTTGGTATGTACGTTTGCGGTCCTACCGTATATGGCGATCCCCATTTGGGACACGCACGCCCCTCGATTACTTTCGATTTGATGTTCCGCTACCTGAAGGCTTTGGGCTACAAGGTGCGCTATGTTCGTAATATTACCGACGTGGGTCACTTGGAGCACGACGCTGACGAGGGCGAGGATAAGATTGCAAAGAAGGCTCGCCTCGAGCAGTTGGAGCCTATGGAGGTTGCGCATTACTACACCGAGCGCTACCACAAGGCTATGGAGCAGCTCAATGTGCAGACTCCCTCTATCGAGCCCCACGCATCGGGCCACATCATCGAGCAGATTGACTTCGTGAAGCGTATCTTCGATGCAGGCTATGCCTATGAGTCAAATGGCTCGGTATATTTCGACGTTGAGAAGTATAATAAGGATTATCACTACGGCAAACTCTCTGGCCGTAATCTTGAGGATATTGTAGCCAACACCCGTGACCTCGATGGTCAAAGCGATAAGCAGAACTCATTTGACTTCGCGTTGTGGAAGAAGGCTTCGCCCGAGCATATTATGCGCTGGCCCTCGCCCTGGAGCGATGGTTTCCCCGGCTGGCATATGGAGTGCTCGGCTATGTCGTGCAAGTATCTTGGTGAGCAGTTCGATATTCACGGTGGCGGTATGGACTTGATGTTCCCCCACCACGAGTGTGAGATTGCGCAGGCTACAGCCGCTTTGGGTAAGGATTCGGCTCGCTACTGGGTGCACAACAATATGATTACTATCGACGGTCAGAAGATGGGTAAGTCATACGGCAACTTCATCACTATGGAGGAGCTCTTCAACGGCCAGCACGCCAAGTTGGAGCAGGCATACTCGCCGATGACAATCCGTTTCTTTATCCTTCAGGCTCACTACCGCTCAACTCTCGACTTCTCTAACGCCGCTTTGCAGGCTGCCGAGAAGGGCTTCGACCGTTTGATGAAGGGCGTGGAGACTTTGGGTAAGATTAAGCCTGTACCTAATTCCTATACAAATGACGTTGTTTATAAGATATATACCAAAGTGTGTCTTATTGTAAATAACTTCTTTAACCAAAACTTTAGTAAAGAGAATACGTCCATCCCTGAAAATGTAAGGCAATTCTTTCAGATTTGGAAGGAAAAACTCGATATTCAATGTGGCGTAGATAAGGTGATATATGAGTTTGCAGAGGCTTGGAAACAAGTATATTATGATATCAAACATAATGTTCCTTTGTTAACAAGTAAAAACTCTAATGATATAATAAAATATGCAGATGAAATAGATGCGCTAATATTGTACTATAGCCAACGAATTAAGGTTGCCGAGCTTGAGAAGCGTTGCCGCGAGGCTATGGACGACGATTTGAACTCGCCGATGGTTATCTCGGCTCTGTTTGACTATGTGCGCATCATCAACCAGATTGCCGAGGGCAAGGCAACCATCTCGGAGGCAGACCTCGCAGAGATGAAGCGAGTATTTGACCTTTATGTATTTGATATTCTTGGCCTTCGTAACGAGAAGCAGGAGGGTGCCGCAGGTGGTGGCGATATGCTTGCAAAGGTTGTGGATATGATTCTCGCCGTGCGTCAGGACGCCAAAGCAAACAAGGATTGGGCTACATCGGACAAGATTCGTAACGAGCTCACCGCCATCGGTATTCGAGTTAAGGATCGTAAGGATGGTGTTGATTGGGAAATCGAGTAAAAACTCCTTCTGATTGGCTCTTTTGGCGTCTGGCTTGATTTCGGGTTGCTCACATACGCTTTAGGTATGCTCCGCACCCTCAATCTGCGACCAGCCTCAAAATAGCCTAATCATAAGAGGTTTTAGGTGTGTAAGAATTTGATGAGAGAGATTATGGCAAAAGAGAAGAAACCACTTCATCCAGGTCATAGCCTTGCTATTGGTATGGCGATTGGACTTTGTTTTGGTATCGCGATGGATAACATTCCAATCGGAATTTGTATCGGTGTTGCCCTCGGTGCAGCCTATTCTGCCAATACCAAAAAAGAGGAGAACAAAAAGGATAAAGAATATAAATAACGAAAGAATTAGTTTCGCTTGCTGGATAGACTCTTGTAGCTTTGCTCGCAAAGCGACCAAAGTCCCCTGCCTGAGGCGGGGGATTTAGGAGGTGGGGCAGATTTGCAAATGCGGCCAGAGTCCGCAAGGTGTACATTCGGTAGTAAGATAACATTACATACATAGAGAATGATTTCAGAAGAACTGATTAAAGAGGCTATAAGACGACAGGATTCGTTGGGGAGGTGTCTTTGACATCGCTCAGCGACGTATAGACCTGCAAAACGAGGAGGAGAAGACTCAAGATCCCGACTTTTGGAGCGATGCGGCCGAGGCGCAGAAGCAGTTGCGCAAGGTGGCGTCAATAAAGTCGTGGGTGGTGGATTATGACGCTGTGGTTAAGGCTGTTGAGGAGCTTCAGCTTATGCCTGAATTTGTTGCGGCCGAACTCGCAACCGAGGCCGAGATGGAGGAGCAGTATGCCCACACCATTGAAATTATCGAGGCTCTGGAGCTTCGCAATATGCTCCGTGGCGAGGAGGATAAGATGGGCGCGATTATGGATATCAACGCTGGTGCTGGTGGTACGGAGGCGTTGGATTGGGCATCGATGCTACTGCGTATGTACACCCGTTGGTGCGATGCTCACGGCTACAAATACCGTATGATGGATTATCAGGCGGGCGACGAGGTTGGCGTGAAGTCCTGCACGCTGGAGATTGAGGGCGACTACGCCTACGGCTATCTCAAGAGCGAAAACGGAGTGCATCGTATGGTGCGCCTTTCGCCGTTTAATGCCAACAACAAACGCCAGACAACTTTTGCATCGGTATTCGTATCTCCTGCCGTTGATGACTCTATCGAAATAGTTATAAATCCCTCTGATTGTGAGTGGGATACATTCCGCGCAAGTGGAGCAGGAGGCCAGAATGTAAATAAGGTCGAAACGGCTGTTCGACTGCGCTATCACGGCAAGGACCCCGACACGGGTGAGCCTATCGAGTTCCTCATTGAGAATATGGAGACACGCTCGCAGCTCGACAACCGTAACAACGCCCTGCGTATCCTCCGCTCAAAGCTTTATCAGCGCGAGATGGAGAAACGAATGGCCACCCAGCAGGCTCTCGAAGCGACCAAGAAACGCATCGAGTGGGGCTCGCAGATTCGCTCTTATGTCTTCGACGACCGCCGTGTGAAGGACCATCGCACAGGATTCCAAACCTCTGCCGTTGAGGCTGTTATGGATGGCGACCTTGACGGATTTATAAAAGAGTACCTTATGCAGACGGGCGGAGCAACTGAAAGCGTATAGCGTGGTAATTTTGGCGTCTGGCTTGATTTCGGGTTGCTCACATACTTTTAACAATGAAACAATTTATTTTAATTATACTATCCCTCCTATGCTTTGCCTGTCAGGGTGTGGCGCAGCCGAGCGATGTGCAAATCAAGGTCGGCGCCGAGCGCACGGAGGAGTATCTGCCACTGCTGAGTTGTCAGCGCGTGGCCGTATTGGCTAACCATACCGCCATGGTGGGCGAGCGCCATTTGGTCGATATGCTTGTTGCCGAGAGGGTAAACCTCGTGGGTATTTTTTCGCCCGAGCACGGCTTTCGTGGTAAGGCTGATGCTGGCGAGCACGTCAATAGTTCGGTAGATGAGCAGACGGGCATTCCTATCTGGTCTCTCTACGATGGCAATGCCAAGCGCCCCTCGGACGAGAAGATGAAGGCATTTGATGTGCTGCTCATTGATATGCAGGATGTCGGCCTGCGATTCTATACATATTATATAAGTATGATTCGTATGATTGACGCTTGTGCCGATTTTGGCCGCAAGGTCATCATCTTGGACCGCCCTAATCCCAACGGAATGTATGTTGATGGCCCTATTCTCGACGTGGCGAAGTATAAGTCGGGCGTGGGTGCGTTGCCTATCCCCGTTGTGCACGGCCTTACGATGGGCGAGATTGCCGAGATGGCGCAGGGTGAGGGGTGGTCGAAAAAGTGTGATGTTCGCGTGATTACGTGCGAGAACTACACCCACCAGAGTCGCTATGAGTTGCCTATTGCTCCGTCGCCTAATCTGCCTACGCAACACTCTATATATCTCTATCCCTCGACCTGCTTGTTTGAGGGCACGGTTTGCTCGCTGGGCCGCGGCACGGATGCGCCTTTTGAGATTTATGGCCACCCCAACTATAAAGGTGGGGCATTTGAATTCACGCCGCGCAGTGTCGATGGCGCGAAGAATCCGCCACTCAAGGACCAGAAGTGTTACGGTGTGGATTTGCGAGGAGTTGAAGATGAGTCTGTTATTGCGGCTGGATTCAATCTCGAATATGTTATCGACGCCTACCGCAACCTAAATATGGGCGAAAAGTTTTTTACCCGTATGTTCCTGCTCCTGACGGGTGTGGATTATGTCAAGGAGATGATTATGGCGGACCACTCGGCAGAGGAGATTCGCGCGCGCTGGCAGGGTGATGTGGCAAGATTTAAGGAGCAACGAAGAAAATATCTACTATACGAAGAGTAATTATGGCAAAGATTTATATCCCTACATTTGGCGAGGAGGTGGGTAATGCTATCTCGCACGGCGTGATGAGTATTCTTATGCTCCTGGCTATGCCCTTCGCGGCGGTGTGGAGCTATACGCATAGCGATGGCGATGTGCTGATGACTTTTGGCGTTAGTATCTTCTGTGTGAGCATTTTTATGATGTTTCTTATCTCTACGCTCTACCATTCGATGTTGCACGACACGCGCCACAAAGATATCTTTCATATCCTTGACCATATCTTTATTTACTTCGCCATTGCGGGTAGTTATACACCCGTTGCATTGTCTGTAATTGGAGGCTGGCAGGGCTGGCTGATATTTATCCTGCAGTGGGTGATGGTGATTTTTGGAATCTTCTATAAGTCGTTGAGCCGCCGCTCGATACCAGCTATCAGCCTAACGATATATCTGGTGATGGGGTGGACCGTTGTATTCTTCTTCCCGCTCTTTTTGCGTAATGCCTCGTGGCAGTTTATCACGCTGATTGCGTTGGGCGGAGTGTTTTATACGATAGGTGCTGTTTTCTATGCCAAGAAGGCTTTCCGTTATCACCATTTGGTGTGGCATTTATTTATAAACTTAGCCGCTATTTCGCACTTTATAGCGATTGTATTTTATATGTAAAAAGGGTGTTTTTTTTACACCCTTTTTACATTATTGTCGGTACATAGTATATCGCAATTCCCGCTATTGCCGAGAGTATAATCAGCAGAATAGGATTTACCTTTTTGTGAGAGGCGATAAGTGCCACAACGAATAGTCCCCAGCTCCACGCATCGTCAAAACCGCCACCCTCGGAGGGCACTAACAACAGCAAAACTGCCGCACCAATCATTCCTACAACGACGGGTTTCATTCCAGCAATAGCTCCCTTCATAAAGCGATTATTACGCAGGCGCAGGAAGAAGCGCGTTATAAGAATCATTAGCGTCAGGGCGGGCAGGCAGACAGAAACCGTTGCTACTACCGAGCCCCAAAAGCCTGCTACGGTGTAACCCACATACGTTGCCGAGTTGATAGCAATAGGGCCGGGTGTCATCTGCGAGATAGCCACAATATCGGCAAACTCGGCATTTGTCATCCACTGATTCTGCACCACAATCTCGTTCTGTATGAGCGAGAGCATAGCATATCCTCCACCGAAACCGAAGAAGCCAATCTTTAGATAGCTGATGAAAAGTTTTAGGTAAATCATCGCTCAACCTCCTTTCCTCGTGTTGCGGCCCACGCAAGGCCTGCCGCAGCACCTGCAATTAGCAGGTAGATAGGCGACACGCCGAAATACCATATTATCAATGTGATTGCCGCCGCCAATGCAATGAGAGTCCAATGCATACCCTTGGTAAAGCCTAAAATCGGTGCTAACATAATAGCCACTACGATGGGTTGCATACCGCGAAAGGCGGCATCGACTATGGGGTTGTTGCGTATTTGCGAGAAGAACATCGCCACCAACAAAAGTATCGTAAACGATGGCAATACCACGCCCGCCAAAGAGGACAATGCACCGCGATAGCCATACATCTTATATCCTACGAATACGGCTGTATTGAGCGATATAGGCCCCGGTGCCGATTGTGCTAATGTGAGCAAATCCAAGAACTCCTGCTCCTTAATCCAACCCTTGCGGGTGATTACTTCGGCTTGGATAATAGGAATCATAGCATATCCACCGCCAAAAGTGAATATGCCAATCTTGAAGAACGAGCAGAATAGTTCCAGATGCTTGTTCATATCTACTTTTTCGCTCTATTGAAACGGAAGAATGTACCGAGCGGAAGCTCCTTGCCTGTGCGGTCGCTGAAATACAACTCGCCGAACTCCTCCTTGCCCGTAGTGCCGAAAGCCTGACGCAGAGCGGTGCGAGCCAGCAGTGCCGACAAGCCCATTGAGTAGAGGTTCAGCACGAGAAAACCATTGTCGCTCAGGAGCGCAGCACAGCACTCCAACATCTCGCAAATATTCTCCTCCAATACCCACTTTTCACCATTAGCACCGCGTCCGTAGGCGGGGGGATCGAGTATGATACCATCGTATTTATTGCCACGACGCACCTCACGACGCACAAACTTCAGCGCGTCCTCCACAATCCAGCGAACACCCTCCAAGCCGCTACTCTCCATATTCTCGCGCGACCACGTAACAACCTGCTTAACCGAGTCTACGTGCGTAACATCGGCTCCCGCAGCACGCGCTGCCAATGTAGCACCACCCGTATAGGCGAAGAGGTTGAGCACCTTGGGCGTAGCGCCCGCAGCCTTCTGCTCCTCGATACGGTCATAGATGAAATTCCAGTTTGCCGCCTGCTCGGGGAAGATACCCACGTGCTTGAACGATGTGAGTCCCAAACGCATCTTTAGGTGCATCTGCTTGTAGTCGTACTGCATCATCCAGCGGTCTGGCATCTGCGGCTTGCGGTGCCACTCGCCACGCTCGTCGCTCTTCGAAGCCGATGTCTTTAGGAACGACGCATCAGCCATACGGCGCCACTCATCTTCGCCAAGAGTCTTGTGCCATATAGCCTGCGGCTCGGGACGACGTGTAATGTAACGACCGAAACGCTCAAGCTTTTCGAAATCGCCCGAGTCGATAAGCTCGTAGTCGGGAAATGTGGGTGTAAGTAGTTGTGACATATATAGTTTTGTTTTTATCTGCAACAATCAATCAACATCATCAAGCAACGCTTGCAATCGAATTCAAGACGATAACGGGCAAAGCCGTGCTCGATAAATAAATCGCCCTTAAGCGTAGGCTTCTCCTTCAGACATTGGCCTAACTCGCGACGAATGCAATAACTCGAAATCATTACGCGCTCGCCAGCTGTCGGCTTGCTCTCCAGCGCAGACTCAATCTCCTCCACACCGTGCACGCGATAGAACTCCTCGGAGAGACGGTTTGTGACATTCTCGTAGCGCGTAACCTTCTCAAAGGGATAGCGGGCCGAGCCGTCATCTGCGGTTATGCGATGGGCGATGGGAGTCTGTATTCTCTTCTCGCGCAAAAGCTCCAAACACTCGCGGCGCATATCGGCCAGCAACGATGCGGGAGCGAAGTATTCACAGCCCGAAACATCTACATCTGTTATGGTAAATATCGTGCCGCCGCTCTTCATTATCTGTCGGCGTGCCGTGTCGGCCATCTTTTCGACATTGCTAGCCATCTCCAAATCGACCTCGCGCGAGATAGCTATGCTTATGCCTTCGCAGTCGGTAACGGTAAGAGTTATATTGTGTTGCGAAATATCTAACTTCGCCGTTGCGTCAATCGTGCGACGTGTGCGCGAACGGTCAAGGAGTAATGAGAAGTGGTGGTCGTAGTTGCGATAAACCTTTGCGCCAACCTCAATGCCCTCCGTGCGGTTGGGGATAATCACCTCACCCTCTACGGCGTTAATATTAGTGCCGTTCATTCCGCTTTTCGTTATGATGCAGATACCATCTCCTGCCGACATGTCGCACCTTTTATCAAGCGTGAAGCCCTTGCGAGTAGTAGATTTCACTTTGCCCAAAAACTCTCCTACGGCCTTTGGTGTGTCGAATGAAGCTACGCCTGCACACTTGCCGTGAAGCATATACTTTGACGCTCCGCGTGTAAAACTCTTTGTGGGGTCGGGCGTAAACTCCGTAATGGTGTGTCCAACCGAGGGGCGAGAAATATCTTTTCTGCGCTCCAAAATATTATCTATGCGGCGGCGGTAGTAATTCACCACATTCTTGATATATCGCACATCTTTGAGGCGGCCCTCGATCTTAAATGAAGAGATACCTGCATCTATCAAAGCCTCCAAATCGTCCGAGAGGTCTAAATCGCGCACCGAGAGAAGATGCTTGCCTGTCATAATTGTGCGGCCACGTTCATCTGTAAGGTCGTAGGGTAGGCGGCAGGGCTGCGAGCACTCGCCACGGTTGCCGCTACGGTTTGATGTTGAGCGCGATAGGAAACAACGACCGCTGTAACCCACGCATATAGCACCGTGCACGAAACATTCCAACTCAACGTTCGTTGCCTCGCGTATGCGGCGTATATCCTCCAGAGTCAATGCACGCTCCAATATCACGCGAGAGAAGCCACACTCCTCCAGAAAACGTGCCCCCTCGGGCGTAGTGTTGCTCACCTGTGTCGAGGCGTGAAGCTCCGCAGGCAGATTCATACGGCGGAAAGCCATATCCTGCACAATAAGTGCATCAACACCCACCTCAATCAGCTCGCGCGCCATCTGCTCGGCATCGGCAAGCTCCTCGTCGTAGAGGACGGTGTTGAGTGTTGAGTGTACGCGAACGCCATACTGATGAGCATACTCCACCGCGCGGGCAATCTCCTCAATAGAGTTTCCCGCAGCGCGGCGCGCACCAAAACGTGCTCCGCCCATATATAAAGCATCGGCACCGTGATCGACGGCAGCACGTGCCGCCTCGAAATCTTTAGCCGGAGAGAGTAGCTCAATGTATCGCATACCTAAAATAGTTTGCTACAAAATTAGTAAAGAATGTGCAAAATATCGCTTTTGGCTCAAGTTTTTCTGCTTTGGCCATTATTTAAGTTGAAAAAAGGGGGCTTGGAAAGGATAACGAACGGAGATTTTTTATAACTTTGCCCTTTGTAAACAAAATAGAATAGTTATGTTGACACTTAAGCAACTTAGAGATGATAAGCAGTTGGCAATCGCACGCCTTGCAAAGAAGGGTGTGGATGCAGCTCCTATTATTGACAAAATTATAGAACTTGACGACAAGCGTAAGGCTATCCAGTCGGATTTGGACAACTGCCTTGCCGAGCAGAATAAGGCCGCAAAGCAGATTGGTGCTTTGATGGGACAGGGTAAGCGCGATGAGGCTGAGCAGATGAAGCAGCAGGTGGCTGCATTGAAGGCTCGTTCGGCAGAGCTCTCTGCGGAGCACCAGAGCGTAAGCGACGAGCTTCAGGCGCAGATTGTACTTTTGCCTAACTTCCCCGCTGACATCGTTCCCGAGGGCCGCACAGCCGAGGATAATGTGGTTGTTAAGTTGGTTGAGAGCCCCGTAGCTCTGCCTGAGCAGGCACAGCCCCACTGGGAGTTGGCTCGTAAGTACGATATCATCGACTTCGATTTGGGCGTAAAGCTCACAGGTGCTGGTTTCCCCGTATATAAGGGTAAGGGTGCGCGTTTGCAGCGTGCGTTGATTAACTACTTCCTCGACTGCAACACTGCAGCAGGTTATCAGGAGGTAGCGCCTCCCATTATGGTAAACGAGGCTTCGGGTTTCGGTACAGGTCAGTTGCCCGATAAGGAGGGCCAGATGTATCACGCTACGGCTGATAATTTCTACCTTGTTCCCACTGCTGAGGTCCCAGTAACAAACATCTACCGCGATGTTATCCTCGACCAGAGCGAGTTCCCTGTTAAGGTTACGGCTTATACTCCTTGTTTCCGTCGTGAGGCTGGCTCGTATGGTAAGGACGTTCGTGGTTTGAACCGCTTGCACCAGTTCGACAAGGTTGAGATCGTGCAGTTGGCTCTGCCCGAGAAGTCATACGAGGCGTTGGATGGTATGGTTGCTCACGTGGAGTCTATCGTAGCATCGCTCGGTTTGCCCTATCGTATCTTACGTTTGTGCGGCGGCGATATGTCATTCACATCGGCCTTGACATATGACTTCGAGGTTTACTCGGCAGCGCAGCAGCGTTGGTTGGAGGTTTCGTCTGTATCTAACTTCGAGTCATTCCAAGCTAACCGCTTGAAGTTGCGTTACCGCGATGATAAGAAGAAGACACAGTTGGCTCACACTTTGAATGGCTCTTCTTTGGCATTGCCTCGTATCGTGGCAGCGTTGTTGGAGAACAACCAGTGCGAGGAGGGAATCCGTATCCCCGAGGTGTTGATACCTTACACAGGTTTTGATATTATAAAATAAAGAATTATATTTGTACAACGTTTAATAATTAAAACAAACAAAATTATGGCTTACAAAATTTCAGACGCGTGCGTTGCGTGCGGTACTTGTATTGATGAGTGTCCTGTTGAGGCTATCTCTGCAGGTGATATCTATGTAATTGATGCTGATAAGTGTATCGACTGCGGTACTTGTGCAGGTGTTTGCCCCAGCGAGGCAATCTCAGCAGAGTAACGAGAAGTATAGCGCAAATAAAACGGACAGTCCCGAGGGATTGTCCGTTTTATTTTTTTATTGCAAGAGCTTACTTTCTCTCACTCTTTTTTGCATCTTGCTTGGGCTCGAAATACATATTCTTATTCTTTCGAGGGTCGCCATACGCCTCTTCTTGCATCTGCATAGGCTTTCCGTGCATAGGGTGCGATTTGAAATCTTTGTGAGGCGCAGGCTTTTGAGCTCCATCGGGCTTATTAAATCCCATCTTGTGCGCAGGACGCTTGTTGTAACGTGCGGGACGCTTCATCTCCAAATAGCGCTTGTACTGCACGTCGTTGAGGATAACCTTCATCTCCATCTCGAACTTCTTGCGCTCCTTCTGCATCTTCTCCATACGCTTTGCCTGCTCCTTCGCCTGCTTGAAGTAAACCTTATATACCTTATTGTATTGGTTGTTGTCCAAGGCTAACTCCTTGCGCATACGCTCTGCTCGCTGCTTGGCTATCTGCTCAGCCGAGGGTTTCTGCATTACATTGTGGCGAACGGGGGCCTGAGCCGATACTGAAATTGCTGCTACCAGCATAATGGCGATTAAATAAATGACCTTTTTCATAGCTTAACAGTTTTAAGGTTAAACATCTCTTTGTTTCTGTACTGCAAAGTTAATGCGTGAAATCGCAATCGGTTCTACCTTATCGGTAAACCGACCGTTTGGGGCTATGAACTTGCCAAATGGCGGGGGTGAAATGGAGGCTTACGAGGGCTACCAACACTCGATATTGTCGTTTGAAGCGAACTCTTTGATGTTGTTTTTCTTGAAAATAGGGTCAGCACCACCACGTCGCTGTGCGCGATAATCATCAAGAAGCAACATTGCCTGATGTCCCAACAATGCAAGTGCAACGAGGTTGCAGAGCGTCATCAACGCCATAGTAATGTCGGCCAAACTCCATACGGTCTTGAGGCTCATCATTGCTCCGCCCATAACCATAGCGCCGACTATCAGACGATAGATGTTAAGCGCCGCGCGCGATTTTGTTATGAAACGAATATTGGCCTCGCCATAGTAATAGTTGCCGAAAATAGAACTGAAGGCGAAGAAGAATATAGCTATGGCTACAAATATGCTACCCACGTTACCAATCTCGGCCGTTAGAGCCTGCTGTGTGAGTTTTACGCCATCAAGGTTACCACCTGCCTCAACGCCACTCATAAGAATGATAAACGCCGTAGATGAGCAGATAATCAGCGTATCGGTAAACACGCCGAGCGTCTGTATCAAACCCTGCTTTACGGGGTGCGATGTAGAGGCTGTCGCTGCGGCATTTGGCGCCGAACCCATACCAGCCTCATTGCTGAAGAGTCCGCGCTTGATACCCTGCATAACGGCAGCACCCATTCCTCCACCTACCATCTGCTCCACGCCAAAGGCACTCTTTACGATGAGTGCGATGACCTGTGGCAGCTCGGTAATATTGATAATAACAATGGTAAAGGCCAAAAGAATATAACCTACGGCCATAATGGGCACCACAACCGAGCTAACCTTAGCAATGCGCTGTATTCCACCAAAGATGATAACGAGCGTGCTTACGGTAAGAATAATACCCATATAGAGATTGTCAACGCCAAATGCGTGTTGGAATGCATCGCAAATGGTGTTGCTCTGCACGGTGTTGAAGGCAAAACCAAATGTTACGATAGTGAGGATACTGAAAAGAATGGCCAGCCACTTGCACTTCAAACCCTGCATAATATAATATGCAGGTCCGCCGATGAACGAATCATCAGAACGCTTCTTATACAACTGCGCCAATGTGCTTTCGACGAAGGCGTTTGCTGCACCCACCAGTGCAATAATCCACATCCAGAATACAGCTCCAGCACCTCCTACGGCAATGGCTGTGGCTACACCTGCCAAATTACCCGTACCTACGCGGCTTGCAAGCGACACGACAAATGCCTGAAAGGGCGAAATGTGTTTACGGCCATTGTCCAAATGGCGTTCGTTGGAGTTTACAAGCTGACGACACATCTCGCCAATCATCGAGAATTGCACGAATCGGCTTCGCAGGGTGAAATATACGGCACAGCCGAGCAGCGCGATAATCATCACGTAGCCCCACAATATATTATTCGCTTGGTCGATAAGTCTCTGTATAAACTCCATATAGTGTTAATTAACGTCTTTTAAGGTTAAGCATATTCATCACGCTGTCGATGAATGTCATAGGGTGCGTGGGTGCTCCCGGAAGCCATAAATCTACGTTGTAGCGCTCCATAAATCGGCGGTCAACGGCACGACTGTCGGCATACAAACCACCCGAGCAGGCCTCCGAGCCACATACGATAACAATCTTTGGGTCGGGGATAGAGTTGTAGCAGATGTCCAATGCCTCGGCCATATTGTTTGAAATAGGGCCTGTAATAACCACACCATCGGCGTGACGTGGTGACGCTACAAACTCCACACCATAACGGCCAAAGTCGAAGTTTACATTTCCCGTAGCATTAAGCTCCATCTCTACCGATGCATCTCCACCAGCTGACACCTGACGCAGTTTCAGCGCACGGCCAAAGAGCTGTGGAATCTCCTTGCGGACGTTCTTGTGGTGGAACTCGACGCTCTCATCGCCGGGCTTTATGACCAACGCCTCGCGTGATGTAGAGCCAATCTTATAGTCGTTTGTAAAACGGATATTCTTCGGTGCACGCAGAGCGCACTCACCACAGAACAAGCAACGGCCCATATCCAACGAAAATGGCGCTGTGCATATCGCTCCCGTAGGGCAGAGCTTGGCAGCGGCCTCTACGTCCTTCATATCATCAGTTGCGGTAAGCACGGGACGACCTCGAAACTCCTCTGTAAGGGTTACGTCGTTGAGGTCGGGAATATATTGCCAGCCGTGACTCTTAAGTACTTTTATTTTTGGAAGTATCATAACTCTTAATCTATTGTTGTCGGCTACAAATCGTGACCGCAGTATGACAGGTTAAAACTCTTGTTGTTAATAGGGAAGTCCGAGATACCCTCACCACGCACGGCGATGGCCAAACCCAACCAGTTGTGCAGGCTGGGGTCCTTCACCTTGTATGTAGTGATGGCTCCCTTGTTGTTGGTGATTGCTACGTGGCAAATCTCTCCGCGCCAGCCCTCCACGAGTGAGAAGGCAAACGACTCAGCCGCGAGCGGTGCCTCATAGTCGGGACGAGCAATATCCGAGGGGGTATATGTAGCGAGCAACTGCTCGATATAATCAGCCGCCTGCAACACCTCGTCGCAACGTACCATAAGACGCGACATAACATCGCCCTGACGTTTTATTACCATCTCGTGTGCAATATCTTTAGTATATGCCGCATAAGGGTGTGATGAGCGAATATCACGCTTCACGCCACTTGCACGCGACGCCATACCAACTCCTCCGATACGCTGCATCTCGGCCTTGGGAACGATACCGCACTGCTCGAAACGCGACAACAACGTAGGTGATGACTGAATATCCTCGCTAACCTCGTTGTAGCGACGGCGAATATCCTTAACGTTTGCACGAATCATCTCCACCTTCTCCGCTGTGAGTGGCTTGTTTGTTCCGCAGGGGCGGATAAGTCCCTTGCCGAAGCGGTTTCCGCACCACGCCTGAGTAGTGTTGATAGTCATTGTACGCAACGCCTCGCAAGCCACCTGACCTAGCTGATAGCCTACGTCTGTACATAATGCTCCCGTGTCGGCAATGTGCATAGCCATACGCTCCAACTCGAGAGCTACGGTGCGCTCAATATCGAGGCTCTTTGATGCACGCTTACCGCACAACTTCTCTACGGTATAGGAAAATGCCGTAGCGTGAGATACGGCGCTATCGCCTGCAATACCCTCGGCAAGCAGTGTCTGGCGCAGACGGTTGTCTGTAGAGCAGAACTCGTGTTCCGCGCCACGATGCTGGTATCCGAGAGCAATCTCAAGGTGCAAGACATTCTCACCGTTACATATAAATCTAAATGCTCCCGGCTCGATGATGCCTGCGTGGATAGGTCCTACGTTCACCTCGTGCAACGACTCGCCCTCGATGGTGTAGAATGGATAGTTATCCATTGTTGAGTTGCGGTTGCGACGGTTAAATGGGAATCGCAACGGCTTATTCCAAGGCATAGTGTCGAACTCTACGTTGTACAACTCCGCTATCTCTCGCTCATATACGTGCATTGCGGGGTGCAGAGCCGTAAGCGAGGGCAGAGCCACCTCGTCGTAATACTCCATAGCGAACGTTGCCACCATCACCTTGTGCTCGGCGTCGTCCAAAAGTATCAGATAGAAACGCAGATTATTACCGTCGGGTGTAGCGAAGTAGTGCGCCACGTGGTAGTTATCCTGC
>JAZRLD010000077.1:0-13537 GCA_045646685.1 Alistipes sp. | reverse complement strand
GCAAGATGGTGAACGAGGCTTCGCTCGACGAATTGGAATCGTATTGGCAAGAGGCGAAGCAGAATTAAAAATTAAAAATGTAAAATTAAAAATTGGCTAATGGCTAAAAGCAAAAACACTATGGCATACATTAAAAGCGTTAGAAATCATACGCCAGAGGTTGGAGAGGGAACATTTGTGGCTGAGACAGCCGTGTTGATTGGCGATGTTACCGTAGGTAAGGATTCGTCGATTTGGTACAATGTAGTGTTGCGTGGCGATGTAAACAAAATCACTATTGGCGACCGCACAAATATCCAAGACGGCACGGTTATCCACACCCTATATGACAAGTCGCCAAAGCCCTCACAGACACACATCGGCAACGATGTATCGGTAGGTCACAACGCCACGATTCACGGCGCACGCATTGGCGACAGCGTTCTGATTGGTATGGGCGCAACAGTTTTGGACAACGCGGTAGTTCCCGAGGGTTGTATCATTGCGGCTAACGCCCTCGTACTCTCTAACGCACAGCTTGAGCCCAACTCGGTATATGCCGGTGTGCCTGCCAAGAAGGTTAAGGAGATTACGCCCGAGCAGCGCGAGACAATCGTAAAGCGCACAGCCCGCGACTATCAGCTCTACGCCTCTTGGTACAAAGAGGAGGAGTAAATCTCTGCCGACATACGACCACCGTTACGCCCTAACCATTAAACTTAAAAACAGAGAGTTACGATGTTTAATTTCAGCCCCCGACGTTCCACAGCCGTGGTGAATGTGATGATTGCGATAGTCATCACTATGACTGTTAATTTCTCGTACCTGATTTCAATTATTGTTGAGCAGCGCGAGAGTAACGAGCAAGAGCTACGCGAGCAGATCGAACGTCGCAAGCCCGAGTGTAACGGTATTTTGAGCATATCGCGCGATGGTTATGGCTACTTGATAAGCCACACCAACTTCTCGCCCGAGTACCCCGACTCGGTGAGCACGGATAGCGTATATGTAAGGCCGCAGACCATTCGCTTCTACAACCTGCAGCAGAGCGACACCCTGCTCTGCACGATTAACCCGCCACACCGAGGTTCAAGCCCGAGTGTAGCCAAGGTTCTTATGCAGAACGGTGCGGAGATTTCGGCCCCCGTGATATACGACCGCCCCAAGCGCGACAGGGAGATGGTTGTACAGCTGCTCTTCTATTTGGCTTTGACCTACCTGTTGCTGACCATTATGACCATCAATTTCGATGTGCATAACTTCACCTATCGCCGTTATCTGCTTCGCTGTACGGCCGTTGTCGTGGCGACGTTGATACTCTACTTCATCGCACCCTTTGCCGACTGGCGCACGGGCAAGATGCTGGTGATGATTCAGCGACCTCCGCATATGCTGCTGGAGTGGATGGTAGTGCTGAAGTGTACCATTGTGCTTGTGGTGGCCATTCTCTACGGCCGAATCTATGGTATGTTGTTTGAGCAGCAGAAGATTTTGCTCGAGAACGAGCATCTGCGTGCCGAAAATATACAGACGCGATACAATATGTTGCTCGGACAGATAAGCCCCCATTTCTTCTTCAATTCGCTCAACTCGCTCTCTATGCTGGTGCGCGAGAAGGACGAGGATAAGGCGTTGGCATATATCGACCAGCTCTCGTACACCTTCCGCTACATCATTCAGAACGGCCAGAACACGACCACCACGCTGGAGGAGGAGATGGAGTTTGCCCGCGCGTATGGCGAGTTGTTCAAGGTGCGCTATGCCGATAAATTGTTCTTCGATATAGATATTGCGCCCAAATATAACGGTTGGCTCCTGCCCGCGCTGACACTCCAGCCGCTTATTGGCAATGCGGTGAAGCACAACACCATAACACGCAAGCAGCCACTACACGTAGTTATCCGCACCGAGGGCTCGACACTCGTGGTGGCGAATCGTAAGGCTCCAAAACTCGACCCCGAGCCATCAACAGGCATTGGCCTGAAGAACTTGAATAGCCGCTGGCAGCTGATAACAGGTAGCGGAATAGAGATTATAGACAACGAAACAGAGTTCATCGTGCGTATGCCATTGCAGCGCCCAACTGCATCATAAACAATTAACAGATAAGAAGATGAATGTACTTATCATAGAGGACGAGACGGCTGCTGCCGTAAACCTGAAATCGATTCTGCGTAGCGTTGTGCCCGATTGCAACGTAATAGACGTTTTGGAGAGTATTGAGGAGAGCGTGGAGTACTTCAAAGATGAGAATAAGCCTACGCCCGACTTGGTATTTATGGATATACATCTGGCCGACGGCGAGTCGTTCCGCATATTTGATTCGGTGGATATCAAGTCGCCGATTATCTTCACTACGGCCTACGACGAGTATGCGTTGCGAGCCTTCAAGGTGAACAGCATCGACTATATTCTCAAACCCATCAAGGCCGAGGATTTGCGTCACGCTATCGAGAAGTTCACCCTGCTGAGTGGCATTGAGCGCAGCGACTACAAGAGTCGTGTGGATACGATGATTGAGAGCACCAAGCGCGACAGCCAGCGAGTATTTCTGGTTCACTTCAAAGATAAAATCATTCCATTGTCGATTGACGATGTGGCCTTCTTCTACACTTCAAATGAGAAGGTTGCGGCCCACACATACAAGGGCGAGCACTACACCGTTGACCGTACGTTGGAGGTGTTGCAATCCACTCTGCCCGAGGATGAGTTCTTCCGCGCCAACCGCCAATTTATCGTATCGCGCAAGGCTGTGAAGGATATCGCCGTGTGGTTTGGCAGCCGACTTTCGCTCAATCTGACCATCGAAACGCCCGAAAAGATTATCATTCCGAAGGCGCGTGTGCCAGAATTTAAGCATTGGCTGATGGCCGTAACATCGGCAAATTAACAATATGCGGGGTGTCCATTTGGGCACCCTCATTTTTTATGTTGATGGTGATTTTAATCGTTCAGCTGCTTGTCGCTACACCACACGCGATTGGTCATTAACCTATTCCAATTGGACTATTTAGGAATTCTAAAATCTTCGCCATTCAGCACTTGGGCGATTCACCCCGTATTTTGGTCATTTCGCCGTAGGTGAAGTGTTTTTTTTGAAAAATAAACATATATTTGTGATAGTTATGGAGGAGAGTTTTGGTCGTATTTAGCTCAAATTTGGCCAAAAGGTGTGAAAGAATAGAAGATTATCATATAACATTTCAACTGCGATGAAATCTATTTTTCGCCTATTAACAGTCGTTTTGGCAACAATGGTTGTTGGTTCGGCATATGCCCAAATGCCCAACGGTGGAGGTCAACGCCCCGACCGTTCGCAATTTACCCCTGAGAACATTGCCAAAATGCAGACAGAGCAGATGGTGCAGTCGCTCAAGCTCACAGAGGATCAGGCCGAGGTGATTTACCAGCTCAACCTCGCCAACATCACCGAGCAGGCGAAACTGATGGAACAGATGCGCAAGATGCAGAAGGGCCGTGAGGCCGCAACAGACGAGGCTATGAAGTCTATCTTGAGCGAGTCGCAGTACAAGAAATGGTCGAAGCAGAAGCAACAGCAGGCAGAGAACCGTATGAACCGCGGTATGGGTGGTTTCGGCGGTCCGGGTGGCCCCGGCGGAATGGGTAGGCCTGGCGGTATGGGAGGTCCCGGCGGATTTGGCGGGGGTGGCTTCGGTGGAGGCTTCGATGGCGGAATGGGATTCTAAATTCAGTCCGATCTTTTAGAGTTCCATATTCCATTCAAGGGCAGTAATGGAAATTAGGTTGTTTTTCGGAGAGGGTGTCTTTTAGACACCCTCGTTTTTTTGCGAGATATGCTTCGCGGAGGGATTATTTTTGCAATCAGAGCACAATTTGACGAATTTTCACCCTTTGGATAGGTCATTTCACCCCCTTTATAGGTCGTTTCACCCGTAAGGGTGTAGTTTCTCACGTATAAAACACTATCTTTGCATCGGTTTTAAACGCGCGTGTAAATACGCGTGGAATTACAGGCAGAAAATAATAATAAAAACAATAAAAGATGAAACGATTTCTAATTACTTTACTTTTTATCTGTATCTCGACTTTGTCGTTTGCGCAGAACAGCAAGATAACACTTACTGTTATTGACGCTACTACGCAGGAGGGTGTTGCAGGTGCAGTGGTTGCTGTTGCTCCAGCAGCAGAGCCCGACAACGAGGATAAGACAAAATTCTTCACCTCGGGCTTTAATGGTGCAACAACCATCTCGGGCATCAAGCGCGGAGATTATAAGATTAAAATCTCGTTCTTGGGTTATGCCGACAAGGTCGTTGACCTGAAGGCAAATGCCGCAACTGTCGATTTGGGCAAGGTTGCCATCGAGGAGGAGGCTACAAAGATTGAGACCGTAGTGAAGACCGTGCAGGCTATCCGCGCATCGCAGAAGGGTGATACGGTAGCCTATAATGCCGACGCTTTCAAGGTAGCAAACGATGCCGACGTAGAGGGATTGCTCAAGAAGATGCCGGGTATCACCGTTACAGATGGTCAGGTAGAGGCACAGGGTGAGACCGTAAAGAAGATTCTTGTCGATGGTAAGGAGTTCTTCGGTGAGGACGTATCTACGGCGCTTAACTCTCTTCCCGCGCAGTCAGTAAAGAGCGTTGAGGTATTCAACAAGCTCAGCGATAACGCCGAGTTTTCGGGCGTGGACGATGGCGAGAGCTACAAGGCTATCAATATCATCACTCACGAGAGTATGCGTCAGGGTGTATTCGGTAAGGTATATGCAGGTTACGGCTACCAGCCCGACACCGACGAGATTACCGAGCATCACAAGTATATGTTAGGTGGTAACGTAAACTATTTCCACGGCTCAAGCCGCATATCGTTGATCGGTTTGTTGAACAACGTCAACCAGCAGAACTTCTCATTCGAGGATATCCTCGGCATTGATGGTGATGGTGGTGGCGGTATGCGACGTCCCCAGCGTGGTCTTGCTAACGTAGGCTCAATCGGTTTGAACTACTCTGATTCGTGGGGTGAGAAGGAGAAGGTAAAGTTGCAGGCAAGCTACTTCTACAACCAGACTCGTACACGCAACCTCTCGGAGCTTATCAAGTGGTACGAGGCTCCGCTCGAGGATTTGGGTACATTGGAGCAGGAGGGCCATTCTGACAATCGTAACTACAACCACCGTTTGAATGCGCGTTTGGACTGGCGTATCTCGGACAAGCAGTCGTTGATGTCACGTACAAACCTCAGCTTCCAGCAGCACGATCCCTTCAGCCGCACAGATGGTTTGCAGATTGGTCCCGACCCTGAGAATCCCGACAACTTGTACGACATCATTCGTAGCGGTAGCGAGGGTGACAATGGCGGTTATAACTTCTCGGAGTTCTTGCAGTATCGTTTGAAGTTGGGCAAGAATGGCCGCTTCCTTACAGCTGATGCTCGCATCAACCACCGCGACAACAACAACGAGTCACGCAGCTTCTCTACTCAGCAGACTTTGATGAATGAGGCTACAGGCGAGCACTACCCCTTGTTGCGCCACCTCTCAAACATCTCTGACTCGGAGAATACAGGTGTAAGTGCATCATTTAACTACACTGAGCCCTTGAGTAAGACTACACAGTTCAGCTTGCGCTATAACTTCAACTACAACACTCGTAAGAGCATTAAGGAGACTACAAACTACGGCGACGACGACACATATACTAACGGTGTTATCGATAACTTGCTCTCAAACCGTTTCCAGAGCGATAACACACGCCATAACATCGGTCCTCGCTTCAACTGGAACAAGGGTGGTAACGTGCTTGTATTGAGCCTTGAGTATCAGTACTCGACACTCAACGGTTTTATCCAGTCATCAAAGGATGTAAACGTAACACGCGATTACAACGACTTTACATACTTCTTGATGGGTAACTTCAACATCAACCAGCAGAACTCTATCCGTCTGTTTGTTCGTTCAAATACTTCTAACCCCGACATTCGTCAGTTGAACAGTATTCTCGACGTATCGAACGCACAGTACGTTTCGCGCGGTAACGAGAAGTTGCACCCCACATACTCACACAATGTGATGTTCCACTACAACCACACTAACTTGGAGAAGGGACGTACATTTATGTGGATGATGATGTTCAACAAGTCGAAGAACACCATTGCATCAAGTATGTACACAGGTAACAGCATTACCAACGATATGATTCCCGAGCTGGCTGGCAGCAACCGCCCCATTCAGTATAGCACATACGAGAATGTAAAGGACGGAACGATGAATATCGGTACAAACCTCAGCTACGGTTTGCCTTTGAACTTTATGAAGTGTAACTTCAACATCTCGGGAGGTGTACACTACTCGCAGAGCCCTTCATTGGTAAATGGTCAGGTTAACACTGCAAGCAACATCGGTTACAACGCTCGCGTGGTGTTGGGTAGTAATATCTCGGAGAATATCGATTTCACACTCTCTTGGCACGGAGGTTACAATCAGGCAAAGAACTCTCTCGCATCGAAGGGTGGTGCAAACGAGTACTTCAACCACTCGGCAACAGGTACTTTCAAGGCGGTATTCTTGGGTGGATTCACATTCACAGCAAGTGCTAACTACGTTCAGAACATCGGTTTCACTAACGACTATAACACAGAGTACACTCTCGTGAATGCATACATCGGTCGTAAGGTCTTCAAGAACCGTTTGGGTGAGGTTATGGTCGGTGTAAACGACTTGCTCAACCAGAACACAGCCTTCTCACGTACGACAGGCTCTGGTTTTACACAGAACTCTTCGAATAGCGTAATCGGTCGCTACTTCACCGCACAGTTCAACTATAACTTGCGCGTATTCGGTAAGAGAGGTTCACGAGTACTCTCTGACTACGGCATCAGCGAGGGTGGCAACAGCCGCGGTAATAATCGTGGTGGCTTCGGTGGTCCTGGTGGTCCTGGTATGGGTGGTCGTCCCGGTGGCTTCGGTGGCCCCGGTGGTTTCGGTGGCCCCGGTGGTTTCCGCCGCTAATATGATAAAACGAGCTTGACCGATTGGTCAGGCTCGTTTTTTTTTATCTTCTCTAACAAGGGATAGAGTGGATAATGTCTTACTATATATAAATAATAAACCCCAGCCTAATTATATGATTAGAGCTGGGGCTTTATTATAATGTGTATATCCTTACTCGGGCTTTACCAATGAGAGATACAACTCGTCGAGCTGTGACTGGTCGATAACCGAGGGAGCGTCCAACATAACGTCGCGGCCTGCGTTGTTCTTCGGGAATGCGATGAAGTCACGGATAGACTCCGAGCCACCGAAGAGTGAGCACAAACGGTCGAAACCGAATGCCAAGCCACCGTGAGGAGGCGCACCAAACTTAAACGCGTTCATCAGGAAGCCAAACTGCTCCTGTGCCTTCTCGGGTGTGAAGCCCAAAATCTTGAAGATAAGAGCCTGCAACTGCGCGTCGTGGATACGGATTGAACCGCCACCAATCTCCGTACCGTTACATACGAAGTCGTAAGCGTTGGCACGTACGCGGCCGGGATCGCTCTCGAGATACTGCACATCCTCGGGCTTGGGCGATGTGAAGGGGTGGTGCATAGCGTAGTAGCGCTCTGTCTCGTCGTCCCACTCGAACATCGGGAAGTCAACAATCCACAACGGTGCGAACTTCTTGGGATCGCGCAAGCCGAGCAACTCGGCAACGTGCAGACGCAATGCGCAGAGCTGCGTGAGGGCCTTGAACTTCTTGCCGCACAAAACGAGCATCAAATCGCCGTTCTGCGCACCCATACGCTCGGCCATAGCCTGCAAATCCTCTGCAGAGTAGAACTTATCAATAGATGATTTGAGGTTGCCCTGCTCGTCCTTACGAATCCATACCAAACCCTTGGCACCCCCCTGCGGACGCTTAACATACTCAGTCAAGGCGTCAATCTGCTTACGTGTGTAGCCTGCGCAACCCGTAGCGGCGAAACCTACAACATACTCTGCATCGTCAAATACGGGGAATGAGTGGCCGTGAGCGAGGTCGGTAATGTCGTGGAACTCCATACCGAAACGCAAATCGGGCTTATCAGAACCGTACTTCTCCATAGCCTCAATCCAAGGCATACGCTGGAAGGGCTCCGAGAACTCTACGTTCATAACATCCTTGAACATATACTTTGCCCAACGCTCGAAAATCTCCAAAACGTCCTCCTGCTCTACGAACGACATCTCGCAGTCGATCTGTGTGAACTCGGGCTGACGGTCAGCGCGCAGGTCCTCATCGCGGAAGCAACGTACAATCTGGAAGTAACGGTCGTAACCTGCAACCATCAACAACTGCTTCAAAGTCTGGGGTGACTGGGGCAGTGCGTAGAACTGGTTGGGGTTCATACGGCTGGGTACAACGAAGTCGCGTGCACCCTCGGGTGTAGAGCCCACCAAGTAGGGAGTCTCAATCTCGAGGAATCCCTCCTTGTCGAGGAATGTACGGATGGCGTGTGCCATACGGTGACGCAACTCCATATTACGCTGCAAGGGAGGACGACGAAGGTCGAGGTAACGATACTTCATACGAAGGTCGTCGCCACCGTCCGAGTTCTCCTCGATAGTAAAGGGAGGTGTCTGTGCCTCGTTCAAGATTTTCAAAGAGTCGATAGCCACCTCAATATCGCCCGTAGGCATCTTGGGGTTCTTTGATGAACGCTCAATTACGCGGCCTGTAGCCTGCAATACAAACTCGCGGCCCAGCTTCGATGCAACCTCGCGAGTCTGCTCGGGAGAGTTCTCCTCGACAACAATCTGGGTGATGCCGTAACGGTCGCGCAAATCAATAAATGTCATTGCACCCAAATTACGCACCTTCTGCACCCATCCTGAAAGCGTTACGCTCTGACCAACGTGGTCAATTCTGAGCTCTCCGCACGTATGACTTCTGTACATAGTTTATTGTGTTTTTGTGATTATTTCTATATTATCACGCAAATATACAAAAAAATGGATATTTTTTATCATCTTTGTTTTTTAGTGATGAAATAATTAAATTCGCGACTGTTTTATGGAGCAGCAGGAGAAAAATAACATTCAGCGTGACGAAAAGTTTATGCGTATGGCAATAGATGAGGCCCGAAAAGCGTTAAAAGAGCAGGAGGTCCCCATTGGAGCTGTTGTTGTGTGTGGCGAACGAGTGATTGGCCGAGGTCATAATCTGGTTGAAACGCTGTGCGATGCTACGGCGCACGCCGAGATGCAGAGCATTACGGCTGCCGCTGCGACGCTTGGTGGTAAATACCTGAAAGGGTGTACGTTGTACGTTACTGTTGAGCCTTGTATTATGTGTGCAGGCGCGCTGGCCTGGAGTCAGATTGATAGGGTAGTGTATGGTGCTGACGATCCCAAGCGCGGTTATACAACCGTTTCGGGGCGTATATTCCACCCCAAGACCATCGTTGAGCGAGGCGTGTTGGCCGAGGAGTGTGAGTCGCTGATGACGGAGTTCTTTAAGAGCCTGAGATAGAGAATTTACACTATAATAAATTTGATAGGGGCTGAAATTTTGTTGAAATAAAAAAAATCTCTACCTTTGTGGGTTGTAGGCAAATTTGAATATTCAGTAAATAGATTCAATAAATAAAAAACCTAATTAAAACACATTAAAGATTATGAGAAAGTTTGTTTTGTTGGTAGTTGCGTTGATGGGCTTTAGCGTAGCTTTTGCTCAGTCAGATGTACTCGCAGTTGCACAGGAGGCGAACGACGCTTTGGCTGCAAAGAATTATGCAAAGGCAACTGAGTTGTTGGAGAAGGTTATCGCCGAGGGCGCAGAGTCTGAGGAGGATGCTGTTCTCGAGCAGGTAAACAGCGCTAAGAAGAACCTTCCTATCGCTTATTTCTATGTAGGTCGTACAGCTGCGGCTGCTGCACAGAAGGCTGCTACTGCAGAGGCTAAGGATGCAAAGTATGCAGAGGCTATCAAGGTGTTGAACACAGCTATTGAGAAGGCTACAGCTTACAAGAACACTGCTGTTAAGAACAATGCTGGTCGTATGTTGGGTATGGTTTATCAGTCACAGGGTGGTACTTACTTCAACGATGGTAACTACGAGAAGGCTGCTGAGATCTTCGCTAAGGGTTACGAGGCTGACAAGAAGAACACAGCTATGGCATTGAACTTGGCTGAGAGCTATTTCAAGATGGATAAGTATGCTGAGGGTGTAAAGGTTTGCTCTGAGATTGCTGCTTTGCCCGCAGGTCAGAAGTACGATGCAGCTATCGCTGATGCAAAGGCTAAGGTAGCTATGTACACAAACAACAAGATTGCTCAGTTGCAGCAGGCTAACGATTTCGATGGTATCATCGCTATGGCTGAGACTTTGGAGGATAAGGCTTTGGCACAGAAGATTACTATCCAGGCTTACCTCTTGAAGAAGGATTACGATAAGGTAATCGAGTTGGGTGAGGCTGCTGCTGAGGCACAGGCTGACGAGGCAGACAAGAGCTCAGTTTACTTCCAGCTCGGTACTGCTTACAACTCAAAGGAGCAGAAGGATAAGGCTATCGCTGCTTTGAAGAAGGTTACTGCTGGTCCTTCAGTAGAGGCTGCTAAGGCTGCGCTCGCTGAGCTTACAAAGTAATTTTGTAGTAACTCGATTTAGAGCTTTAAGGCTTGAAATATATACTCTGATATCTGTTTAGGTATCAGAGTATTTTTTTGCGTTGTATGAGGCCCTTAGGCCTGTATTGTGGCGTGGCAGATGATAGATAGTAGCCTTTCGGCTTTGCCTGTTTTGTGTTATATCTCGTATTACGATAAGGCTGTAGTTTATTCTCTGCTCTACGCCGAAATTACAATTTAGATTAGGAGGGCTTCATTGCCTGCCTTCTCAATAAAAAATGGTGCCCAAAATGTTTTGGGCACCATTTCTATATCAAGTATATCAGATATTGCTTACTCGTGCAAGCCGCGTGAACGCAAGTACTCGATAAGCATCTCGGGACGGTCAGTCTGGATAATTGTAGTACCCATATCTACAATCTTACCATAAACCTCAGCAGCCGATGTCTCGAAAGCGATATCGTCGCTCAAACCACCACACAATGAGTTCCACAAAGTGTTAACCCAAAGCTTTGAACCACTCTCCAATACGCGCTTAATAGCAGACTCCACAGTGGGGTTAATCTCGTCGAAGCAAATCTCATAAGCGAGCTGGGGCTTCTCTGCAAGGTAGTCCTCGAACAGAGGCTTGTGCTTCTCGTTTGTGGGAGTGATAACGGGCATATAGAGCAAGTTGTTCTTGTGCTCAGCCATCTTAGCCTGTACCTCAGCTACGGGTTTGCTACCCTTGATAAGTACCTGATCTGTTACACCCAACTTCTCTGTAATCTCCACTACGAGGTCGTAGTAGTCATAACCCTTGTCGAGGTTAACGGTGATGCGGTCCTTACATACTGCCAAAGCCTCCTCCAATGTGGGCATCTTGAGGTCGAGCGATGAACGAGTGCCGTGAGCGGTCTTGAGGTAGTACTGCTGAATCTCCTCGTAAGTGAGCTCGTTGATGTTACCCTTACCTGTTGTACAACGGTTGATAGTACGGTCGTGTGAGAGTACGAGTACGCTATCCTTTGTGAGCTGAATGTCAATCTCAACCATATCAGCACCCATCTTGATTACAGACTCGATAGCTGGGATTGAGTTCTCGGGATAGTTACGCCAGTCACCACGGTGGCACACTACGATAACCTGATTTGACTTGGGGTCGTGCAGGTTCTTGAGAATAGTCTCAATGTTGTTTGCCTTTGCTGCGGGAGCCTCGGCAGTCTGGTTGCACGCTGTCATAAACGCAGCAGCTACAACGCAAAGTGAGAGTAAAAATTTCTTCATAATTTTGTGTATTTGGTTATAAATTTAGTTCTTAACCACAAATATAGGTATTTTGTGATGAAAATTCACACAAAATCACTATCTTTGATAAATATTCAACAAAAACTGCATTACAATGTACAGAAACGATCAAAGAACAGTCATCACGCTCGATGCTGGCGGAACAAATTTTGTATTCGGAGCTATCAGAGCCAATAAGTTTATTGTAGATCCTATCACCTTGCCATCGAATGCCGACGATTTGGATAAATGTATGGCCACATTGGTTGATGGTTTTGAGCAGGTTATGGCAAAACTTGACCATAAGCCCGTTGCTATCAGCTTCGCTTTCCCTGGTCCTGCCGACTACGCTAACGGTATCGTGGGTGGATTCTACTTGCCTAACTTCCCATCGTTCCGCGATGGTGTGGCGTTGGGCCCATTCCTTGAGGAGAAATTCGGTATTCCCGTATATATCAACAACGACGCCGACCTCTACGCCTATGGTGAGGCGTTGGCGGGTGCTCTGCCCGAGATTAACGAGAAGTTGGAGAAGTTGGGTAGCGCAAAGCGTTATCAGACTCTGCTCGGTTATACATTCGGTACAGGTTTCGGCTTCGGCTTTGTGACTAATGGTGAGTTGCATACTGGCGATAACTCTTGCATCGAGACCTTCTGCCTGCGCCACAAGCATATGCCCGGCGTGATGGTTGAGGATGGTGTTGCCGTTCGTGCCGTGAAGCGTGTATATAAGGAGGAGTCGGGCATTGACGATCCGACTTTGCAGCCCAAGGATATTTATGATATTGCCGAGGGTACTCGCGAGGGTAATCAGGAGGCTGCGCGCAAGGCTTTCGCTACAATGGGCGAGGTTGCGGGTGACGCTATGGCTACGGCCGTTACGTTGATTGACGGTGTTATCGTAATCGGTGGCGGTATTACAGCTGCCAAGAAGTATATTATGCCTTCACTTTTGGAGGAGTTGCGCTCGCAGATGCACTCTATCGGTGGCGAGGCTTTCGACCGTGTGCAGATGAAGGTATTTGATTTGGATAATGAGGCCGAGTTCGAGCAGTTTGCAAAGGGCGCATCACGCGATTTGCCCGTATATGGCTCGGATAAGGTTGTTACATACGATCCTATGAAGCGCATCGGTGTGATGATTTCACACATCGGCGCAAGCACGGCTATCTCTTTGGGTGCTTATGCCTACGCTCTAAACGAGGTAGATAAGAAGTAAAGAATATGTCTAACAAGGCTATTTGGGTGTCTGGCTTGCTCTCGGAATGCTCACATACCTCTTGTATGCTCCGCATCCTCGACCTGCGACCAGCCTCAACCGACAATGCGGAGCGAGAGCAGAGAGTGCTTGCACTCTTTGCCGAGCCGCGAGGAGGAAAAGCCACCCTTGAGGTGGGTTAAAATAGCTATTGTTATACAAATTCTTTCTCTTTGCGAAAACAAAACCTAATTATAATGATGAAAAAACTAATCGCTACATTAAAGAATGAGGATTGGGTAATTGTCTATGCGGGTGCTATCGTGCTGCTGCTGGCTACGCTCTTTCCGTCGGCTATGCCCTCTATGCCCAAAGAGTTAGGCTCGGCAGAGTCGTGGCTGAAGGCGGCTACGATGTTTGCCTCTATTTTGGGCCTTTCCTATCTGTGTCAGGCTGTTTTGCGCCGTAAGATTGTGGGTATATTTCTCTCTCTGTTGGTGATATTTGCTCTGTCGCTTGG